>NZ_JBVVQQ010000033.1:0-57504 GCF_055811135.1 Mesorhizobium sp. WSM4817 | reverse complement strand
TTCCCGATCCCGGTCCCGGGGGGGGGGGGGGGGGCGCCCGGGCGGGGGGGGGGGGGGGGGGGGGGGGGGTTTGGGGGGGGGGGGGCGGGGGGGGGGCGGGGCGCGCGGGGATATGATAGGGCCGGGGTTGGGATTGGGGTTTGGGGGGCCCCCGGGGGGGGTGGGGGGGGGGGGGGGGGGGGTGTGGTGTGTCAGCCCCCCCCCCCTGGGGGGGGGGGGCCCGCCCGCGCCCCCCGAGGGGGTCGTCTAACGCAAATCGCCAACGTCGTGTCCCGCCGCGAAACGAGGTTGGCGCTCTATGCGATACGACCCCCCTCTGGCCGCTTCGGCGACATTTCCCCCTCAAGGTGGGAGATTGCCTGACTGCTCGCCTGCCGGCTTGGCGGGTTCGGAGTGGAGGCGGCGCACTCGGCGCACGCCCCACCAGACCAGCAGGATGGCGAGCGGCACCGAGGCGGCGGTGACGACCTCGGGCGCGACGGCATGGCCGAAGACCGAGGCGCCCTTGGCGAGGTAGCCGATGAGCCCGACGACGTAGTAGGAGACGGCGGCGACCGAGAGACCCTCCACCGTCTGCTGCAGCCGCAACTGCAGGCGGGCGCGGTTGTTCATCGACGCCAGCAGATCGCGGTTCTGCTTCTCGACCTCGACGTCGACCCAGGTGCGCAGCAGCGTGGTGGCGCGGGTGAGCTTGGTCGACAGATTGGCCTGACGCTCCTCGACCGAACGGCAGGTGCGCATGGCGGGGGCGACGCGGCGCTGCAGGAAGCCGCCCCAGGTGTCGTAGCCGGGCACCGCCTCTTCCTCCAGCGCCTCCAGCCGTTCGCGGACGATGCCGTCATAGGCGCGGCTGGCGCCGAAGCGATAGAGGCTGGAGGCTGCATCGGCCTCCAGTTCGGCGGCAAGCTCGGTCAGGTCGGCAAGCAGCGTCTGGTTGTCGCGGGTTTCGGCGACCTTCATTTCCAATGTGGTCTGCGCCAGCCGGTCTTCGATGCGGCGCGCGCGACCGGACAGCATCAACGCCAGCGGCAGGCCAAGCATGGCCAGCGTGCGGTAGGTTTCGATATCGATCAGCCGCTGCGCCAGCGCGCCGGTGCGTGCCGGCGTCAGGCCGCGGTCGAGCACCAGCATGCGGGTCATGCCGTCACCGTCCTGGCGGAAATCGGTGACGATGGCGGCGTTGCCGCGCTCGACCAGCGAATAGCACAGGCTGGTCGGGTCGAAGCCGGCGATCAGCCTTTCGCTCGCCTGCGTCCATTTGCGGATTTCGAGCCTGATGCCGGAAATCACCGTTCCCGGCGGCGAAAAGCCGTTGCCGAAAGGCGAACCTTCCTGGCGCTGGCCGCTCTCCGAGAGCGGTCCTTCCCATAGATAGGTGGAGAATTCCGTATGCCGCTCCCAGCGCAGCGAGCCCTTGCCCCACTTCATCGCGTGGTGGCGGGCATGAGGGTCAGGCGCGGCGATGCCGAGGCGCCGCGACAGTTCGGAAAGCACTGCCTGGTCGACGCCGGAGCCGGCTTCGGTCATGAACGAAAGCTGCACCAGCACGCGCGGCTTCTCGACCAGCGGATGCGGACGGGCGTGAACCTCGCCGAGCGCGCCAGGCCGTCCCTCATGCGCGGGAAAGCCCATGACGCTGCCCTCGACGCGCGGCTGGAATTTTGGATTCGACGGGTCATCTGCCACGGCTGGCCCCCCGGGCCTGGTGCACTCGCGTCCCTCTAGAGCCTATTGCCGGGGCACGCAAACGACAAATTAGCCGAAAGCGATATGCCGGGACGACGTCGGACCCGGCCAAGTGGGCGAACTGGATAAATAATTTGACCAGTTGCCGACACAGGCTTTATCCTGCGCGACACCGGTTCAATCCCCCAGGCCATCCCCGTTGAGCGACATTTTCTCCAGGATCGAGCATTCCCGCACCGCCGACGAGGTGGTGCAGCAGATCGAGAGTCTGATCCTCGAAGGCGTTCTGCGCACCGGCGACAGGCTGCCGGGCGAGCGCGAGCTGGCGCGCCGGTTCGAGGTGTCGCGGCCGATCCTGCGCGATGCGCTGAAGGCGCTGGAGGGGCGCGGGCTTTTGACGACCCGGCCCGGCGGCGGCACCCATGTCGCCGATGTCATCGGCCAGCTGTTCACCAAGCCGGTGACGGACCTGATCTCCATGCATCGCAAGGCGGCGACCGACTATCTGGAATACCGCCGCGAGATCGAGGCGGTGGCGGCCGAGTACGCGGCGCGGCGCGCCACATCAGACGACCTGGCGCTGCTCGACCGCATCATGGCGCGCATGGACGAGGCGCACCGGACCGGCAATTTCGACGACGAGGCGGAAATCGACGTCGAGTTCCACCACGCGATCTGCGAATGCGCGCACAACATCATCCTGTTGCACACGCTGCGCTCGTGCTACCGGCTGCTGTCGGAGGGCGTGTTCCAGAACCGGCTCCTGGTGTTCAACGTGCCGGGCGCGCGCGAGGCGCTGCTTTCGCAGCACCGGGCGATCTACGCAGCGGTCAAGGCCGGCGATCCGGCGGCCGCACGGCAGGCGGCGATGGACCACATCACCCATGTCGAACGCACCATGGCCGAGGCCGAGCGCAGCGGCGACTGGCAACGCGTGTCGCGGCTGAGGCTGATGCAGCGCTCCGAAGCCGGCGACAGCGAGCCGGCACGGAAACGCTCGTGAGCGCCGGCCAAGAATTGCGACGAATTAGCGAACCATCAGCGGGAAGCCCATGAGCATGATCCTCACCATCGCCGATCTCAAGGACCTGGCGCGCCGCCGCGTGCCGAAGATGTTCTTCGACTATGCCGATTCCGGTGGATGGACCGAAAGCACCTACCGGGCCAATGAGGAGGATTTCCAAAAGATCAAGTTCCGCCAGCGCGTGCTGGTCGACATGAGCAACCGCTCGCTGGAATCGACCATGATCGGCGATAAGGTGGCGATGCCGGTGGCGCTGGCGCCGACCGGCATGACCGGCATGCAGCACCCCGACGGCGAGATGCTGGCGGCGCAGGCGGCGGAGGAATTCGGCGTGCCGTTCACGCTGTCGACGATGAGCATCTGCTCGATCGAGGATGTCGCATCGGTGACCAGGAAGCCGTTCTGGTTCCAGCTCTATGTGCTGCGCGACAAGGATTTCGTCCTCAGTCTCATCGACAGGGCGAAGGCGGCGAAGTGCTCGGCGCTGGTGCTGACGCTCGACCTGCAGATCCTCGGCCAGCGCCACAAGGACATCCGCAACGGGCTGTCGGCGCCGCCGCGCTTCACGCCGAAGCATGTCTGGCAGGTGGCGACCAGGCCGGGCTGGTGCCTTGGCATGGCCGGCACCAAGCGCCGGACTTTTCGCAACATCGTCGGCCACGCCAAGGGCGTCGGCGACCTCACCTCGCTGTCGTCGTGGACGACGGAGCAATTCGATCCGCATCTGTCGTGGAAGGACGTCGCCTGGATCAAAGAGCGCTGGGGCGGCAAGCTGATCCTGAAGGGCATCCTCGACAAGGAGGACGCGCTGATGGCGGCCAAGACCGGCGCGGACGCGATCATCGTCTCCAATCATGGCGGACGCCAGCTCGACGGCGCGCCGTCGTCGATTTCGGTGCTGGAAGAAATCGCCGACGCGGTCGGCGACACGATCGAAGTGCATATGGATGGCGGCATCCGCTCTGGCCAGGACGTGTTGAAGGCGCTGTGTCTCGGCGCCAAGGGCACCTATATCGGCCGGCCTTTCCTCTACGGCCTCGGCGCGCTCGGCAAGGATGGAGTCACCAAAGCCTTGGAAATCATCCGCAAGGAGATGGACATAACGCTGGCACTGTGCGGAAAGCGTCTGGTGACTGACATGGGCAAGGATCAGCTTCGGCGTTAGACTCCCGTGGCGGCATGATCACGGAGATGGAAGCATTGACTGCCCTCGGCATCCACTTTCTCGACGCGCGCGGACCGGAAGGCATGCGCATCTATGCGGTCGGCGACGTGCATGGCCGGCTCGACCTGCTCGCCGCCATGTACCGCCGGATTGCGGCCGAGATCAGCCAGGCGCGGCCGGTCGACTGGCGTGTCGTCCATCTCGGCGACTATGTCGACCGCGGCCCGGACTCCAAGGGCGTCATCGATTTCCTGATCGAAGTGCGAAAACGCGACCCGCGCCACCTGATGCTCGCCGGCAACCACGACATCGGCTTCCTCGACTTCCTCGACACTCCCGATGCGGACGGGCTTTTCATGCGCTACGGCGGCATCCAGACCGCGCAATCCTATGGCGTAGCGCTCAATGAAGGTGGCGGCGCGTGGTTCGGCAGGTCCGAGGCGGCACTGCGGCAAGGCCATGCAGCACTTGTCGAGGCCGTGCCGAAAAGCCATGTCGAGTTCCTGCAGTCGCTGCCGTTCTCACTGACCTTCGGCGACTTCTTCTTCTGCCATGCCGGCATCCGGCCGGGCATTGCGCTGGAAAGTCAGAGTGCGCAGGACCTGATCTGGATTCGCGATGTCTTCCACACTCATTCCGGCCTGCATCCAAAAATCGTGGTGCATGGCCACACGCCGGTGCCGGAGGCCGAGGTGATGGTCAACCGCGTCAATATCGACACGCTCGCCTACCAGACGGGAAACCTCAGCGCGCTCGTCGTCGACGGAGCCGACAAGCGTATCCTGGTGGTGTCAGGCGAGAGGGGTTAAAGCGCTTAGCGAAGCGCGGCGGTGACGCCGTAGCCGTCGACGGCGTTGTGGTTGTTGGCTGCGTCGCCGGCATAGGTGCCGAGGCCGCACAAGAAGATGGCCGACAACATGACAAAGGACAGAAGCGCTGCTTTCACGGACGTCATCTCTTGGTTAGGCTTTCTGCATCTGTGCACGGGGTGGGTTACGAATGGGTTGAAACGGAAAAGCGTCTCAAAGTTTCGACGATTTCGCTGCTTTTAGGCATGTTCTGTATCGGCGATGTGTCGCGCGGGTGACCCAAAAGGTTCATCGCGTTGCACGGATGATGCAGAGCGCGTGCCTTCTAGGGTGGCGGGCGGTCACAAGCCAAGCACGAAACATGCTGTCCACAGCGGATTTTTGCCGGCGTGCCAAATATGCAACGTCGGTACTGACTGATCAGATCGTCGCCACCCAGGCGCGGGCGATGGCCAGCCCGGCGGCGTCGGCAGCCGCTCCGTGGCGGGCCATTTCGTCATCGAGCCGATCGCTCCAGTCCGGGTGCCGCTCGGCAATGAGCGATGCGAAGGATGCGCTCCAGTCGCGGACCATCGGCCCGTCCGCCTCGAAATGGAACTGAAAGCCATAGACGGCACGGCCGATGCGAAACGCCTGGTTCTCGGCGACTTCGTTGCCGGCGAGCCGCACGGCATTTTCGGGCAAGACAAAGGTGTCGTCGTGCCATTCGAAGATCAGGAAATTTTCGGGCAGCGCTGCGAGCACCGGATCGGCCGTCGCCGCCGGCGTGAGCGAGACCTTGTGCCAGCCGAATTCCGAGGCGCCGCCGATCCGGTTCTCGCCGCCGAAGGCGCGCGCCACCAGTTGGCTGCCAAGGCAGATACCGAGCACGGCGCGATCCTTGCCGGCGAAATCGCGCGTCAGGTCGAGCAATTCAGGAAAATACGGGCAGATCTCGTCGTCCAGCGCATTCTGGGCGCCGCCGAGCACGACCATGGCGTCGTGCGCAGCGCTGTCCTGCGGCAGCATCTCGCCACCATAGGGCCGGCGCAGATCGATATCGGCGCCTGCCTCGACAAGCGCTGCGCCGATCTGGCCAAGGCCCTCGCTGTCGAAATTCTGGACCACCAGCACCCGCATCGAAAAACCTGCTGACATGAAAACGATGCGACGAGCGATATCATGCCGCCGTCATTCCGGCCAAGATACGTATTCGGGGAGAAAGCTATGCCACTGCAGAATCGGGTCGACCCGTTCGGCGTCATCCACGCCGTGCCGGAGCGCGGCCTGTTCATGGGCAATCGCGGCATCATCCATGACCCCGAAACGAAGACGCTGCTGAAAAAGCGCTGGGCGCTGCAGGCCTGGATCATCTGCGTATGCGGATTCCGCGATGTGCGGCGCGAACCGATGGGCCGCAACAGGCAAAGCGACGACCAATCGGTGGGCAAGGCCGGCTGGACCGAATTGTTTTTCCTGGACGAGGTGACCGCACTCTCGGCCGGGCATCGGCCCTGCTTCTTCTGCCGGCGCGAGCGGGCCAGGGACTTCGTCCGGCGCTTCGGCATGGCCTTCGGCATTGCCGCGCCGCGCGCACCGCAGGTCGACAAGCGGCTGCATAGGGAGCGGCCGGCGTCGGGTGGGCAGGCACCGGTCGTATCCGTAGAAGAGCTTGCCGGGTTGCCGGACGGCGCCATGGTTGCGGACGACGGCAATGCCTATGCGATGCGCGGCGGCAAGGCGCTGCGCTGGTCGTTCGCAGGCTATGGTGATCGTGTGGGGGGCGATCCGGTGGACGGCGATCCCGTGGGGTTCGGCGGTTTTGCCGACCGTCCAATCCGCCTGCTCACGCCGGCGACCACCGTTGCCGTGCTGAGGCAAGGCTATTTGCCAGTGTGGCATCCGTCGGCCGAGACTTGACGCCAAGAGCCGGCTCGCCCATTCCTCGGCGATGCGCGCCAATTACAAGATGCAGCGGCTGTTCGTGCCGGACGACCTCGGACCGGATATCGAGTTCGAGGCGAGCCCGCAGCAGGGCCATTACCTGATGCATGTGCTGCGGCTCGGCGAGGGCGCCGAAATCCTGTTGTTCAACGGCCGCGACGGCGAATGGTCGGCTTCTATCGCCGCCAGGTCCAAAAAGACGGTGCGGCTGAAGGTGCTGGCATTGCAGCGGCCGCAGCCTCCGCTGCCCGATCTCGTCTACTGCTTTGCGCCGCTTAAGCAGGGTCGGCTCGACTATCTGGTGCAGAAGGCGGTCGAGATGGGCGCCGGCGTCCTGCAGCCGGTCATTACCCAGCACACGCAGGTGGCAAAGCCCGGCATCGAACGGCTGCGCGCCAATGTCGTCGAGGCCGCCGAACAATGCGGCATCCTTGCGGTGCCGGAAGTGCGCGAAGCGGAAAAAATCGAGCGCCTGCTGGCCGGCTGGGACAAGGAGCGGCGGTTGATCTTCTGCGACGAGGATGCTTCCACCAACAATCCGCTGCCGGCGCTGCAGGCGGTGCGGGAGAAGAAGCTCGGGCTGCTGGTCGGCCCCGAGGGCGGATTTTCCGACGAGGAACGAAGGATGCTGCGGGAGCTGCCTTTCGTAACCGCGATTCCTCTCGGTCCGCGCATCCTGCGCGCCGATACGGCTGCTGTGGCGGCGCTGGCGGTGATACAGGCGACAATCGGAGACTGGTGAGGCACTTCCCTTCTCCCCTTGTGGGAGAAGGAAGAAGCAGCCAATCAATTCCAGTTACCCTGTGGCTCAGGATTTTTCGCTTGATCGCCTACTGACATTTCGTCCATCTAGCGCCGGCGGTCGTCCGACCACCTACAGCGCCGCGCGTCCTTTCGGACGCGCAAAGGACGCTGTAGCACTTGATTGGGCACATGATCCTTTCCGAAAATCGAAGCCGATTTTCGGGGTCATGTGCTAGAGGACTTGTAATGGCGCGCGACACAACCGATTTCCGGCCGATCGAAGGCGTCGACGAGCTTGTCGAGCACCTGGCTGAAGGCAACAAGCCGCGCGACAAATGGCGCATCGGCACCGAACACGAGAAATTTCCATTCTATGTCGACGGCAATGCGCCGGTGCCCTATGGCGGCGAGCACGGCATCCGCGCCATTCTTGAGGGCATGCAGGAAAAACTCGGCTGGGATCCGATCATGGATGCCGGCCGCATCATCGGCCTGGTCGAGCCGACCGGCCGGGGCGCGATTTCGCTGGAGCCCGGCGGCCAATTCGAACTGTCCGGCGCGCCGCTGGAAACGATCCACCAGACCTGCCGCGAGGGCAATGCGCATCTGGCGCAGGTGCGCGAGATCGCCGAGCCGATGGGCATCCGCTTCCTCGGGCTCGGCGGCAGCCCGAAATGGTCGCTGGCCGAGACGCCAAAAATGCCAAAGTCGCGCTACGAGATCATGACCCGCTACATGCCCAAGGTCGGCACCAAGGGCCTCGACATGATGTACCGCACCTGCACCATCCAGGTGAATCTCGACTTCGAGAGCGAGGCCGACATGCGCCGCAAGATGCAGGTGTCGCTGAAGCTGCAGCCGCTGTCGACGGCGCTATTCGCCAACTCGCCGTTCACTGAGGGCCGGCCCAACGGATTTCAGAGCTGGCGCGGCGACATCTGGCGCGACACCGACAATCAGCGCTCGGGACTGCTCGACTTCTGCTTCTCGCCCGATTTCGGCTTCGCCGACTATGTCGAATGGGCGCTCGACGTGCCGATGTACTTCGTCATCCGCGACGGCCACTACCACGACATGACGCACGTCTCCTTCCGCCAGTTCATGGCAGGTGCGGCCCGCAACGAGATTTCTGACGGGCTGCCGACGATGGGCGATTGGGCGAACCATTTGTCGACGCTGTTCCCCGACGTGCGACTGAAGCGTTTCCTTGAAATGCGCGGCGCCGATGGCGGACCATGGCGGCGCATCTGCGCGCTGCCGGCTTTTTGGGTCGGGCTGCTCTACGACGCGGCGGCGCTCGACGCGGCCGAGGCGCTGACCTCAAGCTGGAGCTATGAAGAGGTGCTGGCGATGCGCAACGCCGTGCCGGAACAGGGCATTTCGGCGCCGTTCCGCAATACGACACTGCGCGAGATCGCCCGCGACGTGCTCGTCATCTCGCGCATGGGGCTGAAGAACCGCGGCCGCAAGAACCGCGACGGCTACGACGAAACGTCGTTCCTCAGCACCCTGGACGAAGTCATCGCGCGCGGCACCACCAGCGCCGAGGAACTGCTCTCCGCCTATCATACGCGCTGGGGCGGCTCGATCGAGCCGGTGTTCATGGAGTATGCGTATTAGCCGTTTGCTATCGGCTTGGCTGACAGTTCGGGAAACGCGCTTTCCGAAATCGATTCCGATTTTCGGGCCGATGCGGTAGGCTCTTCTACGAGGATTTTCCCGAGGAGAAAACCAATGGCTTCCTTGTTCGACATTCTGGCGCAGGCGCAGAACGGTAACGGCATGCAGGCCCTGGCCCAACAGTTCGGCCTTTCGCAGCAGCAAGCGCAATCGGCGGTCGAGGCGCTGCTGCCGGCCTTTTCACAGGGGCTGAAGCGCAGCACCTCCGACCCGTACGGGCTCGGCGCGTTCATGACGGCAATGGCCAGCGGCCAGCACGCCAAATATTTCGAGGACGCAGGCCGGGCCTTCTCGCCGCAGGGCGTCGATGAAGGCAACGGCATTCTTGGCCATCTGTTCGGCTCGAAAGACCTGTCCCGCGCCGTTGCCAGCCAGGCAGCGCAGGCGAGCGGCGTCAGCCAGCAGATCTTGCAGCAGATGTTGCCGGTCGTGGCTTCGATGATGATGGGCGGCCTGTTCAAGCAGACCACAAATCAGATGCAGGCAGCAGGCGGATTCGGCGGCGGCAGCAATCCGCTCGGCGAGATCATCGAGCAGATGATGCGGCAGGCCGGTGGCGGCGCACCGGCGCCGCAACAGCGCCAGGCGCCGCAGCCCGGCCCGATGGACAATCCGTTCGGCAAGGTGCTGCAGGACATGTTCGATGGTGCGCAGCAGCCGCAGGGTCAGCCGCGGCAGGCGCCCAATCCCTACGGCGACAATCCGCTCGGCAAGGTGCTGCAGGACATGTTCGGCGGCGGCGCGCAGCAGCCGCAGCCGCGTCAGGCGCCGCAGCAGCGCGAAACGCCGCAGCCGCAGACCAATCCGAGCGGCAGGCCACGCAATCCGTTCGACGATTTGTTCGGCAAGATGTTCGAGGCAGGTGCGCAGCAGCGTGACGACTACCAGAAGGGCATGGAGTCGATCTTCGATCAGTTCAAGCGAGGCATGGACCGGCGGTAGCGTGAAGCTGGCCTTCGGCTGATTTCAAAAAGAAAAATGCCCGATCCTTGGGAGGACCGGGCAGTGCGCAGGCGGGCCGGCGGGGAAACCGGCAGGGAGTGGGAGCCTGCGAAATCCAAGCACCGCGCGCCCTAAGGGCACGCAACCATCGATCAGGTCACTTTGCGGGCAATATCCTCGATCGTGTCTGTGCGATCGGCTGCGATAATGCGAAGCCTCTCGGTTGGATCGCGGCCAAACGGCACGTCGATGGCGACGTGGAGATCGGCTCGCGTCAAGCCGATGTCGGCAAGTTCGGCGTCCGACATCTCGCCAAGGCGATAGAAGGCGCGGCGGTTTTTCCAGGCGCGATAGACGCTGGAGATGGTGTTGACCACGCGCGTCGCAATAGCCGGACGCGACGTGATGCGCGAAGTCTCGGTGGCGAAATCAAACGTAGCCATGTCAGTCTCCTTCATTCGAACGGACGAAGACGCGCGATCGGCGCTGGCAACAGCGGCCGTTCCGGTCCCGATTCACATGCTGTCATGTGGACAGTCGTAAATTTGCCATCGTTCGATTGATTAATCCAACGAATGTTTCTAATCTTTAACATCAACACTAGTGATGGATGGGACCGATGAAAGCGCCACTCGATCTCGATCAATTGCAGACCTTCGTCTCGATCGTCGACACCGGCAGCTTCACCCGCGCGGCGGAAGCGGTGCATCGGACCCAGTCGGCGGTGTCCATGCAGATGCGCCGGCTGGAGGAGCGGATCGGCAAGCCGCTGTTCGAAAAGGACGGGCGCACCAACAGGCTGACCGAGGAAGGCGACAGGCTGCTCTCCTACGCAAGACGGTTGCTGTTCCTCAATCGGGAAACGCTGGCCGCCTTCGACGACCGGCGGCTCGAAGGCACGATCCGAATCGGCACGCCGGACGACTATGCCGATCGCTTCCTGCCCGAGATCATGGCCCGCTTCGCCCGTTCCAACCCACGTGTCGAACTGACCGTGATCTGCGAGCCGACGCCGGGGCTGGTCGAGCATATCAAGCGTGGCAATCTCGATCTGGCACTGGTGACGCATAGTGACGCGCACGGCCAGTCGGAAGTGGTGCGGCGCGAACCGCTGCTGTGGGTGACTTCGGCCAACCATGCGACGCATGAACAGGACGTTCTGCCGATGGCCTTCGGCCGGCCGAACTGCATCTGGCGGCGGGCCGCGGTCGACGTGCTCGACCGGCAGAACCGCGACTACCGCATCCTGTTCACCAGCTTCTCGGCGACCGTCATCACCGCCGCGGTGCTTTCCGGCCTGGCGATCTCGGTGCTGCCGGAATGCGCGCTGCGCCCCGGCATGCGGGTGCTGGGCGACGCCGACGGATTCGGCGCCCTGCCCGATTGCCGCATCGGCATCATGCGCGGCCAGACGTCGCGGCCGGAGATCGTCGACGCGCTGGCCCGTCACATTTCGGAAAGCCTCGACAATATTTCCGTGCCGCTCGGCGAAGAGACGGGAAGCTTCGACTTCGCAGCCTTTTCGAAGATGAAGCGGGGCAAGCCGAACCAGATCGTGCCGGGCTGGTAAGGATCAGGCGGAAACTGCTGCCGGCGTGCTGTCCTTGCCAGGCAAAAGGCCGGCCAGCCGCAGCAATTGCGCCGGCTCCAGCGGCAGCGACAGCAGATGGCCCTGAAACTCTCGGCAGCCCATGGCGACGAGCAGCGCCTTTTGCTCCTCGGTCTCCACGCCTTCCGCGGTGACGCCGACGTTAAGAGCGTCGGCAAGATCGACAAGCGCCCTGACGATCGCCGCTGAACTCTCGTCGCGGCCGAGGAGGTTCACGAAGGAGCGGTCGATCTTGAGCTTGTCGATAGCGTGGCGGCGCAGATAGTTCAGCGACGAATAGCCGGTGCCGAAATCGTCGAGCACTATGGCGATCCCCGACCGGCGCAAGGCAGCCAGAGCCGTCCTGGTCGTATCGTTGTTGTCCAACAGCACGCCCTCGGTGATCTCGAGCTGCAGGCGCCCTGGCGCCAATCCGGTCTCGGCGAGAACCGCCGCAAGCTGCTCGGCGAAACCGGCGTCGCGCAGTTGCAGCGGCGACACGTTGACGGCCACCCAAGGCAATTCGGTGCCGACAGCGAAGCGGCAAGCCTCTTGCAGCACCCATTTGCCAAGCTGGCCGATCATGCCACGTTCTTCGGCGATGGCGATGAATTGTGCCGGCGGCAAGCCACCGTGGACCTCATGTCCCCAGCGGATCAGCGCCTCGGCACCGAGGATCGTGCTGCCGTCCGCCGCAAAGATCGGCTGATACGCCAGCTTGATCCCGGTTCCGCCATTCAGGGCATGGCGAAGCTCGCTCTCAACCTGGCGCTTGCGCAACAGCAGGTCGTCCATGTCGCCGGCAAAGACCTGGTAGCGGCCGCGGCCGTTCTTCTTGGCTTCATAAAGCGCGATATCGGCCTTGCGCAGCAAGTCGTCCGCATCGGCATCCGGACCGGTCGACAATGCTATGCCGATGCTGGCGCTGACAAAAACCTGGTCGTCGGCCAGCTTGAACGGCTCCTGCAGCTTTTGAAGCAGACCCTCCGAAACATCCTCGGCGCCTCGGATGTCGTCAACATCAATCAGCATCATGGCGAACTCATCACCGCCGAGCCGTGCCACCGTGTCGACCTCCCGGATTGCCTGCTGGAGCCTCGCGGCGGTCTGGCGGACAAGCTCGTCGCCGGCAGGATGGCCAAGCGTGTCGTTGACATGCTTGAAACGGTCGAGGTCGAGATAAAGAAGCGCCACTTTGGCTGTTTCGTGACTGGCCGTGAGCAAAGCGCGCCGGAGCCGGTCCTCGAACAGCGCCCGGTTGGGAAGGCCGGTGAGCGTGTCGTGGAAGGCGAGATACTGCGCCTCGGCCTGACTGGTCTGCAGCGCCGACGATGCACGGCGGAGGCGGCGCAGCAGGAATGCCAGGACACCTGCCGCGAGCAGCGCGCCACCGATCAGGGCCGGCCCTGCCTCGCGCACAAGCGCGCTGCCGGGCCGCTCCTGATCCCAGCCGGCATAAGCCAGGATGACGCCGTGTGAGTCGACCAGCGGAATGGCAGCCCCGCCGACCGGCTGCGACAACGGCAGCAGGCGGGCGCCCGCCAACAGATATTGCCCGGCGATCTTGGCCAGCAGCGCGTCGGTGATGAAGTCCACCGAGATATGAAGGTATTCGCTGCCAGGCGTCTGGATGACGCGGTCGGAACTCGGCACCAGCGGCATGATGCTGAGGATGGCAGGTTTTCCGTCAAGCTCCACCAGATCCCCTGCGGCCAATTTGACCGGACCGCCGGCCAGGTCTTCTTTCGCCGGCTCGCGGATCAACCGGCGCACCCTTTCGACCGTGGGCAACAGAACCGGCTCATCCTCGCTGTAACGCGCCGGCGCCAGCACGTTTCCTTCACGCATCGCATGGACCGGACGATCGGCGGCATCCAGTACATAGACCCGATCATGCCCATAGTAGGAATACATCCAGACGCTGATGTTATCGATCATCCAGTCCACGTTGCCGGCCTTGGCATTGATGACGGAATCGTCCCAGACTGCGATGCTTTCCTGCTCGCGATCCACCGCCGCCATCCGGTCCCGCATGCCGTTGGCGAAAAGGATTTTCTGCCGCTCGAGGGAGACGCTATCCGCCTGCACAGTGGCGTAAAAGCCAAAGCCGACGACCATGGCAAGCGCGAAAATGGCAAGCGCCATCACCGTCAGCGTGACCTGGAACGTTAATGGGCTGCGTTGAAGACGACGGCTCATGCGTCCTGGCCACTCTCTTTTCCACACAGTCATCAGATCGGGTTAAGATCGAGTTATGACATCGGCTACGAGCGACGGCCTTGACGCCGGCCAACAACCGCCCCCCAATCGGCTAATGAGCGACGCTGCATCCGAATCACGTACCAACGCCACCGAATACACGGTCAGCGAGATTTCCGGCGCGCTGAAGCGCACGGTCGAGGACGTCTTCGGCAATGTCCGGGTGCGCGGCGAAATATCAGGCTATCGCGGGCCGCACTCCTCCGGCCATGCCTATTTCTGCCTCAAGGACGACCGCGCACGGCTCGACGCCGTGGTCTGGAAGACCACAATGGGCCGGCTGAAATTCCGCCCTGAAGAAGGCATGGAGGTGATCGCCACCGGCCGGCTCACCACCTATCCCGGAAAGTCCACCTACCAGATCGTCATCGACAATCTGGAGCCCGCCGGCGCCGGGGCGCTGATGGCTCTGCTGGAAGAGCGCAAGCGCCGGCTGCAGTCCGAAGGCCTGTTCGATGCCGGCCGCAAGCGCTTGCTGCCGTTCATGCCGTGCGTCATCGGCGTCGTCACCTCGCCGACAGGCTCTGTCATCCGCGACATCATCCACCGGATCAAGGACCGGTTTCCGCTGCATGTGCTGGTCTGGCCGGTGCGAGTGCAGGGCGAAACGGCCGGCGCGGAAGTAACCGCCGCCGTCAACGGCTTCAACGGACTGGCGCAGGATGGCGTCATCCCGCAGCCCGACCTGCTGATCGTGGCGCGCGGCGGCGGCAGCCTCGAGGATCTTTGGGGGTTCAATGACGAGGCGCTGGCCCGCGCCGTCGCCGCCTCGCGCATTCCGGTGATTTCCGCCGTCGGCCATGAAACGGACTGGACGCTGATCGACTTGGCGGCGGATGTGCGGGCGCCGACACCGACGGGTGCCGCCGAAATCGCCGTGCCCGTACGCGCCGACCTCGAAGTGACGCTTGCCGGCCTTGGTGCGCGGCTCAAGGCCGCGGTGTCGCGCAATTTCGAGCGCAAGCGCCAGGCGGTGCGTGCCGCCACCCGGGCGCTGCCCTCGCCCGACCAGTTGCTGGCATTGCCGCGCCGACGTTTCGACGAGGCGACGAGCCGGCTTGGCCGAGCGCTGTCCGTCAGCGTCCAGCGCAAGCGAGCCAGGCTTCAGGCGCAGCGGCTGACGCCAGCCACCCTGTCGCGACGCATGAACGAGGCCCGCACACTGGCCGGCCGCGACCTTGGCCGCGCGCAAGCGGCGTTCTTCGCCATCGTGCGCGAGCGGCGAACGCGGTTTTCGCGCACCGCGGCGCGGCTGTCGCCGGCGCCGCTCGCAAGGCGGCAGAAATTGCAGGCAGATGCCCTGACGGCGCTGTCGCGGCGGCAGGACCGGGTGATTTCGGTGCGGCTCGAGCGTTTGCGCGGGAAACTGACCCAGGCCGACCGGCTGCTGGCGACGCTGTCGCACAAGGCGGTGCTGGCGCGCGGCTTCGCACTGGTGAAAGATGCCGACGGCGCAGTGATCAATCAAGCGGCGGAAGTGGCGCCGGGGATGGCACTTTCGCTGGAGTTCGCCGACGGAACCGCCGATGCGGTTGCGACCAGCGGCGCGGCACGGCCGAAAACTGTTGCAAAGCCGGCCCCCAAAGCCAAGGAGCCTGGCAGCCAAGGCTCGCTGTTTTGAGCGCCGATGATTTCCGGCAATCCACATCACCAGACGACGCCTTCCGGCAAGCAGCGCGCGCGAGCCTTCGGCATTCGTTTGACGGCACGCCCGGACCGTTCAACGCCATCACCGATGTGGCTGGCGTTGCGGTCGGTTATTCGACGCTGATTTCGGGCGAAGGTGCGCTGGTGGTCGGCGAGGGGCCGGTGCGCACCGGCGTGACCGCCATCCTGCCCAGACCGCGCGCCGAACTGGCCACGCCGGTGTTTGCCGGCATTTTCGGCCAGAACGGCAATGGCGAATTGACCGGCTCGCACATCATCGAGGAAACCGGTGCCTTCGATTTTCCGATCACCATCCTGCGGCGTTTCACGCGACGGAACGCTGCGCTGGATGCAGCGCGTGCTGCCGGCCGCGCTCGACAGCGGCTGGGGCCTGCCGGTGGCGGCGGAGACCTATGACGGCTTCCTGAACGACATCAATGGCCACCATCTCGGGTTTGAGCATGTCGCCGCGGCCCTCGATGGCGCGACCAGCGGATCGATCGAGGAAGGCAGCGTCGGCGGCGGCACCGGCATGATCGCCTTCGGTTTCAAGGCAGGCTCCGGCACGGCATCGCGCCTCGTCGAATGGTACGGCCGGCGCTACACGGTCGGCGCGTTCGTGCAGGCGAATTTCGGCACGCGGAGCAATTTTACCATTCGCGGCCTGCGCGCCGGGCCCGATCTCGTGGCACCGGCGATCCACGAAAGCACGCCGCGCGCCGAGAAGGGCTCGATCATCGGGATCGTCGCCACCGATGCGCCGTTGCTGCCGCATCAGATGAAGCGCTTGGCACGCCGGATGCCGCTCGGCGTCGCCATGACCGGCGGCTTCGGCTATCACAGCTCGGGCGATATTTTCCTGGCCTTTTCGACCGCCAACCGCGAGGCGGCGCTGGCGCCGCCAGGCCGCATCGCCAGCGCCGACTTTATCCCGGATACCGACATCGATCCGTTCTTCGACGCCGTGATCGGAAGTGTGGAGGAAGCGATCCTCAATGCGCTGGTCGCCAATGACGACATGACCGGGCGCGACGGCAATTTCGTGCCGGCGCTGCCAAAGGCATGGCTCAAGAGCAAATTCGGGGCTAGGCAGGGAAAGTAGAACTGTGTGGCGTGTCACGCGTCGTACAGGTGAATAGACGCCTTTTGCCGGGTCGGCATGTCACTCGGCAGGCTTGTCCGAATTCTTTTCGTCCTGGTCGGCCTCAGCCGCCTCTTCCAGCCTCGACGCGATAAGTTCCTGAATGTCGCCGACCTCTTCCTGGATATCCTCCAGCGGTATGCCGGCCTCAGCAGCCTTCGCCGCGCATTCCTTGGCGAGGGTCTCGGCCTGCTCCTCGATCCTGTCCAGCGAGGACTGGCAGTGGACCTTTTCGCCGATCCACTCCTGCAAGAACTCGATCGCGTGTTCGCTCATGCTGCTGTTCCCTGGCGGCTGCGCCGGTTGGTAATCATAAACGCCGGCATCCCCGAAAAGATGCACGCTCCTATTCCAACCGAGTCGCCGTCACCCGGCAAGCCGATCTTGCCCAAGCTCCACAGGGCTGACGGAAATCGAAGGTTCAAGGAGCACATTCTAATTCTGAAGGAGATTCTATTTTCCTGAGCAGACTGGCACCGTTGGCTGGGATCAGGTGCCGGATCGCGCCATTGTTTCTACTTGTTATTTTCCGGCAAACCAGTCAATTTGTATGACAATAGGTATCACATTACGCGGCACGTTTGCGGCGCCATTCGCTGCGCAACCCTAGGGTACGCGGCCAAAGCCGCCGCTATATAGTGACATCCTCAGGCAATGTCGACCCTGCTCGCCGTCCTGCTTCCTTCCGCCGCGCCGAGCGTATCTGGATGGCATTTTGTCACCGTCGGGGCGAGCATGTTTCGCCGGAAATCGGGCGGGCGCTCGGCCTATCCGCCAACCATAAGCTTGACGACTTCGTCATGATTAGTCTCCGAAATCTTGCGCTCGCCGGCCTGGATGCCGCGGCGCAGCACGACGATACGGTCGGAAACGGCGAAAATGTCCTGCAGATTGTGCGAGATGAAGATCACTCCCCGGCCTTGCGCCTTGAGCTGGTGGATGAGCGAGATGACCTTGCGCTGCTCCGGCACCCCGAGGGCCGCGGTCGGTTCGTCCATGATCAGGATCTGCGCATCCCAGTAGACGGCCCGGCCGATGGCAACGGCCTGCCGTTGACCGCCGGAGAAATTGCTGACCGGGGCGTCGAGCCGGCTGACATGGAAGTCCAGCCGTCCCATCGTCTGCTTGGCGGCGACGGCCATCGCCTTGCGATCGAGCACCGGCAAGAAACCGAAAGCCTTGCGCATGGGTTCACGCCCGAGGAAGATATTGGCGCCGATGGACAAATTGTCGGCGAGAGCGAGATCCTGATAAATGGTCTCGATGCCTTTTTCGCGCGCCTCCTGCGGCGTCGCGAAGGTGACCGGCTGCCCCCTCAGCAGAATTTCACCGCCGGTCGGCTGAAAGACGCCCGATATCGCCTTGATCAGCGTCGTCTTGCCGGCGCCGTTGTCGCCGGCCAGCGCCACCACTTCGCCCGGCCGCACGGCCATGGAGAAATCGTTCAGCGCCTGTACCGCGCCGAAATGCTTGGAAAGGTGCCGGACTTCGAGGAGGGGGGCGGTTTGTTCGGAACTATTCATCCTGGCGAGCTCCACTGAACCGGCGCTGCGCCTGGTCGATAAGGACGGAGATAATGATGACGAGGCCGACGGCGATGAACTGCCAGAACGGCTCGACATTGACGAAAACCAGCCCGTATTGAATGACCGCGATGACCAAGGCGCCGGCGACCGTCCCGAAGATGGTGCCTGAGCCACCGAACAGGCTGGCGCCGCCGATTACCACGGCTGCCACGCTGTCCAGCAGCAAGGGTTCGCCGGCCTGGGCGGCGCCCGCGGTGAAGCGCGCTGCATAGAGCGCGCCCCCGAGGCCGGCGCACATCGCCGAAAGCACGTAGAGGCGCAGGATGTGGCCCCTGATGTCGATGCCGGCGCGGCGCGCCGCCTGCACATTGGCGCCGATGGCGTAGTTATGCTGGCCGAACCGGGTCTGGCTCAGGATGTAGTGCATCACCACGACAAAGACGGCGGCAATGATGACGAGATAAGGCACCCCGTAGAACCTGCCGTTGCCAAGCAGCGCGAACCAGGAATTCTGGACCGGCACCGTCGTGCCGCCGGCCAGCAGGAACGCAGCGCCGCGCGCCACGCCAAACATGCCAAGCGTGCCGATAAAAGGGGGAATTCTGAGGCGCGAGATCAGCAAGCCATTGATGACGCCAGGCACGCCGGCGACGATCACGGCCGCCAGAATGCCCAACATCATGGCCAGAGGCACCGGCATGGCGACGCCAGCCATATTCGTAGCGTGGGCGGCGACGACGGCCGCGAGACCCATGATGAAACCCAGCGAGAGGTCGATGCCTCCCGAAATGATGACGAAGGTCTGCCCGGTCGCCAGCAGCAACGGCGCCACGGCGAATATCGCAATGGACTGCACGTTGAACGGGTTGAGCACGAAGGTCGCGCCGAAGGAGAGCCTCGACCAGACCTCGAAACAGATGATCAGGCCCGCAAGGAACAGCCAGGCGCGCCCTTCGGCGATGCGTGCGAGCCAGCTCCTGGCCGGATCACCGTGATCCGCCTGAGGAGCGACATGCGTTTCGGTTGGTGATGTTGAAGTCATGGATGGTTCCGATCCGCAGAGCGGCCTCCGACAAACAGGGTCAAAGCGACCCGGCGCAGGTCTCCTTCCGGCAGGCCGGAAGGAGACTGGCTGGACTTATTCGGAATAGAGGTATTTCGAGATGTTCGGGTCGGCGATGTTGGCCTTGTCCATGATCGTAAAGCCGGTGCCGATCGCAACCGGGATCGACTGGCCGGTCAGATGGGCATAGGCCGACACGACGCCGAAATAGCCGATTTCCGCGGGATGCTGGGCAATCGCGACGTCGACAAGGCCAGAGTTGATGTTGTCGGCAATGCTGGTCGGCGCGTCGAACGCCACGACCTTGACGGTGCCGGTCTGCCCGGCCTGCTGGACGCCATTCGCCGCGCCAAGCGCCGAGAACAGGTTTGCGCCGAACACCCCGACGAGATCGGGATTGCGCGCGAACACAGCCTGCAGCTGCGAGGCGGCCTTGTTGGCGTCATTGTCGTTGAACTGGGTTTCGAGAACGGTGATGCCGGTATGGTTGGCCGCCATCTCCTTCTTGAAGCCCTCTTCACGCTGGTCGGTGGTCGAAATGCCGGGCTTGACGTTCGAAACGTAGACCTTGCCCTTGTCGCCTATGGCCTTGGCCAATGCCCGCGCGGCGATCTCGCCGCCCAGAATGTTGTCGGAGGCAATATAGGACAGTGGGAAATCCGCCTCGCCGGCGCCGGTCTGGTAGACGCCGCTGCCGATGAAGGTGTCGACGGTGATCACCGGAATGCCGGCGTCATGGGCCTTGCGCAGGGGTTCGACCAATTGAACCTTGTCGGTCGGCGCGATCAGGATGGCATCCGGCTTCTTGGCGATGACCGCGTCAAGCACGGGGACTTGCGTTACCGGATTGAAATCCGGGGCGCCCTGGAAAACCAGGGTCACACCAAGGGCATCGGCTGCCGCCTGGGCTCCCTTGCGCATGGTGATGTAAAAGCCGTCGGTGGTAAGACCCGGAATGAGCGCAATGGTGTATTTTTTGTCCTGCGCCAATGCGGGCGTGACCAGCGCCGCTGCGCAGATGGCGAGAGCCGCCAGAGCGGCAACAATCTTCTTCATAACATCCTCCTCCTAATGTTGGCAGATTTTGCCGTTGCGAGTCGTCCCGGCTCTGTGAAGTGCTGGCGGCGAGAAGCGGGTTTCGCCTGCTTGCTGTTATGGGGCAGCCTCCTCCCAAGCGCCCCAGTCATTAAATCGACCGTCGAAACCGACCACCCTGCTGCGCAGTCCCGTTACGAGCCTCCGCAAGGTGCAGGAAAATGCGCCGGTCGGCGCGCATGCTTGCCTAGCTGCTATGTTGTAACACTTTGCTGAAAGAAATTGCAACCGCATTTCCGGGTCGAAACGCTTTCAAACCGGACACCATCTGTCTGCTCCGCAGAGCCCCTCCCGCAGACTATTGCCCCAACGCCTTGACGACACAACTGATGATTTCGCGGCGATGATTTCGCGGCTGCGGGTTGGGTGTCGATCGGTCTGGAATCGATCAGCCGTGCCGATGTCACGTATCGGCGTGCCCAGCATTATCGGGGCAAGAGAGCCTCGAGAATGGCCTGGGCCGTCTTCGTGTCCGTCACCAGAGCATTGATGAGCCTGGCGCGGACGGCACCTATGATCGCCTTCGCCTTCTCCGGCGAGGCGGCAACGCCGATCACCAGCGGGACGGCTCGAAGCTGGGCCGGCGACATTGCGATCATCCGGCCCTCCCCCTCCCACGGGATGAGCTTGCCTTCGGCGTCGAAGTAGTGGCGGATGACGTCTCCCGCCGCATGAAACAAGGCCTGTTCGCTCAGCGTGGCCGCGCTCGCTTCGGGCGGATTGATGGCATGGGGCAGGCCGATGCCGACGATCGCAACGTCGGTCCGGTCCCAAAGCGCGACGCTGTCGCGGATGGCCGCATCGCCGAGGAAGACCTCACGCAATTCGGACGACGGCAGATAGGGCGCATGGATGAAATGCGGCGTCCCGCCCAGCTCTTCTGCGGCCAGCCGCACAAACTCGTTGATCTGAAAATGCGCCGCCTGCTGCTGCATGCCGCCGGTGGCAGCGACGGTAAGAACGCCGGGAATGCGCGGCAGGCCTGCCTGGATCACCTCGCGAATGGCTCGCCCCCAGCCGATGGCGACGACCTTGCCGGCCGTCAGTCCCGCTTGCTTGAGCAAGGCGCCGAGCGGCGCAGCGAGCGCCGCCAGCGCACCGGCTGACGGCGTTTCGATGACCGCCGCGTCACGCAGCCCGAGTGCCTCAACCAGTTGCGTGGTGATGCCTTCGGGGGTTGCAAGATCGAGAACTTCGATCCGCACGATGCCCTCCGCTCTCGCCCGCTGCAGGAGGCGCGATATTGTCGCGGTGGAGACGCCAAGCCGCCGCGCGATATCGACCTGCGACATGTCCGCCTCATAGTGCAGTTTGGCGACCGTATGCAGCATCGTCCGCGATGCGGCTGCATCTTGTGCGGGAGGTGCAGACAGCTTGCAATTCCTTTCAGCAATGTGTTACAGACCCATCGACCGATGGGAGTTATCGCGCAAATCCGGCTGACTCGCAACGTGGGCTGGTTTCCACGGCAGATTGCGGCCAAGGCCGAATTTCTCGGTCCGATAGCGCAGCAAAGCGGCAAAACCTCCTGTCGGGAGGCAGGTAAAACTGAACCTTTCTTGTTTCCACTGATCTGCGCCCCGGTGAATGGGCGCCAACATCGGACAGAAGACCCATGACAAAGATGACGACCGCAGAGTTGCGCGGCTACCAGCAGATATGCGGCAAGGACGGGGCGATGATGGCCATCGCCTGTGACCAGCGCGGCGGCATGCGGAGCTTGCTTGCGGCGGACCCTGAAGAACAGGCCAAGATCACCGACGACATGCTGGGCGACACCAAGTCGGACATCACGCGATACCTCGCCAGCCAGGCATCCTGCGTGCTGCTCGACCCGCTCTGCGCGGTGCCGCGGGTTGTCGATGACGGGGTGCTGAGCCGCGATACGGCTCTGCTCATCGGCCTCGACGCTTCGGGCTTCGACGTCTCGCCTGCCGGCTACCGCCTGTCGCGTCTCGTTCCCGGCATCGGCGCGCGCCGCGTGCGCGAGCTCGGCGGCACCGGCGGCAAGATCATGGTCTATCTCAGGCCCGACAGGCCTGAGGCGAACGAGCATAATGTCGCCATTCTGCGCCAATGCATCGCCGATTTCGCGCAAGAGGACCTCCTGCTCGTCGTCGAGTTCCTGACCTATCAGCTCGAAGCGGAAAGCCTTGAAGAGTATACGGCCAAGATCCCCTGGCTCGTCGAAGAGGGCACCCGTATTTCGCTGGAATGCGGGGCAAAGGTGCTCAAGCTTCCTTATCCCGGAACGCCGGAAGCCTGCGCCAGGATCAGCAGCATGGCCGGCGAGGTGCCTTGGGCGGTCCTCTCCGCCGGCGTCAACCACGCAACCTTCCTGGGCCAGGTCGAGATCGCGATGCGGAACGGCGCGTCAGGCGTCATCGCCGGCCGGTCGCTGTGGAAGGACTGCATCTCGCTCGACCGTGACATTCAGCGTGAAAGGCTCAGGACTATCGCGGTGTCGAGATTGCGCGAGCTTCAGGCGGTGATCGGAAACTACCGGCAGCAAGCCGCTTAGCAGATGACCCCGAACCGAAGGTCCGCGGATGCAAAATCGAAGTCGATCTTCGAAAAGGATCATGCGCAAATCAAAGTACTATAGCGTCCTGTGCGCACCAGGATGCGCGGCGCTGTAGCTATCCGACGTTCACACCAGGCACGCACGGGACGTCATGCCTCTGACCATGATCCCGAAAAGTGGGGACCGGTTTTCGGAGAAGATCATGGTCAAACAGCAAGATAGAGCCCCATTTCGATTTAGTCGAAATGGAACAGGCTCTGGTTCGATGGCCATAGGAATCGATATCGGCGGCACCAATCTGCGCGCCGCCCGTGTTTCCGGCACGGGCGAAATCCTCGAGCGCATTTCCGAGAAAAGCGCGCCGGACCCCGAGCTCGTGCTCTCCCGGATCGCCGAAATGGTGCGCCGGCTCGATTGTCCCGAAGTTGCGGCCATCGGCATCGGCGTCCCCGGCCGCGTCGATGCGCGGCTTGGCGCGGTCTTGTCAGGGGGCTATGTCAACCTCGCCTCGGTCTCCCCTGCGCAACGACTGGAAAGCCTGGCGGGCAAGCCCGTGGTGATCGACAATGACTGCAACATGGCACTGGTCGCGGAAATGGCCCTCGGCGCTGCCAGAGGCCATGAAAGCATCGTCATGTTCACGATCGGGACCGGCATTGGCGGTGCCGTGGTCCAGGACCGGCGGATCGTCCGCGGCAAAGGGACGGCGGGGCAGCTCGGCCATATCACCGTCGACCTATCAGGCGAAGCGTGCATCTGCGGCCGGCGCGGCTGCGTTGAAACCACCAGCTCAGGCACGGCGCTTGGCCGTCACATCGCGCGGGCAGGCCTCGGTCCGGACGTTTCGGTCGATCAGCTTTTTGCCCGGGATGCGGGCGGCGATCCCTTGGCGCGCGGTATACTGGAAGCCTGGGCCGGGCCGCTGCGTGCGGCAATCGATACGACCGTGGCCATGTTCGACCCCGACCTGGTGCTGCTCGGCGGCGGACTTGGCCTGGCGGCCCATCGGGCGCTTGCCAGGGCTCCTGCCCTGGCGCCCTGGTACCAATGCCCGGTGGAAGCGGCGCAACTGGGTGACGACGCCGGGGTCATCGGCGCCGGTCTGCAAGCGCTCGCCGAGCAACCGGCAGTTGCACAATCAGAAGTTGGAGAAGCCTCGCCAGTATCCTTGCCGACCGCCCGGCTCGATCGCACCAGGCGCGCCGTGTCCGGCCGGCGCGCCGTGCTCGTCAACGGCATCCCCGCCAGCGGCAAAAGCACGGTCTCGCGCGGCATCGCCGCGCACATGGGCTGGCCATTGCTGGCACTCGATACGATCAAGAACCCGTTCCTGGAAGTGCTCGGCGGCGGCGATCGCGAATTCAACCGTATACTCGGCCGCGCCAGTTACCAGGCCATCTGGTCGGTCGTCGGCGAGGCCCCGGCGGGCGCCATATTTGTCATCGACGCCTGGTTCGGCTTCCAACCGCGCCAGGTGCTCGAGGATCACCTGCGCAGCGCCGGCGTCGAGCAGACCGCCGAGATCTGGTGCCATGCGCCCGGCGAGGTTCTGGCCGAGCGCTATCGCGCACGGCTCGACCAGCGTCCCGCCGGCCATCCCGGCGCGGCCTACATCCCCGAACTGATCGAACTGGCCAAGCGCGCCGAGCCGCTGCGGCGCGGACCGCTGCTTGACGTCGACACGACCAGACCGATCGCTTTCGACGCCATCACGCAATGGCTGCAGGCGACGATTGCGGCTGACAGGTAGGCAGCGCGGCCCCTAAGCACGTCGCGTTTGAACGGATGCATGCGACGCGCCTTAAGTTATTCCCGAGCGTCAGGATGCTGCCGATCCATGTTCTCTATCACCGCACAAATGAGGAGGATTCATACAAAGGCCTCGCAGAAGGCTGATACAAGCTGAGTAGTTAACCCGTCCTTCAGTGGGCTTGCATAAGCTTACGTTGCGAATCGGCATGGGAAGCGAACCGACTGGTCTATGGCCCTAAAGAAAGAAAACGCGCTGGAGGCCAGAATCCTTCAGGATCAGCTTGCTGATCTGAAGGCCGGTCTCTTCGTATCGATGCCGATAAGCACTATGCTATCAGGCCTGATTTTGACGGTGCAGGCCTTTTCTGGCGGAGGCTTTGCCGCCGCAATCTGGTTCCTGGTTATCAATGCGATAAATGCCGCCCGCCTCGGACTCGCCCGTTATCAGCTAAACGAGACGGGGGATCAGGGCGATTTAACAGGGATTTCGCAGCGGCTTCGCTGGTTTGGCATCCTTGCTCTTCTGTCAGGGTTTGCCTGGTCCTTTCTTGCCGTCCTTACCGTTGGCTACACAACGCCGCAAGCGCCGCTGCATCTGATTATTCTGGCGGGCATCTCAGCTGGTGCGGTTACATACGGCAGTTCATATGCCGCGGCCGCGATCAACTTCATTACGCCGCCGCTTGTGATCGCGATGGGTTGCCTGTTGGCGAAAGGCAACTTTGAAGATTACATTCTGGCCTTTGCCGTTCTGCTCTTCGTGGGCGGCTTGGTTCGAGGCTCGTTTGTAGGGCAAGCCCGCTTCCGCGAAGCAAGCCGCCTGAGACATGAGGCCGAGCGGCTTGCGGCGGAAATGGAGCGCAATTCCAGGGAGGACCACCTAACGGCCCTTCTCAACAGACGGGGCCTCGAACACGCGATCAATCAGCTCGAGAATACGGACGGCCCGTTCGTTGCAATGCTGATTGATCTGGACGGCTTCAAATCTGTCAACGATACCTACGGTCACAGGACCGGTGATGAACTGCTCATCATGATCGCCCGCCGCATCGAGCAGGCAGCGCCGGCAGGCTCAACGCTCGCCCGTATCGGCGGCGATGAGTTCGTGCTGTTTTTTCCCTCATTCAGGAGTTCGCTTTCTCCCAGTACCCTCGCATCCAATATCATAGCCAAAGTCGCCAGCCCCTATCGTGAGGTCGCGTCCGTCCGGATCGGTGCATCGATCGGAATATACCTGGCTGAAAGGCCGGGGCTGACGGAAATGTTGCTGCGGGCGGATGTCGCCCTCTACACGGCCAAGCGTCGTGGCAGGAACGAATTTCGCCTGTTCGATGCCGAACTCGACAGGGAATTGCAACGTCGCCAGTCCATCGAACGCGACCTTCATTCAGCGATAGAGGCGAGAAGGGTGGCACCTTGGTTCCAGCCCATCGTGAGACTCGATACCGAGGCCGTGATCGGTTTTGAAGCCTTGCTGAGGTGGTCCCATCCGATCCATGGTTCCATCTCTCCACCCGAAATCATGACAGCCGCACGCGAAACCGGAATGCTTCAACTGTTAACGCAAACGGTATTCTCCGACTGTTGTGCTCTTATCGACGGCTTGGTGAAAGCTGACCGTCGAGATGTTCGTGTGGCAATGAATGTTTCACCGCGCGAATTGGAAGCCGGCGATATCGACGACATGGTTCTGAATGGTCTGGCGGCAAAAGACCTTCCGGCAACGATGTTCGAAATCGAGATTACCGAAGAATCTCCAGTGGACCCGGAAAGACTGGATGAAAAGCTCGGACGGCTTTCACATGCCGGAATTTCCATCGCGCTCGATGACTTCGGCACCGGCTTTTCCACGTTGGCGTCGCTCAAGGACAGTCGGATACGCAAGGTGAAAATAGACCAAGGCTTCATCCGCGGCTTGGCCAAGTCTCGGGAGGACCGGCTGCTTGTCAAAACGGTGATCGATCTTGGTCGGGCGCTCGGGATCGATGTCATGGCCGAGGGCGTCGAAACAGAGGCGGACCGGCAAATTCTGTACAAGCTCGGCTGCAGAACTGCTCAGGGCTTCCTATTCTCCAAGGCGGTGCCGCTAAGCCAGGCGCTTGAGGTGACACTAAAAGAGCACGCCACGGAGTTGTGAGGGCACACGCCACCAATGAAACCGCTGCGTGATCTCTGATCATGGGGGGTCAGGGGCGAGCGGTACGCTGGCTGTGCTGTCGCTCGCCGAACACGGCCTTGGTGATCGTGGCGTGCACGCCGAAATTTCCGTCGGCGACTTGCGTAATGCCGAAGTCGGCGGCAAGCGACATGATGCTCAACACCTCGTCCTCCGTGAGATCGTATGTCTGCATGATGAATCGGCGCGTCTGGCGGAAGGCGTTGCGCAGCGCCAACTCGATGGTGGATGTCTTGTAGACGTCCGACTGCGCGTTGCTGCCGAGGTCCCTGAGGTAGTTGGGATGGCTAAAACTCTGTATCACCCAGCTGTGCTCGGTTTCGATGAGCGGCGAGTTGAGACCGCGCAGGAAAGCCGGGCACACTTCGCCCGCCTTGTGCAGCTTGATGATGATGTCGCCGGTCAGCGAACACTCAAGACCCGTGCCGTTGATCTCGCCGTCCGCCTGCGCGAAATGCCCATCGCCGAGCGAGAGCAGTGCGCCCTGAACCGCAACGGGCAAATAAAGCTTCGCGCCGGCTCCGATCCTCCAATTGTCGATATTGCCGCCGAAATAGCCCGGCGGGATGGAATCGACCAGGTCGGCCTCGCGCGGAGCCACCGCGATGCACCCGAAATGCAGGCGCGCCGGTATGCGCACGCCGCTACCACTCAAGTCGCGATGCGAAACCTTGCTGTGGTCGACGGGTATGCCAGGATAGTCGATCGTCGCGTGGACAACGCCGAAGGGGTCGGTCTGCGGCTGCCATTCGTAGCTGTACAGCGGCCGCGCTGCGGCCGGGCACCGCATGTCGATCTCGAAGATAGTCACCGTTTCGCGTTTGGCATCCCGGTCCAGAAGGTCGTGATACTGATACCCCCACCACGCCGATACGTTCGATGCGAAGGCCTTGCCGGGAAAGGCAGCGCTCGGCCGTGGCCGAATTTCGACGAACTCGATCTCGAGCACGTCGCCGGGCTCGGCGCCGCGCACATAGATCGGGCCAGTCATAATGTGAACGCCGAACCCCTCGCCAGCGCCGCGCCCGAAGATGGAAGCGTTTGCCGGACCGGCCCCGCGACGGTCGACGCGCTTGTGTTCGGGTGACCAATCGAACACGCTTTCAGCCCCGCTGTCACCCGCCACCATCCGCTGCCAGTCGTCGCCCGCGTGCTGAGTGAGTGTCTCAACGGTGACTGAATCGCCCGGATCGACGCGCAACACCGGAGGCAGCGAGCGGCTGAAAAAGCCCCAATGCACGGTCTCCGCTGTTGCTGGCAAATGCCAATGGTCCGTGCGTTCGCGGGCTCTTGCCGTTGGTGGGCGATCCACAGCGGCCCGCAGCATCGGGGCCGGCCGCGCCGCCGCCGACTTGCGGCCGTCCGGTTTGCCTCGCAGCGGATAAGCTTCCTCCGTCTGCAACCTAGCGCGCCTCACCTGCCTGGGACTCATTCCAAACGTCGCGCCGAAAGTGCGGCTGAAATGCGATTGATCGCGAAAGCCCCAGCGCTGTCCGATCGCGGCCACGCTTTCATGTGCATGGTTGGGATCCGCCAGGTCGATGCGGCAATGTTCGAGGCGCTGCTGGCGCACATATTCGGAGAAGCTTTCGCCGCGCCCCTCGAACAGTTTTTGCGCGTAGCGTATGGAAAGCCCTTCCAGTCTCGCGATCAGGGCCAAGGCCAGATCCGGGTCCGACAGCCGGGCGTCAATCGTCGCCGCGACGCGCCTGAAATGCGCCGTTTGCACCCCGGTCAGGCTGCCAGCGGGCTCGCGTACCTCGCCAAGCAGGGCGCTTGCCACGAGTTCCGTCAAAGCCACTTCGGCGGCTGTCAGATCGGCCGCACCGGAAGTCTCGAGATTGGAGCCCAGCGTTCGCAATGCGGATTTCGCAACCGCAGCGACGACGGTGCTGCCTAGCACCTTCGGCAAGCGGATGCCGCTGCGGCCCAGCCGTGCTCCCAGCGGACCGGCGGCCGCCTGAAGTATGAACGCGCGGAAGTCACTGCGAAAGGTCATAGACCAGTCGTCGGCCGTGCCGAGCACCATCATGTCGCCGTCAGCGAGATCGAACGCCTGGTGCGGGGCGACAAGACGCCCGCGCCCAGCAACGATGAGAGCGAATAGAATCCCGTGGTCCCGGCGCATCGGCACGATGCGCTGGGGTGTACCAGAGACGTCGGCGAGGCGCGTGGTGGCGTTCGCTGCCCGCAGGTGCATGGTGCCTCTCGGGATCGGCTGGTCGTCGACAGACGCGGAAAGCGAAAGCTCCTCAAACCAGTCGAGCCACGCCTTGTCGCGGTGTTCGAGGGGCAGATGGTCGATCGATCGCAGAGCCGCAACCATAAGAGAAGAGGGTCCTTGTTGCATACTGCAGCGGCCTTTCCGGGGCGCGTTACGTCCATCAGGCGACCCGCCCGCCGAGATTCACTTTAGCGCGACGCCGGCGACAGTATTTGTGCGCATGCGAACAATCTCTTGACTTTACCCTGTCACCAGGCGGAGCTCAAGCTCGCCGGTCTTGCCGGCGTGAGCGTAAGCCATTGAATTGACCCGTATTTATTTAGGCAACAGCGCGATGCATTGATTTCGCGGCCGGCTGGCTGGATTGCCGATGGCGCGCGTGATGCATAAAATCGCGCACATTCCTTCCAACAAAAACAAGGGGACTGTTCATGTGCAAAGGCGATGATATCAGCTGTCCGCATTTCGAGCTTCACTATAACAAGTTGAAGCAAGATCTAAATGCCGAGCGACGCGGCTTTCTGAAGGGGGGCCTGTTCGCGGCCAGCGGTCTGGCCACGCTGGGCGCCGGTGGCATCTCGCTGGTCACACCCGCACTGGCGCAGGCCACGTCATCGAAGCTGCCTGCACAACGCGCCTATCATTATTTGCCGGCCAACGCCGAGACCGTGCATTGGGGCTACTTCAGCAAATCACTGAAGCCGCGCATCGAGGTCAATTCCGGCGACATCGTCACGATCGAGTCGCTCACCCACCATGCGGGCGATGACCTGGAGCGCATGGTTGACGGCGACGAGGGTGCAGAGAGCGTCTATCTCTGGACGAAAGAGAAGAAGGGCGTCGACCGCCGCGGTGCCGGCCCTACCGACCCGGCCAAGTACAAGAAAGGTTCTGGTGAGGGGCAGGGCGTGCACATCATGACCGGCCCGGTCTATGTCCGCAACGCGGAGCCGGGCGACATATTAGAGGTGCGGATTCTCGATTGCGGGCCGCGTCCCTCTGGCAATCCCAAGTTCAGCGGCAAATCATATGGCTCCAACGCGGCGGCCAATTGGGGCTTCCACTACAATGACCTGCTTGACGGCACCAAGCGCGAGGTCGTCACCATCTACGAGGTCGACGTTGCCGGCGGCAAAAGCTGGGCTGAAGCGGTCTACAATTTCCAATGGGTGCCGCAGACTGACCCGTTTGGCGTCAGGCATGACACGATCGACTATCCCGGGGTTCCGGTCGACCACAGCCTGACCAAACGAAACTACGATGTGCTGAAGGGCGTGAGACTGCCCATTCGCCCGCATTTTGGCACGATCGGACTGGCACCGAAAGAAGCGGACGTCGTAGACACCATCCCGCCGAGCTACACCGGCGGCAACATCGATAACTGGCGCATCGGCAAGGGCGCCACGATGTATTATCCGGTCTCCGTCGACGGCGCGCTGCTCTCGGTCGGTGATCCCCATGCCAGCCAAGGCGACAGCGAATTATGCGGGACGGCGATCGAATGCTCGCTCACCGGCACGTTCCAGCTCATCTTGCACAAGAAAGCGGACCTAGCCGGCACACCGCTCGAGGAGCTCAATTACCCCATGCTCGAGACGCAAACGGACTGGCTGGTGCATGGGTTTTCCTACGCCAACTATCTTGAGGAACTGGGACCGAGCGCTCAGAGCGACATCTATTCGAAGTCGTCTGTCGACAGAGCGCTGCGCGATGCGTTCCGGAAGATGCGCCACTTCCTCATGACAACCAAAGGATTGACAGAGGACGAGGCGATTTCCCTGATGTCGATCGGAGTAGACTTCGGCATCACCCAGGTCGTCGATGGAAACTGGGGGGTGCATGCGGTGGTGAAGAAGGACATCTTCGCCGCACGTGTCGCCTGAGATGGTGGGTAACTAAATCTCGCATCACTTCGCCGTTACTCGGAAGCTCGACAAAGGCTAAAGCGCGTCGCGTTTGAAGGAATTCATGCGACGCGCTTTACGCTGCGCACCCTCGGGTCAGGCCCGAGGGCATGCTTTTGCGCAACATGCATCAGGAATCCGAACCAAGCGGGGCACCGACCGGTCCCTCCGTAAGAACGGACATCTGTAGCCAAGAGAAGCGACCGAAACCGAAGAAGGCGACCGTGCACCAATGGTACCGTTGGCTGGGATCGAACCAGCGACCTCCGGATCCACAATCCGGCGCTCTAACCATCTGAGCTACAACGGCACGTTCGCCTGAGCGGGATGGAACGTTCATCCTCCGAGACCCGCTCTGTCGTTCGGCGATGCGTCCATACGGGCTATCGGAGTTTAATTCAAGGCTTTTGGCCGCGCATGGCCCGGAAAATCAGAATCGATTTCGCTGGGGATCATGCGCAAAATCCCAGGGTTCCGCGGCGTGCTTTGCGCGTCCAGGAAGGCGCCCGGCGCTGTAGGCAAAGGGTGCTCCGGCACCGACATCATATTCGCCGGGCAAAGAAAAAGGCCGGCGGGAGGAGGTGCCGGCCTTTTCCTGTTCCGAGCCAGCGGGAGGAGGTGCTGGCTGGTCATCCCGGAGAGCAGAGGGAGGAGGTTCCACCCGCCGGGTATTCGCTTGGACCACTATATCTCACATAATCCTGTTCGAAGAAATGCGACCTTTTGTTGCATCTTCGAACTCTGCGCAAATATTAGGCGATCTTAACTTCCTTCATCGCCTTCTCGAAGGCGGTCTTGATCGGCTTGGAGACGTCCTCGGCCGCCTTGGAGGCGACGGTCTGGAAATCCTTTGCCTGCTCGACAGTCATCTCGACCTGCTTGCGCAGGAATGCGGTCTGCAGTTCGACGACTTCCGACAGCGACTTGGCGCCGATCAGAGCTTCGAAATGCGACAAGCCGGCTTCAGTATTGGCGCGCAGAGCGGCAATGGTCTTGAGCGACAGGTCGTTGGAAACGGTCTTGGCGGTCTCAAAGGTGGACTCAAGGGCCTTCTGGGTCTCTTCGGCGCCGGTCTTCAGCTTGGCATAGGCCTCTTTCGACTGCTCGACGCCCTTTTCGGCGAAAGCACGGATCTGGTCGGTGGCCTTGGAAGCGTCGAAGCTCGGGAATTCAACGTTTTCGATAGTATCAGCGGTCTTGGTCCTGGACAATTTTCCATCCTTTGCAGTGGTAGCGGCTTCGATAAGAAAGCCGTCTCGTTCATGTATGATGGCAATATAAAGGCAAATCTTGTGCATTGCAATATCTTTGTTGCAGCGCACCATAAATTTTCTCTCCCAGCGTTAACCACGCGCCCAGAGATTCCGGCGGTTGCACGCTATGGCTTGTGGACCTTCGCACCGTCGGCTTTTATTAACAAAGCGTTAACTGCAAACCGCCCGCTTCGTAAGGGTTCCCAAAGCGCATGCCGTCTGAAAACTACTCCTTCCTCGGCGTCGCCGTGCTCGACGCGGTCCGCCAGCGCTTTGCCGCCGGCGACGCGATCGCCCTTTTGTCGGCAGACCTCGAACAGGTGATCTGGGCCAACGGACCAGGGGCAGCGGTGTTCGGCTACCCCGACATCGAGGCGATCATCGGCGCCTCGGCCGGCTTGCCGCCGATCGCCAGGCGCCAGATCATGGCGACAAGCGGTTTTCCACAGATCGGCCGCGACCGCGCCATCACGGTGCGGCTGGCAACCGGGCTGACCAGCCGCGCGGTTGGCTTTCTGGCCAGCGCGGTGACAATGCCTGACGGCGAAAACGCCATCATGCTGGCGGTGCCGGCGACGCAGACCGGCTCGCGCAGCGCCGCCGAGCTTGCCGCTCGGGCCATCGGCGGCTTTACCGAAGACGGTCATTTCATCGCCTTCGTCGATGCCAACGGCAACATAGAGGCCGCTTCCGATGGTTTTTCGGCACTCGGCATCCTGCCCGAAACGCTGACAGCGCTTGTCGCCGATGTTGCGAACGAGAGCGGTCGCGTCGTCAAACGCCTCGTTCCTGGCGGCACCGCTTCCTACCCGGCCGGCCTCGCCCGGCTGACTGACGAGCGGCACCTGCTGGTGGTGATCGACGAGAACCAGCTGGACTCCGAAGCAGCCCCTGCTGGCGTGCTCAGCGCAGGGGCGGCGGCCGATGCCGCAGTCCCGCCAAAAGCACAACAGGACAACCCGCCGGCAACAGTCGCGAAAACGGCTGCGGCAGTGCAGACAGTTGCGGCAGCCGACGAAGACACTTCGCTGTCGGCGGAGCATGATGTTCCCGATTCCAGTGGGCCCGATTCCACTGGGCTCGATTCGACCGGATCTCATTCAACTGCGCCTGATTCAACCGAGCAGGGTCCGGAAGCGGCCGGCGGGATACCTCCACAGCATGACCATTGGTATTTCAGCGCCAGCGAGGAGGAGGCGCAAAAGCCGGGACCGGATGCATCCGGTCCTGTCGAGGCGGATGCTTCGGCGGAAAGCTTCGCACAAAATGCCGTCAGGGCCGCCTCCCCGGTCAAAAATGCCATCCCCTCGATCGACCGCGCGGCGGCGCCCCTGCGTTTCGTCTGGCGCACCGACGCCGAGGGCAGATTCAGTGCGCTGTCGCCGGAATTCGCGGAACTCGTCGGCAAGCCTGCCGCCGATGTGATCGGCCGGCGCTTCAGGGACGTCGCGGCCACCTTCGACCTCGATGCGAGCGGCGACATCGCCGGCCTGCTCGACCGACGCGATACCTGGTCCGGCCGCTCGGTGCTGTGGCCGGTCGCCGGCACCGATTTCAAGATACCCGTCGACCTGGCGGCGCTGCCCGTCTACGGCCGCAGCCGTGCCTTCGAAGGCTTTCGCGGTTTCGGCGTTGCTCGCACCGGCGATGCGGTGGTCGATCCGGAAGCGATCGGCATGGCGCTTGTCGCCAATGCCGACGTCCCCGTGGCCGTCGAGCCGGAACTCGCCAAAACGCCTGACGAAACCGACCCGTTCCAAGGCGAGGTGCCGGCGCTGACCATCGTGCCGAAGCCGGAGCGGCGCTTAGCCGACAAGGTGATCCGGTTGGCGGAGCACAGGCAGCCGGCCAACGACAAAGGCCTGTCGACGCTGGAACGCAGTGCATTCCGTGAGATCGGCGAGCGGCTCAAGAAGGACAATCCCCCGACCGAACAGCCCGCTGCCGCAATTGCGGCAGAGCCGGCTGCGGCGGAACCGACCGAAACCGATGTCGAAGACGAGAAGGATGTCGCAAGGCTCGACGGTGAGGAGCCGCAAACAACCGTGTCCGACCTCTCAGGCTCGCTGCTCGACTATGCCGACCGGGACCATGTCGCCGACGATGGCGACGGTGCGCCGGTCTCCGAGCCGGGCAAACCGGCGCAGGAGATCGCTGAGCCCACCGACGCCGCCAGTCGATCGATCGCCGAAGACGCCGACAGCATGACGGCCGCCGATTTCCGCGATGCAGAAGACAGCGAGGACTGGGCGCGGCCTGATGACGGCGAAACCGGTTCGCCAACCGATGGCATCGGCGATGCCGGCGACGTCGAGCCGGCGACGGTCGAGCGGCCGCGCCTGCCGGTGCCGCCGCTCAAGCTCGAAGGGTTCGTGCCGTCGGCTTTTTCGACCGCGGACGACAACAAGGCTCCGGACATTTCGATCCTCGGCAAGCTGCCGGTGCCGCTGCTGATCCATTCCGGCGACGATCTTCACTATGCGAACGAGGAATTCCTCAGCCTGACCGGCTATGACACGCTCGACCAGTTGGAGGATGCCGGTGGCCTCGACGCGCTGTTTGCCGATCCTTACGACGGCAGCGCCTCCGATGGAACCGACCACGCGCTGCGGTTGAAGACGCGTGACAGTCAGGAGTTCCCGATCGAGGCCATTTTGAGCTCGGTGCCATGGCGTGGCGGCAAGGCGCTGATGCTGGTCGTGCGCCGTTCCGGCGACGACGAGGCAGCAGGTGCCGCCGACGACCAGACGCAGCCGGACACTTCGGAGCTCAAGGCGCGCATTGCCGAGATGCGCACCATCATCGACACCGCGACCGACGGCGTCGTGCTGATCGGCCGAGACGGAACGATCCGCTCGATCAGCCGACCGGCGGAGGCGCTGTTCGGTTTCGACAGCGACGAGGTGACCGGAAAAGCCTTCGTCTCGCTGTTCGCGATCGAAAGCCAGCGCGCCGCGCGAGACTATCTCGACGGATTGTCCGAGCCCGGCGTGGCGAGCGTGCTCAACGACGGCCGCGAGGTGATCGGACGCGAGGCGCAGGGGCGCTTCATTCCGCTGTTCATGACCATCGGCAGGCTGCCCAACGACAGCGGTTTCTGCGCGGTGGTGCGCGACATCACCCAGTGGAAGCGGGCCGAAGAGGATCTGACCCAGGCGCGCGCCGTGGCCGAGCGCGCTTCCTCGCAGAAGACCGACTTCCTCGCCCGCATCAGCCACGAAATCCGCACGCCGCTCAACGCCATCATCGGCTTCTCCGAACTGATGGTCGACGAGAAATTCGGACCGGTCGCCAATGACCGCTACCGCGACTATCTGCGCGACATCAACCGGTCGGGCAACCATGTGCTCGACCTGGTCAACGATCTGCTCGATATTTCGAAAATCGAGGCCGGCCAGCAGGAGATGGCCTATGAGGCAGTGTCGCTCAACGACACGCTGGCCGAGACGGTGGCGATGATGCAGCCGCAAGCCAACCGCGAACGTGTCATCATCCGCTCCAGCTTCGCCTCCCGGCTGCCGGAAGTGGTGGCCGATCTGCGCAGCGTGCGCCAGATCGCGCTGAACATCCTGTCGAATGCCATCCGCTACACGCAGGCCGGCGGCCAGGTGATTGTATCGACAGCCTACGAGAACTCCGGCGACGTCGTGATGCGCGTGCGCGACACCGGTATCGGCATGAGCCAGTCCGAGATCGAGCAGGCGCTCAAGCCGTTCAAGCAACTCAACGCGCTTAAGCGCGGGCGCGGCGACGGCACCGGTCTCGGGCTGCCGCTGACCAAGGCCATGGTCGAGGCGAACCGGGCCCGGTTCACCATCAACTCGACGCCCGGCGAGGGCACTCTGGTCGAAGTCGCTTTCCCGTCGACCCGCGTGCTGGCGGATTAGGGCAGCGGACTTTCGGCCCGTCCGTGTCGCCGCTCTATCTCTTTGTTTGAGCACCGGATTTCCCAAAACCGGTGTCCACTTTTGGCTCATGCTCGGCACACAAAAAGAAAGGCGTCCAACAGGACGCCTTGAATGATCGATTGCTGTACATCGGGGGCTTGAGCGAATTCAGATCCTCTGGGGATTTAGAGGAACGGGATTTCTCCCTCAAGTTACGCACGACTATCGATGTCGGCCCTTAACAAAACCTTACCGGCACCGCGAATAATTTACCAATGTGTACCACTCATGAAATCTAGGTAAATTCGAGCGAGATATTTCGTTAACCGTGCTCGGCTCCGTTTGAACGCCTGACGGTTCTCATGTCCTGGACCTCGAGAAACTAATCGGCCAGCTGCGGCAGGTCGCGGAACAGCTCGAGCGCTTCGGGATTGGCCAGCGCCTCCTTGTTCTTGACGGCACGGCCATGCACCACGTCGCGCACCGCAAGCTCGGTGATCTTGCCCGATTTGGTGCGTGGAATGTCGGCGACGGCGACGATTTTAGCCGGCACGTGGCGCGGGCTCGCGCCGCTGCGGATTTTCGCCCGGATGCGTTTTTCCAGCTCGGCGTCGAGTTCAACGCCGGCCGCCAGCCGCACGAACAGCACGACGCGCACGTCGTTGTCGAAGTCCTGGCCGATGCACAGCGCTTCCAGGATTTCCGGCATTTGCTCGACCTGATTGTAGATTTCCGCCGTGCCGATCCGCACACCGCCAGGGTTGAGCGTCGCGTCGGAGCGGCCGTGGATGATCAGGCCGCCATGGGCGGTCCATTCGGCGAAGTCACCGTGGCACCAGACATTGTCGAAGCGCTCGAAATAGGCGGCGTGGTATTTCTTGCCTTCGGGATCGTTCCAGAAGCCGATCGGCATCGCAGGGAACGCTCTCGTACAGACGAGCTCACCCTTTTCCTGCCTGAGCGGCTGGCCGTCGTCGTCCCAGACATCGACGGCGAGGCCGAGGCCAGGTCCCTGGATCTCTCCGATCCACACCGGTTCGATCGGCACGCCGAGCACGAAGCAGGAGACGATGTCGGTGCCGCCGGAGATGGAGGCGAGATGCACGTCTTTCTTGATGCCGTCATAGACGAAGCGGAAATCTTCCGGCGACAGTGGCGAGCCGGTGGAGGAGATCGTGCGCACGCTGGAAAGATCGTGCGTGTTGATCGGCCTGAGGCCGGCCTTGCGCACGGAATCGATGAATTTGGCCGAGGTGCCGAAATAGGTCATCTTCTCGGCGTCGGCGAAGTCGAACAGCACGTTGCCGTCGGGGTAGAAGGGCGACCCGTCATAAAGCAGAAGGGTTGCGCCCGACGCCAGGCCTGAGACCAGCCAGTTCCACATCATCCAGCCGCAGGTGGTGAAATAAAAGAAGCGGTCGCCGTCGAGCAGGCCGGCGTGGAGCCGTTCTTCCTTGACATGCTGGATCAGCGTTCCGCCGGCCGAATGGACAATGCATTTGGGGATGCCGGTCGTTCCGGAAGAAAACAGGATGTAGAGCGGATGCGCGAACGGCAACCGTTCGAAGGTGACCGACTTGGCAGCGAAGGATGAGAGCGCCTCGTCCAGCGCAGTCGCCTTCTCGATGGTCGCCGCCACGTCGGTCGACGTGCCGAGATAGTCGACGATCAGGATCTTGCGGACGGTGACGAGCTTTGCCGCAACGGCGGCGATCTTGTCGGCAACCTCGATCGCCTTGCCATTGTACCAGTAACCGTCGGGCGCGATGAAGACGACAGGCTCGATCTGACCGAACCGGTCCAGAACGCCCTGCTCGCCGAAATCGGGAGAGCAGGACGACCACACGGCCCCGATCGAGGCTGTCGCCAGCATTGCCGCGACCGTCTCCGGCATGTTGGGCATCATGGCAGCGATGCGGTCGCCCTTTTTTACCCCGAGCGACAGGAAAAGCTGCTGCAGCCGCGAGGTCAGCGCATGCAACTCGTTCCAGGAGAGCCGGCGCTCGACCTTGTCCTCGCCGCGAAAGACGATGGCGTCACCGAGCCCGGTTTTTTTCAACAGGTTCTCGGCGAAGTTAAGCTTGGCGTCGGGAAAGAAGGCGGCACCGGGCATCGTCTCGCCGCCAACGAGCACGTGCTCGCCGCCACTGATCCCCCCGCTGGCGCCCTTGTCGCCGACGATCCCGCAAAAGTCCCAGACCAGGCTCCAGAACGCCTCGCGATCGTCGATCGACCAACGATGAAGATCGCCGTAGGAGGGAAAAAACCTGCCGGTTGCGGCCGCCGCGGCCTGCATGAAGGCGGTCATCGGCGCCGCGTCGATCTGGTCTTTGGTCGGTATCCAGAGCGGTGCGTCGCCAGCCATGATCGTTCCTCCTTAAAGCACGTTACGCTTGAAGAGATTCACGCGACGCGCTTTAGACTTTTGTTATTATCATGTCGTTATCCAAAAACGTTGCGCATTTTGGCGACATGCATTGGCATCGCTTATGCATATCGCAGCGCAGCAGAGCAAGATTTTGTTCGGCCGAGCGACGCGGATGTGCGCAAATGCCATCGCTGGGCCATAAAGACTTGAAATGCGTCAGCCGTGGGTTACACCCGTCGGGCGATTTTTTGTCGGAACGGAAGCATACGGGGCGAGATGCCATCACCTTTGATCCGGCGCGGAATATGGGCGATCGGCGTTGCCGTGCTGGTCATCGCGCTGGCCGTTGCCGCCCTGCCGCTCGTCGCCTCGACCCGTATCGTGCGCGACCGCATCGCCTGGGAAATGAGTGCGTGGAGCGGTTTCAGGGTCACCATCGACGGCGCGCCACGGATCGAGGTCTGGCCGAATTTCCGTGCCATCCTGGCCGACGTGACGCTTTCGCAATGGACAGAGACCGACGCGCCGCCGGTGATCGAGGCTGAACGGGTCGAGGTCAATCTCTCCGCCATGGCGGCGTTGCGTGGCAATGTGGTGTTCTCGACGGCGCGGCTGATCCGGCCGACGATCAGGGTTCAACGCGCAGCACATGGATTTTTCCTGCCCGCCCTGCCTTCGGGCGGGCGCATCACCCGGTCCATCGACGTCGCTCGCGCCGTTGTCAGCGCCAATCCAGCCAAGCCGGACCTGGGCAAGCTGCCGACTGATCCGTTCGGCACCGTGGAGTTCAGGAACGGCCGCGTGGTGACATCCGTCGATGGCAAGGACGCTGAGATACTGAGCAGCCTGAGCGGCCAGGCGAACTGGGCCGCAATGAACAGCAATGCGACGCTGTCGGCGACCGGGATCTGGCGCGGCGAAAGCGTCGCCGTGGATGCCGCGTCGTCAAACCCGCTGGTGCTGTTTGGCGGAGGTGCGGCGCCGATGACGCTTTCCTTCAAGGCGGCCCCTGCCAGTTTTTCGTTCGACGGCGTGGCCAGCATGTCCGAGAATGCCTATTTCGACGGCCAGGCAAAATTTGCCGCACCCTCGCTCAGGCGAGCGCTCGAATGGTCGCGGGCCGGCATCGCGCCGGGCGCAGCAATTGGCTCGGTTTCCGTTTCCAGCAAGCTCACGGCGACCTCCGGCCGCATTAAATTCGAAAACACCGAGATCGCCCTGGACGACAATCCGGGAATGGGTGCGCTGGATTTCTCCTTTGGCGAGGCGCGCCCGGTGGTCTCCGGTACGCTCGCCTTCGAGACGCTCGACCTGCGGTCGTTTCTCTCCGCCTTCACGCCCTTGGCGCCCGCGAACGGCGCTGGCCCCGGCGAAATCGACATAAGCGTCGCCGACCGCATCGATCTCGATCTCAGAGTGTCGGCAGCGCAGGCCACCGCAGGCGCCATCCAGCTTGCCGACGTCGCCGCCGCTGCCCAGGTCAAGAACGGTCTTGCCGTCTTCGATATTTCCGATGCATCGGCCTTTGGCGGCAACATCCAGAGCAGCCTTCGTTTTGACCGCAAGCCGGAAGGCACGCAGGTCGAAATCAGGCTGCTCGCCTCCGACATCGACGGCGGCGCTTTTGGCACCGCAGCCGGAATGACGCGGCTGGTGCCGATCGGCACGGGAACCGTTTCGGTCATCCTCAAGGGGCCGGGCAGAACCTGGGATTCCATTTTCGAAAACGCCGACGGCTCGGTTTCGGCGAAATTCGGTCAGGGCGCGTTGAGCCGGTTCAATTTGCCGGCGTTTCTCAAACACAACGAACAGGGCGGGTTCTTCGCGCTCGACGATGTCTCCGACGGAACGCTGCCGATCGACGGGGCCGAACTCAAGGCGAGCATTTCGAACGGTGTGGCGAAGATCGACAAGGCCGAAGCGAATTCGGCGAAGTACAAGATCTGGCTTTCCGGTATCGCCTCCTATGCCGGGCGCGGACTGGCGCTGTCCGGCGGCATCATTCAGGCGGACCAGCCAGCCACGCAGACAAATAGCCAAAGTCCCAACCAGTCTTCGTTCTTCATCGGCGGAACGTGGAGCACGCCGTTCATTTCGCCGATAAGCCGCGGGGTATCCGGCGAGTAGGCAACGAAGCTGCTGCGGTCGTCGTCAGAAGTACTTCCTGCCGGCTTTGCTGGCGCCGCCCCTTTCGTCACCCCCGCTGAGCGGCCTGCTCATCGCGTTGGCGCTGGACCTCGCGCCGCTTGTTGGCGAGCGAAGCGATGATGACGCCAACCGCCACAACCGCGATCAGGATGGTGCAGGCGGCGTTGATCTCCGGCGTCACACCGAGACGAACCTGGCTGTAGATCTTCATCGGCAGCGTGGTGGCGCCAGGCCCTGAGGTGAAGCTGGCGATGACCAGATCGTCGAGCGACAGTGTGAACGCCAGCATCCAGCCGGACACGATCGCCGGCATGATGACCGGCAGCGTGATCTGGAAGAAGGTCTTCACCGGCGGCGCGCCAAGATCCATCGCGGCTTCTTCGAGCGAGCGGTCGAACGTGATCAGGCGCGACTGCACGACGACGGCGACGAAGCACATGGTCAGGGTGATGTGGGCAAGTGTGACGGTGACAAAACCGCGGTCGAGACCGACGGCGACAAAGAGCAGCAGCAGCGACAGGCCGGTAATGACTTCCGGCATGACCAGCGGCGCAAAGACCATGCCGGAAAACAGCGTCCGGCCCTTGAAGCGCGTGTAGCGCGTCAAGGTGAGAGCCGCCAGCGTGCCGAGCACGGTCGCCACGGTGGCCGAGATGACGGCGACACGGGCCGTGACCCAGGTGGCGTCCATGAGACCCTGGTTGTGGAACAGCGAGACGTACCATTTGGTCGAGAAGCCGCCCCAGACGGTGACCAGTTTCGATTCGTTGAAAGAGAAGACGACGAGCAGGACGATCGGCAGGTAAAGAAAGGCAAAGCCGAGCACGATCGAAGCGATGTTGAAGCGGCTCCAGGTCGGGTTCATGGGTCTACCGATCCTGCTCCTGGGCGCGGGCCTGGGCCCTCTGGAAGAGCATGATCGGCACGATCAGCAGCAACAGCAGGATGACGGCGACGGCCGAAGACACCGGCCAGTCACGATTGGCGAAGAACTCGTTCCACAGCGTCTTGCCGATCATCAGCGTCTGTGAGCCGCCGAGCAGGTCGGGAATGACGAATTCGCCGACGGCGGGGATGAACACCAGCAGGCAGCCGGCGATGACGCCGGGTAGCGACAGCGGAAAGGTGATCTTCCAGAAGGCGCTGGTCGGCGGGCAGCCGAGATCCTTGGCTGCCTCGATCAGCGAATAATCCATCTTCTCGAGGGCGGAATAGAGCGGCAGCACCATGAACGGCAGGTAGGAATAGACGATGCCGATGAAGATCGCCGTATAGGTGTTGAGAATGATCAGCGGCTGGCTGATGACGCCGGTGGCGAGCAGTAGCTGGTTGAGCAGCCCCTCGGGCTTGAGGATGCCGATCCAGGCGTAGACCCGGATCAGGAACGAGGTCCAGAACGGCAGGATCACCAGCATCAGCAAAGTCGGGCGCAGCATCGCCGGGGCGCGCGCCATGCCGTAGGCGATCGGGTAGCCGACAAGCAATGTCAGCACCGTCGAGATGGCGGCGACGATGACGCTGGTTACATAGGCGTTGACGTAGAGCGCGTCCTGCGTCAGCCATGTGTAGTTGTCGATGCTGAGTTCATTCAGCTGGGCGAAGAAACCGGCAAGGCCGTCGCCGAAGCCGAGCACCGGCGTGTAGGGCGGTATGGCGATCGCGGTCTGCGACAGCGAGATCTTGAAGACGATGACGAACGGAATGAGGAAGAAGAAGACCAGCCAGAGATACGGAATGAGGATGACAAGACGGCCAACGAAGGCCTCTCCCGTTCTGGCCAGGGCGGATTTGCCGGCAGCGGTGGCTCGAGAGCTTGTTGCAGCGGTGACAGCGGCATTCGACATGGCCGCCCCCTATCGCGTCAGCACGACGCCGGCATCCGGCCGGAACGACACCCAGGCACGGTCGTTCCAGCTCAGCGGATCCTCGGTGATGCGGGCCGCGTTCATCGTGCTCGCTCGCACCACCTGGCCGTCGTCCAGCCTGACGTGATAGACGGTCATGTCGCCGAGATAGGCGATATCATAGACCTCACCCTCGATGGCGTTGACAGCGCCGGCCGGTCTCGTAGACGATATCCTGATCTTCTCCGGCCTGATGGCGAAGGCGACGGCCGCGCCAGTTGCGGCATCGCCGGCATTCTCGGTCCGGATGGTGATGCCGTTGCCGGCATCGATGCTGGCCGCACCCGCCTCGCCGTTCGCAATCTTGCCTTCGAACATGTTGACGTTGCCGACAAAGCCGGCGACGAAACGGGAACCTGGCGCCTCGTAGACTTCCGCCGGCGTTGCGACCTGCATCACCTCGCCCTTGTCGATGATGGCGATGCGGTCGGCCATGGTCATCGCCTCTTCCTGGTCGTGAGTGACGACGACGAAGGTGAGGCCGAGTGACTGCTGCAGATCCATCAGCTCGAACTGCGTTTCCTCGCGCAGCTTCTTGTCCAGCGCGCCCAACGGCTCGTCGAGCAGCAGCACCTTCGGCCGCTTGGCGACCGAGCGGGCAAGCGCGACGCGCTGGCGCTGGCCGCCGGACAATTGGTGCGGCTTGCGCTTGGCGAACTGCTCGAGCTTGACCAGCTTCAGCATCTCTCCAACGCGCGCCGCGATCTCGGGCTTCGGCATGCCGTCCTGCTTGAGGCCGAAGCCAATGTTGTTCTCGACCGTCATATGCGGGAACAGCGCATAGGACTGGAACATCATGTTGACCGGCCGCCGGTATGGCGGGATGCCGCGCAGATCCTGGCCGTCGAGCAGGATGCGGCCGGCGGTCGGCTCCTCGAAACCGGCGAGCATCCGCAGAAGCGTCGACTTTCCGCAGCCGGATGCGCCGAGCAGGGCAAAGAACTCGCGCTCGAATATCGTCAGCGACAAATTGTTGACGGCGGTGAAGTCACCGAACTTCTTGGTGACCTTGTCGAACTGGATGTACGGCTTGGCGTTCGGATCGTTCCATGGCGCGAAATCCCTGCGGATGCTGCCAAGCGATTTCATGTCCCACTCCGTGCTCGCGTTCTATCCCCAGAAGACTTGACCCCGGCAGCACCTGCCGGGGTCGTTGATGTCGCTTACTGCCCGGTGACGATCCTGGTCCAGGTGCGGGTGACGACGCGCTGGGTCTTGGAATCGTAGGGGGTGATGGTGAACAGTTTCGCCAGCGTCGCCTCGTCCGGGTAGATCGCCGGATCCTCGAGGATCTCCTTGTCGATGAACTGCTGCGACGCCTTGTTGCCATTGGCGTAGAAGACGAAATTGCTCGCCTTGGCGATGACTTCCGGCTTCATTATGTAGTTCAGGAATTCATGCGCCTCGGCGACATGCGGCGCGTCGGCCGGGATCGCCATCTGGTCGAACCACATTTCGGCGCCTTCCTTCGGCACGGAATAGGCGATCTCAACCCCCTGGTTTGCTTCCGTCGCACGGTCGCGGGCCTGGAACACGTCGCCCGACCAGCCAACGGCCAGGCAGATGTCGCCATTGGCCAGCGCGTTGATATATTCCGACGAGTGGAACTTGCGGATGTAAGGCCTGATCTTCAGCATCACTTCTTCGGCCTTGGCGAAATCGTCCGGCGACGTGGTCTCAGGATCGATGCCCAGATATTTGAAGGCGTTCGGCAGGATGTCGCTCGGAGAATCGAGGACATAGACGCCGCAATCCTTCAGCTTGGCCAGCTTTTCCGGGTTGAAGAACACGTCCCAGCTGTCGATCTTGTCGGTGCCGAGCGCTTCCTGCACTTTCTTGACGTTATAGCCGAGGCCGACCGTGCCCCACATGTAGTTGATCGAATATTCGTTGCCGGGATCGTACTTGGTCGTGCGCTCCGAGACGACGTCCCACATGTTGGAAATGTTGGGCAGCTTCGACTTGTCGAGCTTCTGGAACACCCCTGCCTGGATCTGGCGTGCGAGGAAATTGGCGGTCGGCACGACAACGTCGTAGCCGCTGCCGCCGGCAAGCAGTTTCGTCTCAAGCAGCTCGTTGGAATCGAAGGTATCGTAGGTGACCTTGATGCCCGTTTCCTTGGTGAAGTCTTCGATGATCGAACTGTCGATGTAATCCGACCAGTTATAGACGTTGACGACGCGGTCCTGGGCATGAGCGCCGAGGGTGAAAAGCGCCAGAAATGCCGAGGTCGCCGAAAGCCAGAATGCTTTGCGGATCATGCGTCTCTCCTTTGATGAGTGTTCCATCGCCAGCACGTCGCGGGGCTGCGCGGCTGGGCGTTTTGCTTCAGATTATTGAGCTTTCCGACAAGCGACAAGCGCGAACCGTCAACACGACAGCGGTTCGATGCGCAACGGCCGAGCCCCCGGTTCCTTTGTCGTGATCCAGGTGGCATTCCGGCGCCGTCAAAGGCTCTCGCCACGGCGCGGGCAGGGATACGACGATGTTGTCCGGTCTCGGTCGGGCCGGAGGGGAGACTTGGCAAGATGAGCCTGTCTTGTTGTTGCCGTATTTGCAGCCTGCCCGCGCGGCTGCGCCATTGTCAATGGCTCATCTCGCTTTGGCGCGTGCGCTGCATCAGTTAGGCGACGGCATGCCGGTGACACCCGGCCGCACCGGCCGCGCCTGACGCTTGAATTCGAGCCCGATATGGACGAGCAGCGCCGTGACCACGACCGTGCCGCCAAGGATGGTGCGTCCCGACGGCACCTCGGAATGGATGAGCCACACCCAGATCGGGCCGAGGATCGGCTCGAAAGTGCCGAGCAGTGCTGCGACAGCAGCCGGAACGAGCCGGGCGCCGGTGGCGAAAAAGGCAAGGCCGAGACCGAGATTGACCACGCCGAATGCAAACAGGAAGCCCATGTCACTGCTGGACACGCCGAATTGCGATGCCTGCGACGCCGCGAATGCGGCGGCAATCATCGTGCCGAGGCAGGTCGCCGGCGTCATGCGCACATGGGCAAAGCGTCGCGTGATGACGGTGGCGATCGAAAACATCACGGCGATGAGCAGCGCCAGGCCGTCGCCGATGGGCGACACCGCGCCATCGAGCGATTCCGATACCATGATGGCAACGCCGGCAATGACGGCGGCAATCGCCACCCAGGTCGCCAACGCCACCCGTTCGCGAAACAGCACCCAGGCAAACAGCGCCGCCAGGAGCGGCACGCCGGCCTGCATCAAAAGGATGTTGGCGACGGTGGTGTAGGCAAGCGCCACGACGAATGAGGTCGATGCGGTGGCGAAGCAGAACGCCACCGCAAGGCCGGACAGGCCCATGCCGCGGAACAACCTCACCGTGCCGTGCCAGCCGTCGCGCCAGACCATGAAGCAGATGAGGAAGGCGGCGGCCCAGACGGAGCGCCAGAACACCACCGTCCAGCTGTCTCCGGCGTCGATGAAACGGGCGATGGCGCCACCGAAACTCCACATCAGCGCCGACAGGAATATCAACAGGAAGCCGACACGCTCGTCACGCGGCGAGACGACAGGCGAAACGGCTAACGGTGATGATGTATCGGTCATGATGGCGACTGTCGGCGGTTTCGAGGCAACACGATGCATAGCGGACGACAGAAACGTGCCACATTCGCGTAGCGTAAAGGCAGCGGCGGAGCGTGGTCCACCGGGCATCGACGGTTGTGGCAAAGACGGCAGCTCGCCTGCCGGAACCTCACTGGAAATCGAACGCGCTTAGTCCGGTCACCATCTCGTCGAGGCCGAGCGGACGCGTCACCGGCGGCTCGGCGCGGGCGAGGCAGCCGATGCGTTCGCACAGCCGGCAGGCCGGGCCAACCGGCGTGGTTGTGCCCTGTCCGGCTTTTCCGGCCGCAGCGGCAGCCGGCCCCGGCAGTGCTGCGCCATAGACGATCTCATCACGAAAGCCGATGTCGCAGCCGAGCAGAAGCGCGGTACGGCGCGGGCGCTCGGCAAACGAGCCTTGCGGCCCCTCAAGTGTGCGGGCGACGCAGAGGAATTCGGCGCCGTCGGGCATTTCCACCGCCTCGACGAAGATCTGGCCGGGCTGGGTAAAGGCGGCATGCACGGGAAGCTTTGGACAGCCGCCGCCGAAGCGGCTCTGCGGAAAACCCTGGCTGCCAGCCTTGCGGAAGCGGTTGCCGGCATTGTCGACCTCGAGCATGAAGAACGGCACGCCCGGCGTGCCCGGCCGCTGCAGCGTGGTCAACCGGTTCGCCGCCTGCTCGAAGGAGACGCCGAAGCGCGAGCGCAGCACGTCGATGTCGTAGCGCGCGCGTGTGGCGGCTGCGTGAAAGGAATGATAGGGCATCATCAGCGCGTGGGCAGCGTAGCGGCCAAGCTCGAAGCGGGCGAGCCGGCGGGCCTCATCCGTGGTCAGCTTCAGCGCCTGGATCTCGCTTGCCACGGCGACCGTCATGCGGATCAGGCAGGCCTCCATCGCCACCTCGCGCAACTGGTCGAACGGCGACAGGCGCTCGGACAGGAACAGACGCTGCGAATGGCGGTCGTAGCGGCGGCGCCAGTTCGGCATGGTGGCGACCGGCAGCACCTTGACGACGATGCCGTATTCGCGCTTCAGCCAAGCCTTCAGCGCATCGAGCAGATCGTCGCCGGGATCGAGCACCGAAATGAATGCCTCGGCCTCCTCTTCCAGCGCGGCAAAATGGTTCGGACGGCGCTCGAAAATCTCGTGCAACTCGTCGATCGGCAAGCGGGCGCCGGACAGTGCCGTCGCTTTGCCCTCACGCGCCAGGAGTTCGTTCAGGTCAGAAAGGCGCTCGGCCTGCTCGCGATAAGCGCGAAACAGTTTTATCACCGCGGCGGAAGCGTTGGGCGCCGCCTCGGCAAGCTCGATCAGCTCCTGGTCGCCAGGCAATTCGCCGACCAGCAGCGGATCGGAAAACACTTCCTTCAAGGCGGTGACCGACCCCCTCGCCTCGCCCTGCAATTCATGCGGGTCGACCTTGTAGACAGATGCCAGCTTGAGGATCAGCTGAACCGTGAGCGGCCGCTGGTTGCGCTCGATGAGATTGAGGTAGGACGGCGAGATGCCAAGCCCTTCGGCCATCGCCGTCTGGGTCAGGCCCTTGGCACTGCGAATGCGGCGGATGCGCGGCCCGGCGAAGATTTTCTGATCGGCCACTCGGCTGTCCTTGACAGAATTTACATGACTCCCGCGCGGCGCTGCCATGCCGGCCTTTTACAATCATGACAGATTTACAGCGCCTGACTGTCAAACGCAACACAGGTTTTCTCTTATTTTCCAGCCAATCCTCTGGTTTTCCTCGCCTGGCGCGCGCCAAAATGTAAATGCTGTCATACCGAAACGGCGCCGAAATCTTCATGAGGCGACGTTTCTATCCCAGCAACGATCTGTCGGAGCGACCAATGACTGATTTTTACAACCTCGTCCCCTCGGCGCCGGAAGGCCGCTTCGACGGCATCGAGCGGCCCTACTCGCCGGACGATGTGAAGCGGCTGCGCGGTTCGGTCCAGATCCGGCAGAGCCTCGCCGAAATGGGCGCCAACCGGCTCTGGAAGCTCATCCACGAAGAGGACTTCGTCAACGCGCTCGGCGCCATGTCGGGCAACCAGGCGATGCAGCAGGTCCGGGCCGGACTGAAGGCGATCTACCTGTCTGGATGGCAGGTCGCGGCCGATGCCAACACCGCATCCGCCATGTATCCGGACCAGTCGCTTTATCCCGCCAATGCAGCGCCCGAACTGGTCAAGCGCATCAACCGCACCCTGCAGCGCGCCGACCAGATCGAGACCTCCGAAGGCAAGGGGCTTTCGGTCGACACCTGGTTCGCGCCTATTGTCGCCGATGCGGAAGCCGGCTTCGGCGGACCGCTCAACGCCTTCGAGATCATGAAGGCCTTCATCGAGGCGGGTGCCGCCGGCGTCCACTACGAGGACCAGCTGGCGTCGGAGAAGAAGTGCGGCCATCTCGGCGGCAAGGTGCTGATCCCGACCGCCGCACACATCCGCAACCTCAACGCCGCGCGGCTTGCCGCCGACGTCATGGGCACGCCGACGCTGGTCATCGCGCGCACCGACGCGGAAGCGGCAAAGCTGCTCACCTCCGACATCGACGAGCGCGACCAGCCCTTCGTCGACTATGGCGCCGGCCGTACGGTGGAGGGCTTCTATCAAGTCAGGAACGGCATCGAGCCCTGCATCGCACGGGCCGTCGCCTACGCGCCCCACGCCGACCTGATCTGGTGCGAAACCTCCAAGCCCGATCTGGCGCAGGCCAAGAAGTTCGCCGAGGGCGTGCAAAGGCAGCATCCAGGCAAGCTTCTCGCCTATAATTGCTCGCCGTCGTTCAACTGGAAGAAGAACCTCGACGATGCCACCATCGCCAGGTTCCAGAAGGAACTCGGCGCCATGGGCTACAAGTTCCAGTTCATCACGCTGGCCGGTTTTCACCAGCTCAATTTCGGCATGTTCGAACTCGCCCGCGGCTACAAGGCGCGTCAGATGGCGGCTTATTCCGAACTGCAGGAGGCTGAATTCGCGGCGGAAGCCCACGGCTACACCGCGACCAAGCACCAGCGCGAAGTCGGCACCGGCTATTTCGACGCCGTGTCGATGGCGATCACCGGTGGCCGGTCTTCGACCACGGCGATGCATGAATCGACCGAGCACGCCCAGTTCAAACCGGCGGCGGAATAGCACGAACGCAACAAAATAGAGGCAACGCCCCAAAAGGGGTAAAAAATACGCAAGGAGAATACCAATGGCATCGATAAGCCGCGTCAAGGAACGAGCCGAAGAACAGGCCACCACCATGACCGTCGACCAGCAGGCGACCATCCGCATGCTGGCCAACGACCTGCACAGGCTCAACCAGTCGGTGATGAAGGCGGTCGAGGCCGGTGTGTCGGTAGAACTCGTGCGCTCGGCACGGCACCATGGCGGCGACGGCAACTGGGGCGACCTGCTGATCCCGGTCATCGTCACGCAGCGGAGCGTCGGCTGACCGAAATCCGACCAAACCCTGCTGGCGGATCCGGCATCACCTGCGCAGTTCTCTGCGCAGGTGATTGCACTTGCACAACCAGTTTGCATGCACGGCCAGAAAAGAACTTGCTTTAAATTTTAACCTTTCTTGCGATGTTCTCGGCGCCGGCCATTTCAGCTTGACATAGGCAGCGATCTCACGGCAATTGTTCACAAAGTACAACCCTGCATTGAAACCAACGAGTGCCCGCCCTGCTCATGCGCCCCTTGAATCCCACTGTGAACCAGTTGAGTTTGATGAGCCGGAATGTGGACCCCGAAATGCTCACCGACTTCACCCGCGTGCTCGTCGTCGGAAATTCGCCGGTCAACCGGGTGGTGGTGTCGAAAATCGTCGAACGGTCCGGGCTCAAACCAATCTCGCAATCGCCCGAAACGGCAGCTACGACGCTGCGCTCGTTGATTCCCGGAGCGATCGTCCTCGATGGCGGAGCCGACAACAAGGACTGCGACGCACTGATGTCGCGTATCGACGCGCTTCGACGCATCTCGGGCAGATCGCGTCCCTCGGTGATCCTGCTCTCGACCAAGAGCGGCACACCGGAGAGCCTCGGCCTGTCGAGCGTCGTCGATGCGGTGGTCGTCAAACCGATCACGACCGAACGGCTGCAGCCGGTGATCGACCATTTGATCGGGCTCGGACGCAGCTAGCCGGCGTCCTATCCGGCTCCTTCCTCGCTTCTTGCGATCGGATCTGAATCTCTTATGTCAGTGTGTGACCGCCTGACAGCGAACCCAGTCCGATGTCCTTTTGCAATTGCGACGCATCTGGGATAGCACCTTCGAACAAATCCGCAGGCATGTTCCGACTTCGCGACATGGCTGTCGATATTGGCGGATCATGACATGTCCTCAGAACAGACCATCGCCGCGCTTTGCAGGGAACTCGGACTGCGCATCACCGGTCCGCGCCGCGTCATCATGCGCGTTCTATCCGAATCCAGCGACCATCCGGATGTGGTGGAACTCCATCGCCGTGTTGTCGCAATCGAGCCGACGATCGCGCTCGCCACTGTCTATCGCACCGTCAGCCTTCTGCGCGAAAAGGGCATTCTGGAGCGGCACACCTTTGGCGATCGGCGCGCCAGATACGAAACCGTCCCCCGCGAGCATCACGATCATCTCATCAACATCGAGACGGGAGATGTCATCGAGTTCCAGTCGGCGGAGATCGAGCGGCTCCAAGAGGAAATCGCTCGACAGCACGGATTCACGATCATCAGCCACAGGCTGGAGATCTACGTGAAGCCGATCCAGAAACCGCGACGCTCTCGCCAAACCAGAGAATGACCGCCGGTCTCCAAAGCGCGTCGCGTCTGAAGGGATTCATGCGACGCGCTTAAGTTCTTGTTTTATGCATGTCGTTATCCCAAAACCGCTGCGCACCCGCGGGTCAGGCCCGAGGGCATGCTTTTGGGCGACATGCATTAGCCCTCCTCGCCAAGCTCCATTCGGCCCGCCTTGAGCGTGGTGACGACGAAGGCAGCGATGAAGGCGGCAGACAGCATGAGAACGATGGTCGGCGCCGGTGCGCTGTCGATGAAGAAGGATAGATAGACGCCTAGAAACGATGCGGCGACCGCGATCGCCACCGACAGGATCAGCATGGCGCTGAACTTCCTTGTCAGCAGGAAGGCGATGGCGCCGGGCGCGATCAGCATGGCGATGGCCATGATGATGCCGACCGCCTTCAGCGCGCCGACGACGGTGAGCGAGATCAGGCAAAGCAGGCCGTAATGGAGCAGGTTGACCCGAAGTCCGACCGCGCGCGCCTGAGCCGGGTCGAAGGCGTGCAGCAGGAAGTCGCGCCATTTGATGCCGATGATGCCGGCCGTGATCGCAGCAATGAGCCCCGTTTCGACGATGTCGCGCAGGCCGATGCCCAGAACGTCGCCGAACAATATGTGGTCGAGATGCACGTCGGACTGAATTTTTACATAGAGCACCAGGCCGAAGCCGAACATGCCGGAGAAGACGATGCCCATGACCGTGTCCTGCTTGATGCGGCTATTGTCCTTGAGGAAGCCGGTGGCGAGAGCGCAGACCATCCCGGCGGCGAAGGCGCCGATCGAATAGGGGAATCCGAGGATGTAAGCGATGACCACGCCGGGAAAGACGGCGTGGCTGATGGCGTCGCCCATCAGCGACCAGCCCTTGAGAACGAGAAAGCAGGAGAGCAGCGCCGTCGGCACGGCGACCAGCACCGAAGCAATCAGCGCATTGACCATGAAGCCGAACTGGAAGGGGGTAAGCAGTGTATCGAGGATGCTCATAGGCTGGCCTCCAAGGCCCTCGCCGAGCGGCGGCGGGCTGCCAGCATTCCATGCTTGGGAGCGAAGAAGAAGGCGGCGAGAAAGATCAGCGTCTGCAGCACGACGATGATGCCGCCGGTGGCGCCGTCGAGGAAATAGCTGACATAGGCGCCGGTGAAACTCGTCGCCGCGCCGATGATGACCGCGATGACCAGCAGGCGCGGAAAGCGGTCCGTCAGAAGATAGGCGGTCGCGCCGGGGGTCACCACCATGCAGATGACCAGGAAGGCGCCGACGGTCTGGAGCGCGGCGACGGTGGAGGCCGATAGCAGCATGAAGAACATGATCTTGAGCGCGCTCGGGTTGAGGCCGATCGAGCGGGCATGGCTCTCGTCGAAGAAGACCACCATCAGATCCTTCCATTTCACCAGCAGGACGGCGAGCGAGACGAAGCCTATGATGGCGAGCTGAAGCGTGTCTTCCGGAGTGATGGCCAGGATGTTGCCGAGCACGATCGTCTGGATATTCACCGAGGTCGGCGACAGCGACACCATGAACAAGCCGAGGCCGAAGAAGGAGGAGAAGATCAGGCCGATGATGGCGTCTTCCTTCAGCTTGGTGCGCTGGTTGAGGAAGAGCATCGCCGCAGCGGCGAGCCCGCCGGAGAAGAAGGCGCCGATCGAGAAGGGAAGGCCCAGCATATAGGCGCCGGCGACGCCCGGCACGATCGAATGCGAGAGCGCGTCACCGATCAGCGACCAGCCTTTCAGCATCAGATAGCAGGACAGGAAGGCGCAGACACCACCGACCAGGGCCGACACCCACATCGCGTTGAGCATGTATTCGTAGCCGAACGGCTCGAGCAGGACACTCATTCGTCCGGTTCCCGCATCTTGTGCTGCATGGCTCCGTTCTCTCCGTAGAAGACCAGTGGCCGCTCGTCGTCGGTGATGACGGCAAGGCGGCGCCTGTCGTCGTCCTCATGCAGCCCGGCTCCGCCCAGCACGAAATGACGCAAGGCGCCGCCGAAAGCCTTTTCCAGGTTCGCCTGCGTGAAGGTCTGGCCTGTCGGGCCGTAGGCAAGGACCGTGTTCCGGAGCAGCACGGCACGGTCGCAGAACTCCGGCACGCTACCCAGATTATGCGTCGAGACCAGCATCACCCGGCCTTCGTCCCGGAGCGCGCGCAGCAGTTCGATGATAGCGTCCTCGGTCCTGACGTCGACGCCAGTGAAGGGCTCGTCGAGCAGGATGACGCGCCCGTCCTGCGCCAGCGCCCGAGCGAGAAAGACGCGCTTCTTCTGCCCGCCCGAAAGCTCGCCGATCTGGCGCTTGCGGAAATCGCTCATGCCGACACGCGCAAGCGCCGATGTAACCGCCTCGCGATCAGCAGCCTTCGGAATGCGCATCATGCCCATATGGCCGTAACGCCCCATCATGACGACGTCCTCGACCAGTACTGGAAAGTCCCAGTCGACCTCCTCGGCCTGCGGCACATAGGCGACGACGTTCTTCCTCAGCGCGGCCGCGGCCGGCCATCCGAGAACAAGAATCTCTCCCTTTGCCAGCCGCACGAAGCCCATGATGGCTTTGAACAGCGTCGACTTGCCCGAGCCGTTGACACCGACAAGTGCCGTGATCGTGCCTGTCGGAATTTCAAAGCTCGCATCGCGCAGCGCCGTGAGGCCGTTGCGGTAGGTGACGGTCGCGCCGCGCACGGCGAGACCGCCTCCCGCATCCTCGGACGCGGCGGCAAGAGGCGGAACGGCTTCGTTCATTGCGACAGCCCTGCGGCGAGGCCTTTCTGAATTGTATCCGATGTCACACGCAGCAGGTCGATATAGGTCGGCACCGGGCCGTCCGCCTCGCTGAGGGAATCGACGTAGAGCACGCCACCGTAATGGACCCCCGTCTCGCGCGCGACCTGCCGGGCCGGCTTGTCCGACACGGTGCTTTCACTGAAGACGGCGACGATCTTGTTGTCCCTGACGGCGTCGATCACCTTGCGAACCTGCTGCGGGGTGCCTTGCTGGTCAGCGTTGATCGGCCACAAATAAAGCTCCTTCAGCGCGAAATCGCGTGCGAGGTAGGAGAAAGCGCCTTCGCTCGACACCAGCCAGCGCCTGTCCTGCGGGATCGAGGCAAGCTTATCGCGGATCGGCGCGACGGCCGCCTCTATCTTTGCCTTGTAGGCTTCCGCATTGGCCTTGTAGGTCTCGGCATGCGCCGGATCGTGCTCGACGAAGGCGTCGCGGATGTTGTCGACGTAGATCAGCGCGTTTGTCGGCGACATCCAGGCATGCGGATTCGGTTTGCCGGTATAGGGTCCCTCGGCGATGCTCATCGGCTGGACGCCCTCGGAGACGATGGCGCCGGGGACGTCGCTGAGGTTCTGGAAGAATTTTTCGAACCAGACTTCGAGGTGGAGCCCGTTCCACAGAATGAGCTTTGCGCCCTGAGCCCGCTGAATGTCGCCCGGCGTCGGCGCGTAATTGTGGATCTCCGCCCCCGGCTTGGTGATCGATTCCACGATCGCTGCGTCGCCCGCCACGTTCTTCGCCATGTCGGCGATGACGGTGAAGGTCGTCACGGCCTTGAATTTTTCCTGCGCTTTCGCTGGGCTTGAAGCCACTGCCGCAGCGAAAACCGCAGCCATCAACCCGACGGCAACCCATCGCCCGTATTTCTCGATCATCAAAATCTCCTGTCGCGATTACTCGCATGCCGCGCGGGCGCTGTGACGCCGCGCTTGTCGCATATTCTGCAATTGCGACTGATTTGCAAGTAGAAAACGATTTTACAGCATCGATTGTTCAAGAGCCGCGCGATGGAGGGGCCGCGCGATGGAGGGGCCGCACGATGGAGGGTCAGCCACAGCGCGGCTCTTTGGCGGAGTGAACAACAAGGATTGCGACGCGCTATGTCGGCATCGATACGCCTGCCGCACACGTCCGGTTCGACGCCGAGACATGCGATCAGCCGGCTTTCCCGATGCTTTCGACCAGCCGGGGCAATTCCGAGAGATCGGCTATCTGGCGGAAGCGAGGCGCGGTGACCGGCGTCTCGACATGTTCCAGCGCCCAGGTCAGCTCATGCGGCACGTGGATGCCCCAACTGCCGGCCTCGATCGCCGGCACCACGTCCGACTTGAGCGAATTGCCGACCATCATGCTTTTTTCGGCGCCATCGCCGTGGCGGCTGAAGATGCTGATATAAGTAGCGGGGCTCTTGTCGCTGACGATCTCGACGGCATCGAACAGGTCACCGAGGCCCGATTGCGCCAGCTTGCGTTCCTGATCGAAAAGGTCGCCCTTGGTGATCAGCACCAGGCGATAGGCATCCGCCAGTTTTTCAACCGTTTCGCGCGCATGAGGCAGCGCCTCGATCGGATGGCCAAGCATCTCGCGGCCCGCGGCGAGAATTTCGGCGATGACCGAGGCCGGCGCGCGGCCCTCGGTAATCTCGATCGCCGTTTCGATCATCGACAGGGTAAACCCCTTGATGCCGAAGCCGTAAACGGCGAGGTTGCGCTTCTCGGCCTCCAGCAATCTTGCCGAGATGTGCTCCTCCTCGGCATGATCGGCGAGCAGCGCGGCAAAGCGCTTTTCGGTGATGCGGAAGAACTGCTCGTTCTGCCAGAGCGTGTCATCGGCATCGAAGCCGATCGTGGTCAATTCATGGTTCCGCATTCGACGTCTTCAAACGAGGTCATTGAACTTGCGTCGAACCTAGCCTGCTTGGGGCGATTTTCAACTGGCGGCGAAGGCAGGGCCGGCTCCCCTTCCCTTCCATCACCGGCCCCGGCTATACTCCCAAATCCGCAACCCAATCTGGTGAATGATGCCGCCTGCAAAAAAGGAAGTCCGTCCGTCGAGCCGCGGAGGACGTATCCGCACGCCTGCCTTCGTGAAAAATCAACGTGGTGTGAAAAACTGGAAGGAAGTCGGCGCTTGGCTGGCGTGGCGCGGCATCGAGGATATCGAATGCATCACGCCCGACCAGGCCGGCGTTGCGCGCGGCAAGATGATGCCGTCGAAGAAATTCACCTCCAACACCTCGCTGGCGCTGCCTTCGGCGGTGTTCATGACGACGATCTCCGGCGGCTACCCCGAGAACGGCAACGGCTTCAACTATCCGGAAGACGACGGCGACCTCAAGCTGATGCCGGACCTTTCGACGCTGACCGTGGTGCCGTGGGAAGAGGACCCGACGGCGGCGGTCATCTGCGACCTCGTCCACCAGGACGGCCGCTCGGTCGAGTTCACGCCGCGCAACGTGCTGAAGCGTGTGCTTGCCGCTTACGACAAGCGCGGGCTGAAGCCGGTGGTGGCGCCCGAGATCGAGTTCTACCTGGTGCGCAAGAATCCCGATCCGGACTACCCGCTGACCCCGCCGGTCGGGCGTTCGGGACGGGCGATCGGCGGTGGCGCCGGCTATTCAATCGCTGGCGTCAACGAGTTCGACGAACTGATCGACGACATCTACCATTTCTCCGAAAGCCAGGGCCTGGAGATCGACACGCTGATCCACGAGGAAGGCGCCGGCCAGCTCGAGATCAATCTGCGCCACGGCGATCCGATCGAACTGGCCGACCAGGTGTTCATGTTCAAGCGCACCATCCGCGAGGCGGCGCTGAAGCATGAGATCTATGCCACCTTCATGGCCAAGCCGATCCAGGGGCAGCCCGGGTCGGCCATGCATATCCACCAATCGATCCTCGACAAGAAGACCGGCAGGAACGTCTTTTCTGCCGAGGACGGCTCGGAAACCGAAGCTTTTTTCCATTTCCTCGGCGGCATGCAGAAACATGTGCCGAACGCGCTGGTGATGTTTGCGCCTTACGTCAATTCCTATCGCCGGCTGACGCAGTCGGCTTCGGCGCCGGTCAACAACAAATGGGGCTACGACAACCGCACGACCGCCTTCCGCGTCCCGCGCTCCGACCCGGCAGCCAGGCGCGTCGAGAACCGCATCCCCTCCTCCGACGCCAATCCCTATCTGGCGATGGCCGCATCGCTCGCCTGCGGGCTGATCGGCATGACCAACAAGATCAAGGCCGAACCGCCGGTTCTCACCACCGCCAACGCGGCCGAGATCGACCTGCCGCGCAGCCTGCTCGAGGCGGTCGACCTGTTCGAAGCCGACGAGGAACTCTGCGCGCTGCTCGGCAAGTCGTTCGCCGCCACCTATGCGGCGATCAAGCGGGCGGAATTCGAGACCTTCATGGAAGTGATCAGCCCGTGGGAGCGGGAGTATCTGTTGTTGAATGTTTAGGGGAGTAGGGCAGTACGGCAGTAGGGCAGTAGGGCAGTAGGGGGCGGCACGTAATGGCGAAAATCGAGTCCTACAGGGATCTGATCGTCTGGCAGCAGGCAATGGACCTGGCAGTATCCATCTATGAAGTGACACGAGCTTGGCCGAAAGACGAGATCTATGGAATGACAGGTCAGGTGCGTCGGGCAGCTACCTCAGTGCCTGCCAACATCGCTGAGGGTTACGGCCGAGAGAGTCGAGCTTCCTATCAGCAATTTCTCAGGATCGCCCAAGGATCACTCAAAGAATTGAAGACGCATCTTATGATTGCGCACCGTGTCGGAATCGCCTCGCACGAGGCGGTCGAATCTTTGATGAATCGCAGCGAGAGCGTAGGGACGCTACGCGCCTTCTGATCCGCAAATTGTCACCTGAATAGCTCCTACTGCCCTACTGCCCTACTGCCCTACTGCCCTACTGCCCTACTGCCCTACTGCCCTACTGCCCTACTGCCCTAC
>NZ_JBVVQQ010000032.1:0-60489 GCF_055811135.1 Mesorhizobium sp. WSM4817 | reverse complement strand
TACTGCCCTACTGCCCTACTGCCCTACTGCCCTACTGCCCTACTGCCCTACTGCCCTACTGCCCTACTGCCCTACTCTCCGCATTTTAGGGGGTTACATCCGGCAAAACTCTTCCCTATAAGGCCCTCCTAGCCTGATACCAGAATCGCGAGCACAACCGGCCGGGTCTTCCCGTCCGGTTTTTCGTGCAAGCCGCCTGCCGAACGGACCCTCGATATGCCAAGACGCACCGACATCAAGTCGATCCTGATCATCGGGGCCGGCCCCATTGTCATCGGTCAGGCCTGCGAATTCGACTATTCCGGCACCCAGGCCTGCAAGGCGCTCAAGGAAGAGGGTTTTCGCGTCATCCTGGTCAATTCCAACCCGGCCACCATCATGACCGACCCGGAACTGGCCGACGCCACCTATATCGAGCCGATCACGCCGGAAGTGGTGGCCAAGATCATCGCCAAGGAGCGGCCGGACGCGCTGCTGCCGACCATGGGCGGCCAGACCGCGCTCAACACCGCCCTGTCGCTGCGCCGCATGGGTGTGCTCGAACGCTACAATGTCGAGATGATCGGTGCCGACGCCACGGCAATAGACAAGGCCGAGGACCGGGCGCTGTTTCGCGAGGCGATGAAGAAGATCGGCCTGGAAACGCCGAAATCGATGCTGGCCAACGCCACCGACGTCAAGAATGCCGACCGCAAGACGCACGAGGCCGAACGCGCCGCGCTGAAGGCCGAGAAGCCCGAAAACCTCGACGCCGCGCTCGACGCGCTCGAAACGCGCTGGAACCTCGGCGAGGGCGACCGCAAGCAGCGCTACATCAGCCATGGCATGGCGATCGCCGCACAGGCGCTCGACCATGTCGGCCTGCCCGCCATCATCCGCCCGTCCTTCACCATGGGCGGCACCGGCGGCGGCATCGCCTACAACCGCGCCGAATTCTACGAGATCGTCCAGTCCGGCCTCGACGCCTCGCCGACCACCGAAGTGCTGATCGAGGAAAGCGTGCTCGGCTGGAAGGAGTACGAGATGGAGGTTGTCCGCGACAAGGCCGACAACTGCATCATCGTCTGCTCGATCGAGAACATCGACCCGATGGGCGTGCACACCGGCGACTCGATCACCGTCGCCCCTGCCCTGACCTTGACCGACAAGGAATACCAGATGATGCGCAACGCCTCGATCGCGGTGCTGCGCGAGATCGGCGTCGAGACCGGCGGCTCCAACGTGCAGTTCGCCGTCAACCCCGCCGACGGCCGCCTGGTGGTGATCGAGATGAACCCGCGCGTCTCGCGCTCCTCCGCACTCGCCTCCAAGGCGACCGGCTTTCCGATCGCCAAGATCGCGGCAAAGCTCGCCGTCGGCTACACGCTGGACGAGCTGGAGAACGACATCACCGGCGGCGCAACGCCCGCCTCGTTCGAGCCGTCGATCGATTACGTCGTCACAAAAATCCCGCGCTTTGCCTTCGAGAAATTCCCCGGCGCCGAGCCGGTGCTGACCACCGCGATGAAGTCGGTCGGCGAGGTCATGGCCATCGGCCGCACTTTTCAGGAATCGCTGCAGAAGGCGCTGCGCGGACTGGAAACCGGCCTCACCGGCCTCGACGAGATCGAGATCCCCGGCATCGCGCACGGCGCAGTCAGCCACGCCGACGACCGCAACGCCATTCGCGCTGCCCTCGGCACGCCGACGCCCGACCGGCTGCGCATGGTGGCGCAAGCGATCCGCATGGGCACCTCGCTGGAAGACGTGCACGCCATGTGCAAGATCGACCCGTGGTTCCTCGAACAGATCGCCGGCATCCTCAACATGGAAGCCCGCATTCGCGAGCACGGCATTCCCGAAGACGCCGCCAATCTGCGCATGCTGAAGGCGATGGGTTTCTCCGATGCCCGCCTCGCGTCCCTAGTCAGGAAAGACGTCGAAGAGGTTCAAAAGATACGCGAAAAGCTCGACGTTCATCCGGTTTACAAGCGCATCGATACTTGCGCCGCCGAGTTCGCCTCGCCGACCGCCTACATGTACTCGACCTATGAGGTGCCCTTCGCCGGCGCGCTCGCCAACGAGGCGCAAGTCTCGTCGCGAAAAAAAGTCGTCATCCTCGGCGGCGGCCCGAACCGCATCGGCCAGGGCATCGAGTTCGACTATTGCTGCTGCCACGCCGCCTTTGCGCTGCGCGACGCCGGCTTCGAGGCGATCATGGTCAACTGCAACCCGGAGACCGTGTCGACCGACTACGACACCTCGGACCGGCTCTATTTCGAGCCGCTGACGCCGGAGGACGTTTTGGAGATCCTGCGCGCCGAGCAGGCGTCGGGCGAGCTGGTCGGCGTCATCGTCCAATTCGGCGGCCAGACGCCGCTGAAGCTGGCGGATGCGTTGGAGAAGGCCGGCATCCCGATCCTCGGCACTTCGCCCGACATGATCGATCTCGCCGAAGACCGCGACCGCTTCCAGAAGTTGTTGCACAAGCTCGGCCTCAGCCAGCCGAAGAACGGCATCGCCTATTCGGTCGAGCAGGCCCGCCTCGTCGCCGGCGAGCTCGGCTTCCCGCTGGTGGTGCGCCCGTCCTATGTGCTCGGCGGCCGCGCCATGCAGATCATCCACGACGAGAGCATGCTGCAATCCTATCTGCTCGACACCGTGCCCGGCCTGGTGCCGGAGGACATCAAGCAGAAATACCCCAACGACAAGACAGGCCAGATCAACACACTGCTGGGCAAGAACCCGCTGCTGTTCGACACCTATCTCTCGGGCGCCATCGAGGTTGATGTCGACTGCCTGTGCGACGGCAAGTCGACCTTCGTCTCCGGCATATTGGAACACATCGAGGAGGCCGGCATCCATTCGGGCGACAGCGCCTGCTCGCTGCCGGTGCATTCGCTGCCGTCGGAGCTCGTCGACGAATTGGAACGCCAGACAGCCGCACTTGCCCGCGCGCTCAATGTCGGCGGCCTGATGAACGTGCAGTACGCGATCAAGGACGGCACCGTTTACGTGCTCGAGGTCAACCCGCGCGCGTCGCGCACCGTGCCCTTCGTCGCCAAGACCATCGGCCGCCCCATCGCGAAAATTGCCGCCCGCATCATGGCCGGCGAGAGCCTGGAAGACGCCTTCGCCCATTACGGCGCCATGCCCGACCCCAGAAATCCCGGCCATATCGCGGTCAAGGAAGCGGTGTTCCCCTTCGCTCGCTTCCCCGGCGTCGACATCCTGCTCGGGCCGGAAATGCGCTCGACCGGCGAGGTCATGGGCCTCGACCGCGACTTCGCGCTGGCCTTCGCCAAGAGCCAGCTAGGAGCGGGTGTTGATCTCCCCCGCGCCGGCACGCTGTTCGTTTCGGTGCGCGACGAGGACAAGAAGGGCATCCTGCCGGCGGTCAAGCGCCTCGCCGGCCAGGGTTTTAAAGTAATGGCCACCTCGGGCACAGCCCGCTTCCTCGCCGAGAACGGCGTCGCTGCCGAGAAAATAAACAAGGTGCTGGAAGGCCGCCCGCACATCGAGGACGCCATCCGCAACCGCCAGGTGCAGATCGTCTTCAACACCACCGACGGCCAAAAGGCGGTGTCGGACTCCAAATCGCTGCGCCGCGCCACGCTGATGCAGAAGGTGCCGTATTACACGACGCTGTCCGGCGCGGCTGCGGTGGCTGAGGCAATTGCAGCGTTGAGGGCGGGGAGTTTGGAAGTGCGGCCGCTGCAGGAGTATTTTGCGTAAACCTCGTCAGGTTAAGGCGACCGTATCAAGATTATGGCTGCTTCAGGGAGAGGTCAGATTTTACGGCTAAGCCAGGGCGAAAAAAGAGCTTACGATTTACTTCAACGGCTTCACCTTAAGAATTTCTTTCCCAAGGCGCGCTGTCTCGTTGTGAGGCTCGATAGATAACCAGTATTCTATCTGGCCCAAGAGTCTATATCTATAAATTGGATCGGATATCCCTGCATTATTTTTATGAGATTCAATTCCATATCTATTGATATAATGGATGGTCTGCCTCAAATTTCGACGCGATTCCTTTGGCAGTCTGAGTTCTCCACTGGAAATCGAAATGCCAGTGATAATTTTTTTTTGACCCTCAAAGGCAACGACAGTCTTTTCCTCAGCGATTTCGAGACCAAAATTCGACAAGCAGTCGCTAAGAAACGCAAAAGCACTCTCGGGTATTCGATCTCCGGAGAGGCAGATATCGTCCGCGTACCTCGAAAACAGAAGCTTGTTATGAGCACAAAATTCAGAAATCTGCACATCAGCCTTAAGCACCGCAATATTACTAATCGCCGGACTAGTTGGCGCCCCTTGCGGAAGCGCGTCCTCCAAAGTACATATCCTAGACAAATAATAAGATACTTTTGGAGAGTATCCGACCTCCGAGAAATATATCGTTAACTTATGCATACTTGATAGAACCAAAGAAATCTTTAACGTCTATTTTCAAAATACATTTCGACGCAGCGTGCAATCTCGCGTTATCAACAATGCTGCGCCCCTTAACAAATCCAAAGGCCGACTGGTGCGGGCTGAGCTTTGATAGAATTTCGTCCAAAATCCATCGCTGCAGCCCCGCCAGGAATGGCCGAGGTACAAAAAGGGAGCGCTCTCCACCTCTCCGCTTTGGGATACTTCTAGGACTGTAGTAGCGACGGTTGTCCACAGCCACCCCTGCTATGAACTTCGCCTCAAGTCCGGAATGCCAAGCTAGGTGCTGAATATCTAAGATTACAGGGAGGCCTTGGCCCTCTAAACGCTCCGCATACGCTATGAGACCCCGTTTGGCTGCATACTTAAGTGGCCAGCGGAAAGTTTTTTGTCGCAAAAATTCACTGTATGGCTGCACCGGCACCAAGTCACCACATAATATACATAATAGTATTCGACTGCTTCATCGACAAATAACAATGTTAGTTGTCTGAGGTTCGTAGAACCTCTCGGTAATCTTCTTCGATTGCCGAATGGGCTTAGCTCTAGCCTAAGTCGCCGAGGCGAATCCACCTCGTTGCGCTAGTTCCTCAATGCCGGTGCAAACTCGCTGATTTCAGAGACCTTAGTCTGCCGTCTCCCCCAATTTTGTCAATAAGTCGAGCTCAAGGTTGGACATTCTGGGAACATACATATCAAAGTCCTCAGTAGGCGCACGGCGCTGCGGAACGTATCTCCATTCCTTATCAGCTCTAGGCCTCATAAAGAGCTCAGGCGCAAGGGCATCAATCCAAGCTACACCCTGCGGCAGAAGCCTAATTCTAAGGCCCGCCTCATCATGCTCTATCGCTGCAATCTCATTGGCCTGCAGGAAGTCCACACATTCTAACATCTGGAGCGGAGACAGCCGATACCTTTTATGAAATTGGTAAGCGTCAACCCATCCACGATTGTGATATATCTCTCGCAATACTTCCAATATGAAAGTAGGATAAGTCATTACCTAAGCCTTTTAAAAACTGTCTTCCTCGCCTTATAGTCTTTATATACCGGCCACCAGAATATCGGAAACACATTGTTTGGGCAATTGTAGTTGTGAACAGAAAACAAAGCCTCGGATGACCCATACCCCATAGAAGGCATGAGTTGGCCTTTGTACAAGGTCGCAAGATTTTTCTCCAAGGATTTCATTATCTTTCGATTTGAAGCCGCATCTTCGCTCTTGTATCTATCCGATATTCCGCGATTGAGCCAAATTTCTGAATGATAGTCTAAGCCAAGCTCATCCAGTCGAATTTTTGCAGCATTCATACCGGCGATAGCTAGGAGATACACCCTATTATTTTTGTATCGGCTGTTTTTTACATATTCGATAAATTTTGTTGCTTTCCGCTCAATAGTCTTTCCGGTGCCAAAAAAATCATCAAACAGTATGTAGTTATTCCCATTTCCAAATGCATCACCATAACCAACCAGAGAGTTTCTGAAATTCTTCTCGGACCAACCGTCGACCGGGCTAAAATCATTCTTTAGCTGCTGCAAAAAAGCCTGAGATCCATCCACTTCACAATCGTCGCTGACAGCAAAAAATACGGTATTCTTCGCAGACAGCGACCATTTCTCTTGAACATGAGCAGAAATTGCCTTTGTGACATCCACCATTTCGAAGGACGTTATTACTTTAAAATCATTTATAAGTTTTATAATTAAGTTACGAGACTCAACATCATGACAATCGTTCCAAAGCCTAATGAGAGCGTCATATTCGCTTACTAACCATCTGCAACTTTTGCAGACGTCAAAGAGTACTTTAAAATCGCCAGAGTCCATAAATTGAGTTGCACGAGGCGCGTCTGCAATAACTTTAGTCAGAGTTCAGCTCCCCAATTTGGCGCAACAATCTACCCATTTCTGTATCTTTCAGGCAATAGGGGCGATCGCAAAAAAGCACTATACTTAAGATGAAATGCCTACCCATAAATCGGGCTTCTTCGCTTCCCCAGGTCAAAATTTGGTGGCGAGCCACCCCTCACGCGACCGCGACACACTCGATCTCGATATTAAACTCCATCGGCCATGAGGCTACCGGCACGAAGCTGCGCGCCGGCGGATTGACGCTGAAATAACTCCGCATAGACGCCTTCAGCGACGCCTCGGTCTGCGTTTCGATGTCGCCGCGCATCATCTCGCACCTTACGAAGGCCAGTGCCGACGCTCGGTTTAGTTGAGAAACCCAATAAACCGCCCGGCGAACAGCACCGACGTCCACAGCACCAGCGACAGCAAAGCCAGGATGGTGACGGTCCCGCCGGCCGGCTCGTCACCGCCTTTTGCGTGGCGCATGAAGGTGAGAAAATTGGCGCCGGCGAGGAGTATGAGCGTCATCTTGGTGAGAAAAATCGGCATCGCCGCATACTCCCTCGCCCTGATTGAAAACAGCAGCGACCCGGTGACAAGCGCGCCGGCGAACGCGGTAAATGCGGTGCGGCGCAGCAGCGCGATGAACGCCGCCTGCGGCAGCGAGCGGAAGGCGCCCAAGATCCGGAGGTCCATGAGCCAGACGCTGGTCAGCAGCGCGCCGATCGACATGATGTGCAGCGCATTGACTATGGGATAGGCGACGAAGGAGGCCTTCAGCCCCCTTACGATGGCGAGTTGCTCGATGCCGGCGAGGAGCTCGTCCATTCACGCCGGCGGCACGCGGTCGGGATAGACGTCATAAGCCTTGCCGTTGACGATGACGCGGGCTGCTTTCATCCACTTCTCGGTCTCGTCGCGCGAGCGGTGGCCGATAGCGGTCACCTCGTCGCCGACTTTGGCGACCTCCTCGGTGAAGCCGGCGGCCATCGTGCGGGACGGCGGCGCCAAATCCACCCGCCAGGCCTCTCCGTCGGCGTCGACATCCAGCGTGGCGTGCGGATTGCCGATATAGATGGCTGTGATCTTGCCCCGGAGCTCAAAAAACCCATCCTGGGTCCACGACCAACCGTGATGGGCGTAAGCTGCGGTGCCAGCGGCAAGGATCACTGCCGCTGCCAGCGTGACGCACCGAATCCGGTTGAAAGGTGACTGCATCGCTCGCCTCCTCGGCTCATCCCGCCAATCGAGACTAGGTCACGGCGCGACAACGTCAAATCACATCGATGCGAAGGGCATCGGCCACGCGACCGATTGTCGAAGCCGGCGCGCCGCCCCTGAACCCCCTGCCGGGCACCACACGTCAAACATTCCGCAGCAGGCGCCGCCGGCGAAGCTGCCGATCTCCCCCCTTGCGGGGGAGATGCCCGGCAGGGCAGAGGGGGGTACTGTCCCTCCGACCTGTCAACCGATTATAGCCACGCCCTCAGGCTGTTTCCGGTTGGGAATGGGTTAAAATCGAGAGGTGGCGATCCTTCCCACCCCCCTCTCTCCTGCCGGACATCTCCCCCGCAAGGGGGGAGATTGGATGCCGCGCTGGCTTTCGCCAACCACCAACGCTGAAAGGCAGGGCGGTGAGCGGCAGCGCCAGCTCCCGAAGCGATTGCCCTGCGGGTTGAACGGTCCGGTCTTGCTTATGACATCCATGCACGCCATGTTCGGCCCCTACCCGCCGCCCTTCTTCTTCATCGGATGAAGGTCGGAGACCCACACCTGAACGAGGCAAATTATGAGCAGTATGAGAGACCGTCAGGAAGGCTTCGAAAAGAAGTTTGCGATGGACGAGGACACGAAGTTCAGGGCCATGGCGCGCCGCAACAAGCTGCTCGGCCTATGGGCCGCCGAAAAGCTCGGCAAGTCAGGTGAGGACGCCGACGCCTATGCGAAAGAGGTGGTGCGCGCGGACTTCGAAGAGGCCGGGGACGACGACGTGTTGCGCAAAATACGCGCCGATTTCGACGCGGCGGGCATCGCTCAGTCGGATGTTCAGATTCGCGGCGTCATGAACGACCTGCTGGCGACGGCGGTCGAGCAGATCAAAAACACCTGAGAGAGCGCCGACTTAAAGCGCGACGCGACGCGCTTTAAGCTCTCTTTTATGTGTTTCCCAAAACCGCTGCGCATCTCGGGTCAGGCCCAGAGTCAGGCCCGAGGGCATGCGTTTGGGTGACATGCATTAGCTGTGAGCGGCCACCAGATCCTTAAGGCGCTCTTCGTGCGCCCGCAGCGTCGGTAGCGTCTTCTTGGCGAATTCCTTCAGCGCCGGATCTTCACCCGACTGCGCATAGGTTGAAAACAGCGCCAGCGCCTGCTTGTGCGCCTCGCTCTGCAGGAGGATGTATTTCGCCTGGAATTCATCGCCATCGAGGTTCTTGAGCTGGTCGAGCATCGCCTGGTCTTTCGGCAGCAAAGCCGGGCCGCTCGCTGTCACCGAGGCCGTGATCTGGCTCTGCTCGAGAGCTGCCTTGAAATCCTCGCCAGCCTTGGTGTGATCCCTGATCATCAGCGAGGCGAAATCCTTCACATCGGCGGCGACATTCTTTTGTTCGGCCAGCTTGCTGCTTTCAATCTCGAACCGGTTGGCGCTGGGGACGGTTCTGGAGAAGGTCTCGGTGTCGATCCTGGTTTGGCCGACAGAAGGTATATCGGCCGGCGTGGCGGATTGGGCGAAGGCCGCCGGCGCGCCGGCAAGCAAGGCGACCATGGCAAGCGTGAGATTTGTTTTCACAGGAAATCTCCGGGTTTGTGATCCTCGGAGAGTCCAACGCGACACCAGCGGCGAAGTTGCGCGACTGGACAGGAATGAGGTGTCGGCGATCCTGCCAACACCCCCGCTCGGCGCCGATACGCCGGAAATATGCTTGGCAAAGCTCAGTGGCAGCAGGCGCCGGCATATTGCAGCTGCTCGTCCCAGTCCGGCCGGCCCTCCGGCGTGAAATCCATCAGATTCCACAAGGGCTCGCAAGTGCCGATGGCACGCGGGTCCTGACCGGGTTCGGACGGCGCGAAGCCAAGCTCCGAGCTCCAGAAATGCCGGATGCCATCGGCGTCGCGATGGAACACCGACAGCATCGGAAGTTGCGCGCCGTCGTCGGCCTCGGCGTGATAGTCGCGCTTGAAGCTGTTGCCGGGCGAGGAGAGCAGCCGCAAGTTCGTCCAGCCGCGATCGCGGCCAAGCGTGATCAGGTTTTCAAGCGCGGTCTTGCCCACAACGGCAAAATTGAAGCCGGCGGCCTCGAGATGGCCGATGGCGCCGTCGAACTGGTCGAGCAGCGCCGTGCAGGACGGGCATGGCTGGTCGGCCCGCGCGAGCTTGGCCGTGCCGCCGCTTGTCGCCACGTCGCGCGTCTCCTGCGGGTGGCGCGGAAACATCATCGAGTAGATGATCAGCGTGTCCTTGCCGGGTGAAAACAGCTCCGACAGTTTTATGCGGGCCGGCTTGCCGTCGGCGCCAAGCCCGTCGAACACATAATCCTGAGGCACCAGCCCGCCCGGCGGCAGTGCACGGCGGGCGACGGCCACATCCTCCATGGCGCGGCGCAGCTCGATTTCCTTTTGCAGCAGCGTTTCGCGGGCGGCGCGATATTCAGCGGATTCGTTGGGAAAGGTGATCATCGTCATCTCCATCAGCCGTGCTTGTGGCGGCGCGCGCCCTATGCGGCAGCGCACCTTGCCTCTCAAGGACGCATCGCGAAGCAGGGTTCCGACATTTTGCACGCCTAACCCGGCGATAAGGCCTTAACGGCTCCGCCTTAGCCAGCGACAGAGGCTACTGCGGCGGCACTGGGCAGCTCGTGTCACCCTCCTGGCAGTTGAGATAGCCCTGAAAATCCTTCAACCTGATGTTGGTGAGGCTCGCCTTGCAGCCGGCTATGACCATCGGATACATGCTGCCTGCCATATCGGTCGGGCCGCCCTGGAAAGCGCATTCGGCATCGCGAAAGGCGACCCAGGCGCGCTGCGCGCCCACCAGCAGCTTCTTCGTCGCAGCGTCGTCCTTCAGCCTGCCCTCGATCTGCCTGTAGGCGTGGTTGAGCTTCTTGTCGGCTTCGGTGAACGACTTGCCTGCGCATTCGTTCATGGTCGCCTGGTCCTGTGCGTCGGCGCAATCGTCGGCGCGCACGACGCCCGCAAGAAGCGGAAGGGCGAGGATCACCAGACCGGTTTTGGCCAGACCCGGTTTGAAAAGTAAAAGCCGCATCGTGTTTCTCCGGTTTCGGTCGAGACCCCGCCCGCGGCACGAAAGCCGCAGGATCGCAGCTTAACGCCCGAACGGTTGCCGGCAAGAAGCAGCCTGCCGACTTGGTGGACACTTCGTTTCCGCGCAATGCTCGCTGATCGGCTTCGCCAACCGCTCCTCACCCCGCCCAGTCGACTTCGAACATCCCCAGCCGCTCGTAAAGCCTGACGGCGGCAGCATTCTCAACCGTGTTGGTTTTGAGATCGACATGCGCAGCGCCGCGTGCGTGAAAGGTGGTGAAGACGTGCCACATCAGCGCTTCGGCGATGCCTCGGCCGCGCGCCTCGGGGTGGACGGCAAGGTCTTTCACGAACGCCCTCGTCCAGCACAGTGCCGCACCCGCCAGCCGACCCTTGATGTCGATAACCAGGAAACACAAGGCAGGGTCGAATTCCGCGTCGCTTGAAATGCGCGGCCACCATTCGTCGAACGGCCCGTCGGCGCCGTCGTCGAATACGGTGGTCAGCAGCGTATGCAAAGCCAGCGCGTCGGCGGCCTCAAAACCGCGCATGACGAAACCTTCCGGCCAGCGAGGCGGGGCGAGCGTGTCGTCGAGGATCTTGCGCAGCCTTATGTCGTTCGGCGCCGGCGGGCGCGGCTCAGGCATGGCGTTCAGGCGTCGGGCTGCAGGCGACGCCGACTGCGGTCGCGGCCCAGGCCGGTTTGTTCCAGCATGCCCTTGCGCTTGGCGTCGTAATAATAGCCGCTCTGGTAGAGCCGGTCGGCGCGCTTGGCGTTGCCGCCGGCCACCAGCCAGGCGCCACGCAGATATTTCACCGCATATTTCAGATTGGTCTCGGCGTCGAACAACCCGCTCGCCGGCCCGTCATAGCCCATGCCGCGCGCCGTCGCATGCTTGATCTGCATCAGCCCCCAGTGGCCGCGACTGTAGGCCTTGGGATTGAAGGTGCTCTCGCGCTTGACGACGCGGCGCACCAGATCGACCGGAACCTGATAGAGGACGGCATATTTCTCGATCAGCCGCTCGATCTCGCCGCGCGGTCCCGCGGAATACTCCTTGGCAAGGCTGGTCGAAGGCAGGGCGGACTGATTCTCAGGCAGGGCGTAGGCGACCTGCTGGACGCCGGGCATCGTCTTGCCTGTCTCGCCGGTGACCGGCATCGCAACGGCGGCGGTCGCATGGACAGGCGCTGTGCCGGCTGGCGCGGCATCGGCCATCATGGCTGCAGGTGCAGTTGCGGCCAACGGGGTCGGGCCGGCAAAGGCAGCTGGCTGGGCAGGCGTCGCGGCGAGATCGACGGCCAGCGCCGCGGTCTGGACGGGCGTGACGCCGGACGATTCCGGCAGCACCGAAACGGTGTCGGGCAGCGCCAGCGCATAGCCGGCTTCGCTACCAGCTGCGGCGGTTTCAGTCAGGGAAGGCACGGCCTTGGTCTGCGCGGTCGAAGTGCAGCCGCTGAGACCGGCCGCAGCGAGCATCACGCCGATCGCGGGAAAGATGATTTTTGCTGGCAAGCCGCGCTCGGGTCCGGTTCGTCTGTTAAGAAGTCCTTACACCAGCGGCTTTCCCCCGGCAATCCGCAGCCAGTTGGGATTTCCAATGGTTTTCGGGTGGCAACAGACCCCTGAAAATGCGATATCCGTTCTCGATATGTACTGGATTGCCATTCGTTCCCAAGGAAAGGAGCACATCATGGAAGACACCTCTCAAGCCATCGCCGGCCACGCCGTCTTCGAAACCGTGATCGGCTTCATCGGCATCGTCTGGAGCGAGGCCGGGCTGACGAGGCTTTGCCTGCCCCAGCGCAGCCGCGACGCCGTGGAACGGCGGCTGCTGCGCCATGCCGGCAACGCCGCTTCGAGCGCCCGACCGCAATGGGTTGCCGAGCTGATCGCGTCGATAAAGGCCTATGCCGCCGGCGAGGACGTGGATTTCTCCGGTGTGCCGGTCGATCTCACCGGTGTCGACGATTTCCGCCTCGCCATCTACGACGCGGCGCGCAAGCTCGCCTTCGGCGAGACTACCACCTATGGCGAACTGGCCAAGCGCGCCGGCCATGCCGGGCTGGCGCGAGAGACGGGCGCCGCGCTCGGCGCCAACCCGGTGCCGCTGGTCATCCCTTGCCACCGCATTCTTGCCGCCGGCGGCAAGATCGGCGGTTTTTCAGCGTCAGGTGGCTCGACCACCAAGGAGAAGATGCTGGCGATCGAAGGCGTGCGCGTCGGCCCGTCGCCCCCGGCGCAGGTCTCTTTTGGATTTTGAGGCCGACATTGCTAGTCCGGAAAGATGCGCCGGCGGAAATGCCGGTCTGTTTCCACGCGCTTGCATTTGTAGACGATGCAGGAGTTGGTATCGGCGCTCGGCACCGAAGCGCGTACCCTGACCTCGCCCATGTTGCAGAAACTCTCGCTCCGCACATAACGGTCGTAGAGCGGCAGCCCCGGCGTGCGCGTCGACTGATAACGCAGGATGACGGCGCCTTCCCGTGCGATGGTCGCGCGCACCGTGCCGCAGCTCATGCGGCTCGGGTCATAGCGCGAGATCGCCTGCGCCTCGGCGGCGACCAGCGTCAGGCAGGCGGCAAACAGGACAGTTTTCATGGTCCTCTCCCCAAACAGGACCGGACGCTCGGAGGCGGCACGGTCCTTCCCCGCAGCGTGCGCGATAGGCCATGCGACCCGGCGCCACGCCCGACGTTGCAACGCTTTCACGCGACTGGGGCGGCCATTGGGCAGCACGGCATCAGCGCCTTTTTTGTGCAGTCTTGTTTTTTGCGGAGAAGCGGACTATATGAGGTCCATTGATATTTCGGCCGATCGATCCGGGCCTCGCGATATTCGCGTTTGCTGACGTCTATCCCCAAAATCTCGATACAAACCGGCTGGACTTTGGTTCGGTCAAGCTAAAGCAAACGTATAAGGACTATCGAAATGGCAACAGGTACGGTCAAGTGGTTCAATTCCACCAAGGGTTTCGGCTTCATCCAGCCTGACAGCGGCGGCGCGGACGTTTTCGTCCACATCTCCGCAGTCGAGCGCGCTGGGCTGTCGACGCTGGTCGAAGGCCAGAAGATCAACTTCGAGATCGAGCAGGACCGCCGCACTGGCAAGTCGTCCGCTGGATCTCTGAGCAAGGCAGCCTGATTTTGCGAATGGCGCGCGCCGGGCGATAGCTCGGGGCGCGCGGCAAGTCACGGATGTACTGACGGTCGCGCGAGAAGCGCGTCGGAGCGGAAAGAACCCGACAAGCCGAAGCAGCAGATTGCTGCCGGCCCGGCCAAAGCGCTCCCGATCAGGCTACCAAGCATGGGAAGGCGGGATTTTGTCCCGCCTTTTTGCTGTCCGGATTTCCGGATGAAACGGCTACCTTGGCCTTACTGTACCAATCATGGTATTTTTGAATAATGAGCAAGCTTGAACAGATTGAGAAATCCGTCGCCGAACTGAGCCCTGAGGAACTGAAGGCATTTGCCGCCTGGTTCGAGGCACTGAAAGCGGAGATGTGGGATCGGCAGATCGAAGCCGACGCCAAGGCTGGCAGGCTGGATAAACTTACCGAGCAGGCCTTGGCCGACCATCGCGCCGGCCGGACCCGGTCTCTGTGACTCATGTCGCCACTCCCTTATTCTGGGAGGCTTATGCAAACTGCCTTCGTCGATCAGAGCAAAGGCGGACAAACGATTCGCCAAACTGCGTTCTGATCCGTTTCACCCGTCGTTGCATTTCAAACAGGTCGGACGCTATTGGTCGGCGCGGGTTAATCTCAACTACCGCGCCGTAGCTGTCCGCGACCACGATGACGTGGTCTGGTTTTGGATCGGCACCCACTCCGAATATGACCGCCTCCTGAAGTGGCCATAAGGACAGAACTACCCCAGCCACTCCATCGGCACATGCCCAGGATCAGTCTCGACCCGTTTCAGCCAGGCCGCCACCGCCGGGTAGGCGTCGAGCTGAAAACCGCCCATCTCGGCCGTATGCGTATAGGCGTAGAGCGCGATGTCGGCGACGCTCAAGGCCTCGCCGGCAAAGAACGCACTGCCCGCCAGATGCTTGTTCATCACGCCGAGCGCCTTGTTGCCGCGCTCCAGCGTCAGCGCCAGCCGTTCCGGTGTCGCGTCCTTGGCCCGTTCGGGAAAGGTCAGCAGCGCCTTGCGCACCGCGATATAGGGTTCGTGGCTGTATTGCTCGAAGAACAGCCATTGGTAGGCCAATGCTCGCTCGTATTTGTCGGCCGGCAGCAACCGCGTGCCTTCGGCGAGATAGAGCAGAATGGCGTTGGATTCGGCAAGCCGCCGGCCGTCGTCGAGCTCGAGCAGCGGCACCATGGCGTTCGGGTTCTTGGCGACATAGTCTGGCTTGCGCGTGTCGCCGGTGTGCGAGCTGACCTCGACATTGGTGAGAGCGATGCCGAGCTTGGCCATCAACAGGCGCGGCTTGTAGCAATTGCCGCTGTCGATCATTCCATACAGTATGGTCATTCTTGCTCCCATCGCCGCTCCCCTCGGCGGAGCCGCCTTTACCGGCAATTATCCTGGCAGCGACGGCTTCATCCAGTGATTTGTTTTGGCGCAACCATCAGCGCCGGTGATAGATCACCCAAACAACGGCACGACGTTGTTGGCCATGCCAAGCAGCCTGTCTATGGGCAGCGGCTCCTCGTCGAAGACCGTGCCGGCCAGCGCCGGCCGGGCAAGGTAAAATCCTTGCATCAGGTCAACGCCGCCGTCCAACGCGACGCGCAGATGCGTGGCCTGCTCGATGCCTTCGACCAGCACTTTGGCGCCGCGGTCATGCAGCGCGGAGACCAGCGGCCGGAAAAACCGTTCGGCGGCGGCATGGCGGCAGAATTCCGCGAACCAGGTGCCGTCGATCTTGACGATGTCGGGCTGGACAAGAGCGACCCGTTCTTCCGTCGAATGCCCGGTGCCGAAATCGTCGATGGCGATGCGGATGCCGTCACGCCGCATCTCGCGCGCCAGGCTGACGAGCACCTTGTCTTCAGCCGCCTGCTCGGTGATCTCGCAGACCAGCATGCCGGGGTGCAGGTCGAAGTCGGCGAGACGCCTGGTCATCAGCCTGATTTCTGCCAGCGCTCGCCCGGGGTCATCGTTGATCAGCGGATTGTAGTTGAAGAACAGGTCGAGCCCGCCGACGCCGATGTTGCGGAAATTCCGCAGATGCAGTACCCGGCACATCGTCTCGACGAACAGGCGATCCGCCACGGGGATGCCCTCGAAGAATACGCGCGGCGCGACCGGCCTGCCGGCGCGGTGCGGCTCGATCAGGCCTTCGACGGCGACGGCCTTCAAAAACCTGCCGCGCGGCGCAAAGATCGGCTGGTAGGCGCTCCTCAGCCGGAACGCGCCATAGACGCCATATTCGATCCCGACTTCGTCGGCAAAGATTGCCTCGCCGACATTGCGCCGCCTGTCGGGCCTTTTGGTCATGGCACCACCTTGCGCCCGAAAGCCCGTTTCGGCCGCGGCGAAGGCGAGACGGTCGCAGGCGCCGCGCCGGCGTCAGGCGCCGTCACCGGCATCTGCCTTTCCTTGCCGAAGACTTGGCTTTCGTTGCCGAAGACGTGAAAGCTGGTCGGTGCAAGCTCCGGGCGCGCCAGCGCAAATCCCTGCACCATCGAGGCTCCCGATTTCTCGGCCAGTTCAAGCTGCCAGCCCTCCTCGATGCCCTCGAACACGGTGCGGATGCCTTGCTGTTCGAAAATTGCCACCATGGCGGTCAGCAGCGCGAAGCCGGCGCCGGACTCCATCAGTTGCATGATCCAGTGGGCATCGAATTTGACGATGTCAGGCCTGAGCTCCTTGATCCGGTCGATGTCGGACTCTTCGGCGCCGTAGTCGTCGACCGCGATGCGAAACCCGTTGGCCCTGAGCGCCTCGACGAAATTGTAGAGCGTTTCCTGCGACGCCGACTTTTGTTCGGTCACCTCGCAGACGACGCGGTTCGCATCGATCTCGGCCTCATGCAGCACCAGCCGCATGTCGCGCAGCGCGCTGTCGGCGATGCTGCGATCGGTGAACACCGACGGATCGAAGTTGATGAAAATGAATGCCTCCTGCGGCAGGCAGGCGCCGGCGTTCAAAAGGTGCAGCGTCCTTGTCAGCGCCTCGATATGCAGGCGGTCGACCGTCGGACAGGCGTTGAAAAAACTCACCGGCGTCTGCGGCTCGGCGTCGCGGAACGGCCGGATCAGGCCCTCGAATCCGGTGATGGACAATTTGCCGTTGCTGAAGGCAAAAATCGGCTGGAACGCGCTTTGCAGCGTATAATTGCCCCAGACACCGCTGGCGGTGCCGTCATCGTGGCGGACGATATGGGCAAGCCCGATGCTGCGCGACACGGTTCCTCCCGTTGCGAGACTGGTGGAATGGGTCGTGATCCAGCCGACCGGAGTTTTACCGCGTGTAAGTGAATTTATTGTTGCCGGATTTGCCGGGGATTTGAGGTCTGGCTCATCCGACAATGCTTGCGCTTGGCGGGATGATGCGACATGAGAGACGCCGCGGTCGGACGCACCGCCTGGCCCTACAAGGAGACAACGCCGTCATGGCCTTTCTTGCCGACGCCCTTTCCCGCGTAAAGCCTTCCGCGACCATCGCAGTGACGCAGAAAGCGCGCGAGCTGAAAAACGCCGGCCGTGACGTGATCGGGCTGGGTGCCGGCGAACCGGACTTCGACACGCCGGACAATATCAAGAACGCTGCGATCGAGGCCATCCGCCGCGGCGAAACGAAATATCCTCCGGTGTCCGGCATCGTGCCGCTGCGCGAGGCAATCGCCCAAAAATTCAAGCGAGAGAACAATCTCGATTACCGGCCGGAGCAGACCATCGTCGGCACCGGCGGCAAGCAGATCCTGTTCAATGCCTTCATGGCGACGCTGAACCCCGGCGACGAGGTCATCATTCCGAGGCCGTACTGGGTCAGCTATCCCGAGATGGTAGCGATCTGCGGCGGCACCCCGGCATTTGCCGACACCTCCATCGACAACGGCTTCAAGCTGACGGCGGCGGCGTTGCAAAAGGCGATCACGCCGCGCACCAAGTGGCTGTTGATGAACTCGCCGTCGAACCCGTCGGGCGCCGCCTACAGCGAGGCTGAATTGCGCGCTCTGGCCGACGTGCTGCTCGAACACCCCAATGTCTGGGTGCTGACCGACGACATGTACGAGCATCTGATCTACGGCGATTTCGTCTTCACGACCATCGCCGAGGTCGAGCCGAAGCTTTATGAGCGCACCCTGACCATGAACGGCGTGTCGAAGGCCTATGCGATGACTGGCTGGCGCATCGGCTATGCGGCCGGGCCGGTGGCGCTGATCAAGGCGATGGACATGATCCAGGGCCAGCAGACCTCCGGCGCCTGCACCATTGCCCAGTGGGCATCGGTCGAGGCGCTGAACGGTCCGCAGGATTTCATTGCGAAAAACAAGGCGATTTTCCAGGCTCGGCGCGATCTCGTCGTGTCGATGCTCAATCAGGCGCGCGGCATCACATGTCCGTCTCCCGAAGGGGCTTTCTACGTCTATCCGTCCTGTTCCCAGTTGATCGGCAAGAAGACCAAAGACGGCAAGCTGATCGACAGCGACGAAGCCTTCTGCTCGGAACTGCTCGAGGCCGAGGGCGTGGCGGTCGTGTTCGGTTCGGCATTCGGCCTCGGCCCGAACTTCCGCATCTCCTATGCCACGTCGGAGGCGTTGCTCGAAGAGGCCTGCGCCCGCATCCAGCGCTTCACCGCCTCGCTGACCTGATCAAGCGCATCTCGAACACCAAAACCCGGCTCGCAATCGGGTTTTGGCGGTCGGCGCCAGCCTCATCCCTGGCGACTGTGATTGGTTTCGCGCGCCGAACGAGCCTCGGCCGGCGCCAGAATGGCGGCCAGAAGCCCGGCCGTGACGAACGAAACGATGGCGGCCGTCAGCATCGCCGCATGGAAGCCCCCGGCATAGGCGGCTGCGAACAGATCGAGCAGGCCGTCCTTGCCCATCGCCGCATCGGCTGCGAAATCGTGCCTTGAAACCGCGGCGCGGGCCACCGCTCCGGCATTGGCGACACCGGCATTTTCAAGACGCGCCGTCAGCAGGGCTGTTGCCCGCATGCTCATTAAGGCGCCGAGCAGGGCGATGCCGATGGCGGTGCCGCCCTGGCGGGTTGCGTTGATCACCGCCGACACCATGCCCGAACGCTCGCGCGGCGCAAACGACATCGCGGCAGCGCTGCCGGTCGGGATGGACAGCGCATTGCCGAGGCCGCCGACGGCAAACAGCAGGCCGATCGTCACATAGGGTGTCGAGGGTCCAACCCAGCACATGCCCAGCATGGAAAGACCGCTCGCAAGATAACCCGATGTCATCAGCGCCGAGTGTCCGTAGCGCTGACTGAGCCTGCCGATCGCCGGCGACACGACCATTTGGACGAGGAACAGCGGTGCCATGCGCAGGCCGGTCTGTGTCGGCGACCAGCCCTGTGCGTGCTGCAGGAACATCGAGTAGAGGAAGACGCCGGTGTAGGAGGTGAGGCCGAGCGCGAACGAGGCGACATTGGCGACGGCGAAGCGAACGTCGCGAAACAGGCCAAGCGGCAGCATCGGCCGCGGCGTACGCGCCTCGAAGACAAGGAAGGCTGCCAGGCCGGCGAAGCCGACGACAAGGGCGATAACAGCCTCTCGATCGCCCCAACCTTTTTCGCCTGCCGATATCAGGCCGAAGGTCAAGGCGCCCAGCCACAGAATGCTGAGCGCCAGGCCGACAAGGTCGAGATGGGCATGCTCGGGGTGTGAAGTCTCTACGATCGAAGCCGCACCGAGCGCGATCGTGGCCAGGCCGAGCGGCAGGTTGATCAGGAAAATGCTCTGCCATCCGGCGGTTTCGACCAGGATGCCGCCGACGACCGGGCCAGTGAGCAGCGAGACAGCTGCGAACGACGCCCAGCCTCCGATAACGCCGGCACGCTCGCGACCGTCGGGAAACGCCTGCGTCAGAATCGACAGCGCACCCGGAATGATCAGCGATCCGGCTATCCCTTGCACCACCCGGCCCACCAGCAGCACCGACAGGTTGGGCGCGATTGCACATATGGCAGAGCCAGCCACGAAGATGCCGATGCCTGCCAGCCAGGAGCGCTTGCGCCCGTAGCGGTCGCCGATCAGGCCTGCCGACAGCATGAAGGCCGACAGGCAAAGCGTGTAGGCGTCGATCACCCATTGCAGCCCGGCGAAATCGATGCCGAGCGCAATCTGGATCGTCGGCAGGGCGACGTTGACGATGCTGATGTCGAGCAGTGCGACGAATGTGCCGAGATAGACTGCGGCAACAAGAGGCAAGCGACGGTTCGACATGAAACCCAAACCTGAGCGTGGAAATCACCTACAATGATCAGACGCGACCATGATCAGACGAGACGCGCTTTTAGGTCCGATCAACGCCGCCATACTGCTCGTCGGTCACCTTCTCCAGCCAGTCGGCATGGACGCCGTCGAGCGCCTCCTGCATGGCGATATGGGCCATCGCCGATTTTGGACCGGCGCCGTGCCAATGCTTTTCGTCAGGCGCAAACGAGATGACGTCGCCGGCCCTGATTGCCTGTATCGGCTCGCCCCAGCTTTGCGCCAGGCCGGCGCCTGACACGACATAGAGCGTCTGGCCCAACGGATGCGTATGCCAGTGGGTACGCGCGCCGGGCTCGAAACCGACCATGATGGCGCGTAGCCGCGCCGGCGCTTCCTTCTCGATGATCGGCGTCTGCCACACGCGGCCGGTGAAGTACTTTTCCGGCGCAATGACGGTCGGCACGCTGCCGCAAGCAATGATCTTCATCGTCGCAAAGTCCTCAAACTGATGGCGGATCGGTCGGCGACGACCGTTCCTTTTTGTCGCAGGAAGCGGCACTTTCATCCGATAACCCATCGTGGCGCAACCGCTTTTGCGGCTGTTCGGCGACGGACCCTGTCACGGCATTGACGGAAAGCCCAGGCCCGCATTCGACGGCTTCGCCGATCATGGCTCAACATCCGCGACATCAGGCGATCCCCCGATTCTCAAATCACCCGATTCTCAAATCACTTGCCCTCCCGCCTAACCCGTGGGACGATGCCTTTGGGTAGGCGGCAAACTGAAAAAAGCCCCGCCCGCGACGGTCGACAGGCCGGCCGCCGCTCCCAGGGAAACGCCTGAGTGGAGGTCAGTCATGGGAACTCGCGCCGGAGGACGACGCACGGGACCGAAATGCATTGCCATCGTCGGTCCCTTTGCAAGCGGTAAGACGACACTTCTCGAAGCCATATTGGCCCGCACGGGCGCCATCCCCCGCCAGAATCCGGTCTCCTCGGGAAACACAGTTTCCGATCATTCGCCCGAGGCACGCGCCCACGCCATGAGCGTTGAGGCGACGTTTGCCACCACCGACTTCATGGGCGAGCAACTCACTTTCGTCGATTGCCCCGGCTCCATCGAATTCTCCTTCGAGGCAGAGCCGGTTCTGGCCGCCTGCGACATCGCCGTGGTCGTCGCCGAAGCCGACGAGAAGAAGATCCCTGCCCTGCAGCTGATCATGCGCAAGCTCGATGATCTCGGCGTGCCGCGCATCATGTTCCTCAACAAGGTCGACAAGGCGATATCAGGCGTGCGCGACACGCTGAAGATGTTGCAGCCGGCAAGCTCGGTGCCTTTGCTGCTGCGCCAGATTCCGCTGCGCAAGGACGGCGTGGTGATCGGCTCGATCGATCTGGCGCTGGAGCGCGCCTACATCTATCGCGAATATGCCGAAAGCGAAGTCGCCCAGATTCCCAGCGACGACAAGGCGCGCGAACTCGAAGCGCGCTTTTCCATGCTGGAGACGCTCGCCGACCATGATGATCAACTGATGGAGCAGCTGCTCGACGAAATCGAGCCGCCCAAGGACGCCATCTTCGACGACCTGGCCGCCGACTTGCGCGATGGTGCCGTGACGCCGGTGCTGATCGGCACCGCCGAGAAGGGCAATGGTGTGCTGCGGCTGCTAAAAACGATCCGCCACGACGCGCCTGATGTTGAAGCAACATGCAAGCGCCTCGACGCAGCTGACGGCAATGCGACCGTCGTCCAGGTGATGAAGACCATCCACACCGCGCATGGCGGCAAGCTGTCGATCTCGCGCATCCTGTCCGGCCAACTTGCCGACGCCTCCGAACTCTTCCTGTCGAACGGCGCGACGGCAAAGGTCTCCGGCATCTACAGAATGCTCGGCAAGGACCAGACCAAGCTCACCTCGGCCCCGGCCGGCGACACGGTCGCGCTCGGCAAGATGGACGAGGTCACGACCGGTCAGACCTTGAGCTCGGTCAAGGGCGGCATCAAGCCCTTGGTCACGCTGACGCCGCCGCAACCGGTCTATGCCTTTGCGTTGCGACCGAAGGAACGCAAGGACGAGGTCAAGATGTCGGCGGCCATCCAGCGCCTTGCCGAGGAAGATCCCTCGCTCAGCGTGCGCCACAATCAGGATTCGGCTGAAACCGTGCTGTCGGGCCATGGCGAAATGCATCTGCGTGTCGTGCGCGAGCGGCTGGAGGGCAAGAACCAGATTCCGGTCGAAGGCCATCCGCCGGCTGTGCCTTACCGCGAGACGATCCGCAAAGCGGCGCAGCAGCGTGGCCGTCACAAGAAGCAGTCGGGCGGCCATGGCCAGTTCGGCGACGTGGTGATCGAGATCAAGCCGCTGCCGCGCGGCTCCGGTTTCCAGTTCACCGACACCATCACCGGTGGCGCCGTGCCGAAAACCTATATCCAGTCGGTCGAGGCCGGCGTGCGCGATTATCTGAAATCGGGCCCGCTCGGCTTTCCAGTGGTCGACGTCGCCGTCAACCTGTCCGACGGCTCCTATCATTCCGTCGATTCGTCGGACATGGCCTTCCAGATGGCGGCAAAGCTGGCGATGAAGGAAGGCATGGCCACCTGCTCGCCGGTGCTGCTTGAACCGATCATGAAGGTGGAAATCGTCACGCCGTCCGACGCGACATCGAAAATCATCGCCCTGATCCCGCAGCGGCGCGGCCAAATCCTCGGCTACGATGCGCGGCCCGGCTGGCCGGGATGGGATGTCGTCGAGGCGACCATGCCGCAGGCCGAGATCGGCGATCTGATCATCGAACTGCGTTCGGCCACCGCGGGCGTGGCCAGCTATCGTGCCAGCTTCGACCATATGGCTGAACTCACCGGCCGCCTGGCCGACGAGGCGTTGAACGCCAATGGCAAGGCCGCCTGACACTGGAACTTGGCGACAGTCAGGCTGCAGAACACAAGGAAACGGCGTCCGGACATGATCCGGACGCCGTTCTCTTGCGGACCGTCTTCGTGGGAGGCGAAATGCCAGGTCCGCCGCACATGCCGCCAACGCTTGACAGCCTCAGCGGAAGAATAGTTCGGACGCGGTAGCCGCCTGAGCCCGGATCGTCCGAGTGATGCCCCCATCTCCCGCACGAACCACACCGCGTCCTATGATCTGCTTAGTCGATGCTGCGCGCCCGCGACATGTTACCTGAGGTTACATGTCACTGTTACATGACAATTTCGGTCGGCTTTGCGTCAGCGCCGGCAGGGTTCGGGATACAAAAAAGCCGGATCAACGAAGATCCGGCTGAGTTTGATTGGAAGTGCCTGTTAAGGCTAACCTCCAGAGGGGAACACTCGAGGGCGCTAATGGGAGGAGAACGCGCCCAGGAGATGATCTATATATGTGCTCATCATGCCCAAGAAACAAGCATCTATTTTGCAACACTCGCATGCAAAATGACACAGGCTGTGGTCTAACCCGTTGCTTGGCCTCGTAGGACCAGAAGAATCGCGAAATGCAGTGCGCAGCCAGTCAAGATTCATTGCGAAATGGCAAATCAGCGCCGATTTTCGGTCCAGAACGCAGAAAACAACGAATGATGGCGAATCAGGCAGCGCGCGTTTATTTTTGCGGCAGCCATGCATCGGCCCGAGAATCGCGCCGAAGGAACCCCCGATGAAGACCCGTCGGGCGATCGCCGGCAGCGCGCTGTTCTTCATCGCAGCGCCCGGTGTGGTCGCGGGATTGCTGCCCTGGCTGTTGACCGATCGCTATCGCATGCCATGGTCGACCCTGCCCGGCCTGGTTCCGGTCGGCTGGGTCCTGATTGTCGTCGCAACGGCCTTGCTGCTTAATGCCTTTGCCCGTTTTGCTCTCGAAGGCCGAGGCACGCCCGCTCCGGTCGCGCCAACCGATCGTCTGGTTGTCGGCGGCATCTACCGCCATGTCCGCAACCCGATGTATGTGGCTGTGCTGGCGATCATCCTTGGCCAGGCGCTGCTGTTTTCGAGCGCGGCCCTCGTCGCCTATGCCGCTATCGCCGCCGTCGCCATGGTCTCGTTCGTGAAGTTCCATGAGGAACCGACGCTTGCCCGCCGCTATGGCGCCGAGTACGAGGCCTACCGCCATGCCGTTCCAGGCTGGCTGCCCCGCCTGACGCCATGGCGTGAATAATTTCAGACGAGCGTGAACGTCAAAGAGATTGACTGCCAAGATTGCGCTGCCCCTCACCTGCCTGCCGGCATCCTCTCCCCGTATAGTGACGGGGAGAGGGCGCTCTCATCCACGGTTTCGCCAATCACCAGCGTTGCAGGAAGGTTGCCGAGGTTCCGGCAAGTCCCTTCTCCCCGTCCTTTACGGGGAGAAGGTCCCGGCAGGGGGATGAGGGGCAGCGCGAACCTTGGATCAGAACGACCAGCTTCGGGCCTTGGCGATGATGAAATCGCGGAACACGTGCAGCTTCGCCTGGTTCTTCATCGCATCGGGATAGGCGAAATAGGTGTCGAAGGACGGCACTTCGGTCTCCGGCAGCAACTGCACCAGGCCTGAATCCTTGCTGACCACATAGTCGGGCAGCATGGCGATGCCGGCGCCACCCTGGACCGCGCGCTTGATCGACAATATGTCGTTGATCTGCAGCGTCGGCACCCTTTGCCCGCCTTCGAAATCGCCGACCGTTTCCAGCCAGTTCAATTCCGACAGATGCGCCGGCACCGGCACGCCGAAGGTGACGATGCGATGGCTCTTCAGCTCGGCGATCGACGCCGGCTTGCCATATTTGTTGACGTAGGAAGGGGCGGCGTAGAGATGGAAATGCACCGTGAACAGACGGCGCTGGATGAGATCGGGCTGCTGCGGCTGGCGCAGCCGGATCGCGCAGTCCGCCCGCCGCATCGTGAGGTCGAGTTCCTCATTCGCCAGGATCAGCTGCAGGCTGATCTCGGGATAGAGCTCGATGAATTCCTGCACGCGCTCGGTCAGCCAGCCGGCGCCGAGCCCCACCGTGGTCGTCACCCTGAGCACGCCGGAAGGCCGATCCTTGGCCTCGGTCAGCCGCGACTTGATCGTCTCCAGCTTCATCAGCACGTCATGCGCCGTGCGGAACAGCATCTCACCCTGCTCGGTCAGCACCAGGCCGCGGGCATGGCGATTGAACAGCGGCACGCCGACATCATGTTCGAGCGCGCTGACCTGCCGCGAGATCGCCGATTGCGACAGATGCAGTGTCTCGGCGGCATGGGTGAACGACCCAGCTTCCGCCGCAGCGTGAAACACGCGTAGCTTGTCCCAGTCCAACGCCATGATGCCCCCATTCTGTTTTCTGGCGTCTGAATGAAAAATCAGGCTTTTGCGCGGCTTTTCTCGGCCGCTTGTTTACTCCGCCGCTTCGCGGTGAACTTCGATCCCGGCGAGGTACTTTTCCGCCTCGAGCGCGGCCATGCAGCCGAGCCCCGCCGCCGTCACCGCCTGGCGGTAGATGTCGTCGGTCACGTCGCCGGCGGCGAACACGCCCGGCACGTCGGTGCAGGTCGAATCCGGCGCCGTCCACAGATAGCCGTTCGGCTTCTGCTTCAGCTTGCCGGCGAACAGCTCGACCGCCGGCGCATGGCCGATCGCCACGAACACGCCGTCGACCGTCAGATGCATCTCCTGGCCGGTCACCAGATTGCGCAGCTTCAGTCCTTCCACCGACGGCGGCAGCGGCATCTTGCCGGACTGGCCGGTGATCTCGTCGACGACGGTGTCCCAGATGACGCGGACATTGTCCTTCTTGAACAGCCGCTCGCTGAGGATGCGCTCGGCGCGGAAGTCGCTGCGCCGGTGGATGACCGTCACGCTCTTGGCCAGGTTGGAAAGGTAAAGCGCCTCCTCCACCGCCGAATTGCCGCCGCCGATCACCGCGACATCCTTGCCGCGATAGAAGAAGCCGTCGCAGGTGGCGCAGGCCGATACGCCGAAGCCCATGAAGGTCTGTTCGCTCGGGATGCCCAGCCATTTCGCCTGCGCACCGGTGGCGATAATCAGCGCGTCGGCGGTATAGGTGGCGCCGGAATCGCCCTTGGCACGAAACGGCCGCACGTTGAGGTCGACCTCGGTGATGATGTCGTTGATGACGTCGGTGCCGACATGCTCGGCCTGTTTCAGCATTTGCTCCATCAGCCACGGACCCTGAATCGGATCGGCGAAGCCCGGATAGTTTTCGACATCGGTGGTGATCATCAACTGGCCGCCCTGTTGCAGGCCGGCGACCAGCATCGGCTTCAGCATGGCGCGGGCGGCGTAGATTGCCGCCGTATAGCCGGCGGGACCGGAACCGATGATGAGAACGGGTGCGTGCTTGGACGTCATATCAGGGCTTTCACAACAACCGGACGCGAATGAAGCGTCCGGCACAGGGATCGATTTCGGCCCTAATCTAGGTGTTGCAGGCGACGCCAGCAAGACGACCCGGCCTTCGTCCCCGGAAAGCTTCCGCACAAACAGACGATCCATGAACATCCTGGCGGCGACTGTTCGAAAATCAGTGACTGAAGGGATGGAATGGACACCAAAGTCGTTTAATTACAAGATCACGAAAGATTCTTGCGTGAAGCGCCAAGGTATCCATGCCGCTCAAAGCCGATCTCGATGCCATCGACTGGAAGATCCTGCGCGAGCTTCAGCACGATGGGCGCATGACCAATGTCGAATTGTCCGGCCGCGTCGGCATTTCTGCGCCGCCATGCCTGCGTCGCGTCAGGCGGCTGGAAGAGACCGGCATCATCCGCGGCTATCGCGCCTTGCTCAATGCGCCGGCGCTCGGCCTGGATGTCGTCGCCTTTTGCCTCATCGGCCTGCATCACCAGGCCGACGCGGAGCTGAAAACCTTCGCCGAACGCACCCGCGGCTGGCCGATCGTTCGCGACGCCTGGATGGTGTCGGGCGAATCCGACTTTTTGCTGCATTGCGTGGCGAGCGACCTCGGCGCCTTTCAGACCTTCGTCATCGAGGAACTGGCCTCGGCGCCGAATGTCGACACGGTGCGGACGGCACTGACCATCCGTCGCGTCAAGGACGAGGGCCTGGTGGCTTTCAGCGAAGCGAGACCTTAATCCCGGCCGAGCTCGGCGATGGCGTCGCAGAGTTTGCTGTGATCGTTATCGGTCGTCAGGTTACGCGTCCTGGACGCACCTTCGCCGGGAGTCCGATCGGATCTGCCGTTCACCAGCCAACCCTCGCAGAGCCCGGCTCGCCGTCCGGCTTCCATGTCATCGGCCTTATCGCCGACGATGATCGATCGGCTGATATCCACGCACAGCAGATCGCGGGCGCGCAGAAGCATGCCCGGATTGGGCTTGCGCATCGGATGATCAACTGCTGCCAGCTCGCCCGTCCCGCTCGAATGGTAGGCGCAGGCGAGCACCAGATCGATCCGGCAATTCTGCGCTTCGAGAAGCGCCAGCAGCCGGGCATTGACCGCGGCGAACTCCGGCCAGCCGAAATAGCCGCGGGCTATGCCTGATTGATTGGTCACCACGACGACCGGGATTCCGGCCCGGTTGGCGGCAGCGATCACTGGCGCGATATCTTCGCGCAGCACGATGTCAGCCGGATCGCTGGGGTAGTCGGTGTCGACATTTATGGTGCCGTCGCGGTCGAGGAACAGCGCCGGCGTGCCAGCTGGAAAAACCGAGGTACCAATCCGCTCGACCCACAGGCCCGGCGCTTCGAGCGGGTACGGCTGCGAGGTTGTGACAGCGTCCCGATCAGCCATCACAGAGGCGCGCTTCGACTATTTCGCATAGATGATGATAGAGGCACAGATGCCCCTGCTGGATGATCGGCGTCGAGGTCGAGGGCACGTTGAGCAGGATGTCGGAGAGCGGCTTGAGCTTGCCGCCGGTGTCGCCGGTCAGGCTGATCACAGTCATGTCCATCATGCGCGCCTGTTCGGCGGCGGCGAGGATGCTGGGCGAGTTGCCGCTGGTCGAGATGGCGAGCAGCACGGCCCCCGCCGCGCCATGCGCCTCGACCTGGCGTGAAAACACCGTGTCGAAGCCGTAATCATTGCCCCAGGCGGTCAGCACCGCCGCATTGGCTGGCAGCGCGATGACGTTGTAGGCCTTGCGCTCCTTCAGGAAGCGGCCGACCAGTTCGCCGGCGATGTGAATGGCGTCGCTGGCCGAGCCGCCATTGCCGCAGATCAGCAGCGCCTTGCCCTGCGAAAGCGCGGCGACGACGGCGGTGGCCGCCCGCTCCATCTCGCTGGTGAGGTCGCGCTCGACCATCGCGGTGATCGCGGCCGCCGAGCGGACCAGATAGTCGTTCAGTTCGGACATGAAAACCTCAGTTTGTGCTGCCGGCGCGCAACTTGCCGATGGTGCCGGTGGTGCTTTTGCCGGCGACGAGATCGACCAGCACGACGCGGCCGCCCGCCTTTTGCACGATTTCGGCGCCGACCACCTGATCGATCGTATAGTCGGCGCCCTTGACCAGTATGTCGGGCTTCAGCGCCTCGATCAGCGCGAGCGGCGTGTCTTCCTCGAAGACGACGACGGCATCGACCGAGGCAAGCGCCGCCAGCACGCAGGCGCGGTCATGCTCATCGTTGACCGGGCGCCCCGGCCCTTTCAGCCGGCGCACCGAGGCATCGCTGTTGAGGCCGAGCACCAGCCGGTCGCACTGGCTGCGCGCCGCATGCAAAAGGCTGACATGGCCGGCGTGAAGGATATCGAAGCAGCCATTGGTGAAACCGACGCTCAGGCCTTCGTCCTTCCACGTCGCCACCAGCCGTGCGGCGGGGGCGGCATCGAGGATTGCATCCTTGTGGGCAATCGGTCCGTGCGAGCGAAACAGCGCGCCGCTGAGTTCCTCGGCCGTCAGCCGCGCGGTGCCGCGTTTTCCCACCACCACGCCAGCCGCCGCGTTGGCGATGGCCGCGGCAATGACGCGGTCGGCGCCCGCAGCCAGAGCCAACGCAAACGTAGCAATGACAGTGTCGCCGGCGCCGGAAACGTCGAACACCTCCCGCGCCTGCGTGGCAATGTGGCGGGCATCGTCGGCGTCGACGACGCTCATGCCTTTTTCGCTGCGAGTCGCGACGACGAAATCGAAGCCATGTGCCGAGATCAGCTCACGCGCCGCGGCGACGATCTCGTCATCGGCAAACACCGCGCGTCCGACCGCCTCGCCAAGTTCCTTGCGATTGGGCGTGATCGCCGTCGCCCCGGAATAGCAAGCATAGTCGCGGCCCTTGGGATCGACCAGCACCGGCTTGTCCGCCTCGCGGCAGATCGAGATCAGCTCGCCGGCGACGCCGTCGAGCAACATGCCCTTGCCGTAGTCGGACAGGATGACGATGTCGGCTTGCGCCAGCCCGGCGCGGAAAAGCCGGATCAGCGTCGCCCGCTCTGCATCGCCCAGCGGCTTGATTTCCTCTTCGTCGAAGCGCAGCACCTGCTGGTTGAGCGCGCTGAAACGGCTTTTCGACGAGGTCATCCGGTTGGCGTCCTGCGCGAGACCGCCGGTGTCGACGCCAAGCCTGGCGAGCATGCGCATGAGATTGTCGCCGGCCGGATCGGCGCCGATCACCGAAACCGGTATCGCGGCAGCGCCGAGCGAGACGATGTTGGCGACGACATTGCCGGCGCCACCCATCGCCGAGGTTTCGCCACGCCCGCGCAGCACCGGAATAGGCGCTTCCGGCGAAATCCGCTCGATGACGCCGTTGACGAAACGGTCGAGGATGAAGTCGCCGACCACCAGCACGGTGACGTTGCCGAACCGCGAGATGGCGCGGTGAAGCGGTTCGGGAGAAGGCAGGTATTGCTCGCTCATGTCATCTTCGACGTGCAATGAGAGCCGGTCCCGATGCTGTGAAAACGCTGGACTGGCAGGGCTGGTCGTTCATGGCGAAGCCGATATACCGCAATTCGGCTCAGCGCAACGGCAGGCGCCGAACCGACCACAGCCAACGCCGGTTTGGCGGATCAACTTTTTTGCAAAGCGACGTGAACACCCAATCCGACGAGCACCGCGCCGCCCGCACGCCGCATCAGGCGTTGCCCGCCGTTTGACGCCCACCCAACCGCCGGTTTGCGACCTGCTTTATCGACAGCCCCGCAAGCCTCCCCTATAAGGGCCGGAATCGGCACAAGATACCAGAGGCTTTCATGATCATCGTCACGGGCGGCGCCGGCATGATCGGCTCAAACATCGTCGCCGCGCTCAATGCCGAAGGGATCAGCGACATTCTCGTCGTCGACGACCTGACCGACGGCCACAAGATCGCCAATCTCGCCGACCTGCAGATCGCCGATTATCTCGACAAGGACGATTTCCTGCCGCGGATGGAGGCCGGCGACCTCGGCCGCATCGAGGCCGTCTTCCACCAGGGCGCCTGCTCGACCACCACCGAGTGGAACGGCAAGTTCATGATGGAGGTGAACTACACCTATTCGAAGCGGCTGCTGCATGCCTGCCTGGCGCTGCGGCTGCCTTTCCTCTATGCCTCCTCGGCTTCGGTCTATGGCGGCGGCGCCGAGTTTCGCGAGGAGCCGGACTGCGAGCGCCCGCTCAATGTCTATGCCTATTCAAAGAAGCTGTTCGACGACTACGTCCGCCGCACCGTCTTCGATACCGACCATTCGCCGGTGGCCGGCCTGCGCTATTTCAACGTCTATGGGCCGCGCGAGGCGCACAAGGGCGCCATGGCCTCGGTCGCCTACCATCTGTTCAACCAGGTCGAGCAAGGCCACAACCCAAAGCTGTTCGGCGCCTATGACGGTTTCGGACCTGGCGAGCAGAGCCGCGACTTCATCCATGTCGGCGACGTTGCCGATGTCAATCTGTGGTTGTGGAAACGCGGCTCAAGCGGCATCTTCAACTGCGGCACCGGCCGAGCCCAGCCGTTCCGCGCCATTGCCGAAACTGTGATCGGCGCGCTGGGCAAAGGCGAGATCGAGTTCATCGACTTCCCCGACCATCTCAAGGGCAGCTACCAGAGTTTTACGCAAGCTGACATGTCCCGGTTGCGCGCCGCCGGTTACAATGGTCAGTTTCGCACAGTGGAAACCGGCGTCAGAGACTATGTCGAATGGCTGAAAGCCCAACGATCCTCGTGATCGGCCCACGCTGGGTGGGCGACATGGTGATGGCGCAGTGCCTGTTCTCGGCGCTGAGAGAGCTTCACCCGAACGCCGCAATCGACGTGCTGGCCCCGGCATGGGCCGCGCCACTGGTCAAGCGGATGCCCGAAATACGCCAGCAGGTCGATCTGCCGCTGAAATCCGGAGCGCTGGAATTCCGCATGCGAAGGCGCTTCGGCCGCCTGCTGCGCGGCCACTACGACATCGCCTATGTCATGCCTGGAAGCTGGAAGTCGGCGCTGGTCCCGTTCTTTGCCCGCATTCCGCGCCGTGTCGGCTACCTCAAGGAAATGCGCTACGGGCTGCTGACCGATATCGTTGCCTTGCCCGACGATGTGAAACGGCGCACGGCGCAGGCCTATTTCGGCCTCGCGCAAGGCGGCACGTTCCGTGCTCCCAAGCTCACTGTCGACACGAAAAACCAGGCGGTATTGCTGGGCCGCTTCGGGCTGGAGGCGAAAAAATTCGTCGCGCTGATGCCCGGCGCCGAGTTCGGGCCGGCCAAACGCTGGCCGAGCGACCGCTATGCCGGCCTTGCCCGCGACATGATGGAAAAAGGTTTTGCGGTCGCGCTGTTCGGATCGAAGAACGACGCTGAGGTGACGGCGGAAATCGCCACGCTTGCACCTGATGTTGTCGACCTCGCTGGCCAGACGCGGCTGGAGGACGCCATCGACCTGATCGCCGCGGCCAGGCTTGCGGTGTCGAACGACAGTGGGCTGATGCATGTCGCCGCCGCGGTCGGCACGCCGATCGTGGCCGTCTACGGCTCGACCTCGCCGCACAATACGCCGCCGCTCGCCGAGCAGCGCGAACTGGTCTGGCTCGGCCTGTCCTGTTCGCCCTGCCACCGGAAAATCTGCCCGCTCGGCCATCTCAACTGCCTGAACACGCTTGAGGTGGCGCAGGTCGCGGCAGCGGCGGAACGGCTGCTGGAAATGCCGGCCGCCGCATGAGGGTGCTCATCGTCAAGACATCCTCGATGGGTGACGTCATCCACAGCTTTCCGGCCGTCGAGGATGCCCGCCGCAACCGGCCGGACGTGTCGTTCGACTGGTGTGTGGAAGAGGCTTTTGCCGGCATCGTGGCGCTGCATCCGGCGATCGCGACCATCCACACCGTGGCAATCCGGCGCTGGCGCACAAGCCCGCTCGGCCGCGGCACATGGTGCGAGGCAGCGGGACTGCGCCGCGCCTTGCGGGATCGCCGCTACGATCTCGTCATCGATGCGCAAGGATTGCTGAAGTCGGCCGTGGTGGCGAAACAGGCCGCGGCGCCGATCGCCGGCTTCGACCGGTCGAGCGCTCGCGAGCCCTCGGCAACCGTGTTCTACGACCGCCGCTATGCTGTGCCGCGCGATCTGCACGCCATCGAACGCACAAGGCGGCTGTTCGGGCTGGCGCTCGGCTATGAACCGGATTTTTCCGGGCTCGGCTCCGGCATCGTGCCGCCGGCCGTCGCTTCGACTTTTGTCGGCGAAAAAACCGCTTTCCTGCTGCACGGCACCAGCCGCGAGGACAAGAAATGGCCGGTCGGCGACTGGATCGAGACGGCCCGGCGTCTCGTGGAAAGTGGAATGACGCCGGTCACCACCTGGTCGAACGACAGGGAAAAGGCGGTTGCCGAGGCGATTGCCCAAGCTGTTCCACAGACCGTGCTGGTGCCGAAATCACCGCTTGCCGAGATCGCCGCGATCATCGGCCGGTCGGTGCTGGTCATCGGCGCCGATACCGGCCTTACCCACCTCGCCAGTGCCTTCGGCCTGCCGACCGTCGCGGTGTTTGTGGCGACAGAACCCGGCCTGACCGGCCCGCGCGGGCCGTTCTCGTCAACGCTGCTGGCCGCGCCCGGCGCTCGTGTCGCGCCGATAGAGGTGGTAGCGGAAGCTGAGAGGCTGCTGGCGCTCAAATCGCAGGCCGCGACATAGGACCTTTTCAGAATTCGCTCTGGCGAGTCGAATAGCGTGGTTTTCGAGAACCGGAGCGGAGCGTACTTAAAGTACGTGAGCACCGGAAGCGCAGAAAACCGCGCTAGTCGGCCGCCAGAGTAGAATTATCAAAAGGTCCTAAATGAACTGTACCTGGACGATCTCGTAGCCCCGCGCGCCGCCTGGCGCGTTGACCTCGATGGCATCGCCGACTTCCTTGCCGATCAGCGCCCGCGCGATCGGCGAGGAGATCGAGATGCGGCCGGACTTCACGTCCGCCTCCTGGTCGCCGACGATCTGGTAGGTCTTCTTCTCTTCCGTGTCCTCGTCGACCAGCACCACGGTCGCGCCGAACTTGACCTTTTCGCCGCTGAGCTTTGTGATGTCGATCACCTCGGCGCGGGCGATAAAATCCTCGAGCTCGTTGACGCGGCCCTCATTGAGACTCTGCGCCTCTTTCGCCGCGTGGTATTCCGCGTTTTCAGAGAGATCGCCGTGCGAGCGCGCTTCGGAGATTGCTTCGATGATGCGCGGCCGCTCTTCCTGCTGGCGCCAGCGCAGTTCTTCCTTCAATGACGCGAACCCCTCGCCTGTCATCGGGACCTTGTTCATAATGCCTGACCTTTCCTGCCGCCGCCCCCGCATTCCGGGAGCGACCTTGTCGATGGGTACAAAAAGAAAACGGTCCGGCAGCCTCGGGCTAACGGAACCGTGTCACCGCAATTTCCTCCAATATAGCAATCTTCGCGGGTTTTTCACGCCAAAAAATCGGTTTTGAAAAATTCGCCCGCCATTTGCGGAAATGCCGTCATGGCAGCCCGGCTGGCCGGGCGCGCCGCAATAAAAACCGGCTGCGATTGCTCACAGCCGGTCTGAGGCGTGTTCGGGCTTAGAATCAGCCCTTCATGAAACGGTCTATCTGCTCGGACAGCATGCCGTATTCACGAGATCCCTTGCCGATGCGTTTCTCGATCTCGCGGAGCTGTTCCCGGGCGCCGGCGAGATCGCCGATCTGCAGATGCGCCTCGCCGAGATATTCGCGTACCAGCGTGTAATCAGGATCGATGCGCAGCGCTTCCTCATAATAGCCGAGACCGACGGTGACGCGTCCGGAATGGCGGTGCGAGTAGCCGAGATAGTTGAGGATGCGAGGGTCTTTCTTGTCCGCAGCCAGGCTGAGCACGGCAATCGCCTCGTCATAACGTCCTGCCATCGCCAGCGCGCGGCCGGCTTCATAGATGTTGTCGTCGTCCAGCATGCCGTGCTTGGGCGCGACGCACTTCTTCAGCTTCTTGTCCCAGACCTTGCCTTTCTTGCACTGTGTCGTCTGGCTGCCATCGCCACCGCCTCCACCTTCACCGGCCGAAAACACCGGAACAGCAAACAGCGGCAGGGCGGCAACCGCCAGAACCTGGATCAGCAATCGTCTGCGCATCGAACTCTCCTTGAAGCATGACAATGCAAGACTAACGCCGGGCAAAAGCCGTTTCATCCCGGAAAAAAGTCACGGCCAGTGAAAGCCTTTTCAACGGCCCGCGCCAGTCGGAAAATGGAAGCGCCGAACAAAACGTGACGAGCGCTGCAAATCCGCTATCATCCAGCAAACGCCAACGGAGTATGCGGAGACGGCCAGTGCAGCGGCGCCTTGAAAAAGAATGGGAGCTTTCGATCGGTCCCGACACGGTGCGCCTGTTCATCCTCAAGGCGAAGGCGTTGAGCGCCGCCGTCAACGAAGACTATGCCGATGGCGCCGAGCACGAGGTAGAACTCGATAGCGAGGCGCATGACAACCATCATCATGACGGTCTCGTCGAGGAACGTTCCGAGGACCTCACCGAAGAAGAGCTGCGCGAACTGATCAACGATCTCAATGTCGACGAGGCGGCCGAACTCGTCGCCCTCGCCTGGGTTGGACGCGGCGACTATGACGCCTCGGAATGGGCGGACGCGCTGACGGCCGCGCGCGAGCGCGCCAACAAGCGCACGGCGAAATATCTGCTCGGCATGCCGCTGTTGGCCGACTGGCTGGAGGAAGGGCTGGAAGCGATCGGTGCGTAACACCGCGGTCACCGTTTGTGATCGGCCAATGCCCTCGTTCAGGCAACTTCCGCATTCGCCCGCCGTTAAGGGCGAATGGCGGTGGTGACCTCTCCTACATCGATCAGAATGGCCGGATTGATCAGATTGGCGCTGCCTTTGGCGGCGGCGATGCTGTCCGCAGGAGCGGCCCTGGCCCAAGCTCCGGAACTGCCCGATAAGGTGCCCGTCCCGGAGCTCAATCAGTCGCAATCAGCGCAAGAAGCCGCGCCTGCCGACGTGCCGATCCCCGAGCCGCGCCCTGCGGATGCGCCAAAGCCAGATCAACCCGCGACCGACAAAATGGACCAGCAGAAGTCGGACCAGCATCAGCAAGCCCGGCCGCAGCCGCCGGCAGTCGCTCCGACGCCGACCGAAAACCCCGCCGAGGCAAAACCACCGGCCCCCGCGCCAAAACCACCGGATAAGCCGGCGCAGGCGCCGGAGAGAAAAATTCCTCCCGACCCGCGCTCGGCCGCTGTGCCGCAGGAGAAAATGCCGGACGAGGAACTGGCCTGCCGCCGGCGGCTGAAGTCGATGGGCGTCGACTTCGAGGAACGCAAAGCCGAGCACGATGCGGCGGTCGGCTGCTCTGTCCCCTATCCGATCGCACTGAAGACGCTGGGCAAGTCATTGGATATCAACCCCGAATCCGAGTTGAATTGCCAGATGGCCGAGGCCGCCGCGCGCTTCGCCGCCGATATCGTCCAGCCGGCGGCCAAGGCCGAGCTCGGCGCCGAACTCAAGTCGGTCGGCCAGGCATCCGCCTTCGTCTGCCGCCACCGCAATGGCGGCGGGAAATTGTCGGAGCACGCCTTCGGCAACGCGCTCGACATCGCCAGCTTCACGCTTTCGGACGGCAGGAGGATCGACATCCGCCCGGCGCCACCGGAAAAGGAGGCGAAATTCCTGAACGCAATACGCAAGGCAGCCTGCGGACCGTTCAAGACCGTGCTTGGCCCGGGCAGCGATGCCGATCATTCGCTGCATCTCCATCTCGATCTTGCACCGCGCCGCAACGGCGGCACCTTCTGCCAGTGATATGGTTGCGGACCGACGCGCCGCAATTTGGCCGCAGCCGTAAACGCAGCCGCTGATTTTTCCTTTACTGTTGGCGGGTAAGCTCCGTTTCATCTGATCATGACCCCGAAAAGTGGGATCCGGTTTTCGGAGAAAGATCATGATCAAACGATGACATGGAGCCTGATCGGCTCGGGGACCGGGAACCTGCCAATGGCCGGGATATTTCGCGCCGCGTCTGTCGCCGTGCGGCAAGTGAGACGCGCGCGCGTGATTGCCGGCGGGCTTGCCATCGCAGCGATCTCGGCCTGCACCACCGGCAGCGTGCTCTCGCTGGAACCGGCCGTCGATGTCGGCAGCCAGACATCAGCTGTCCCAGAGTACGCTGGAATGCAGCGCCTCGTCCCATCCAACCCTTACATGACCGCCGCCTATCCACGCATGGACGAGCCGATGGCGCCGACCGAACAGATGCCGGCCAGCGAGGTCGAGTGCCGCAAGGATTTGAAGCGCCTGGGCGTCGTCTACAGCGACCTTGCGCCGATCCGCGAAGGCCAGTGCGGCATCGACTATCCGGTCAAGATCTCGGCCATCGGCCGCATCGGGATGAAGCCGGCCGCGACGCTGACCTGCGACATGGCCGCCACCTTCGCCGGCTGGGCCAGGAATGAACTGGTCCCGTCCGCCCGCTGGCGTTATTTCTCCGGCGTCAGGACCATTCGCCAGGGCTCGAGCTATTCCTGCCGCAGGATCGCCGGCGAAGGCACGCTGTCGGAGCACAGCAAGGGCAACGCGCTCGACGTCATGAGCATCGAGCTTAGCAATGGCAAGGAGATCGACGTGCGCAAGCCCGGCCTGTTCGCCTTCCGCACCCGCGGCTTCCTCAACACTGTGCGCGCCGACGGCTGCCAGTATTTCACCACCGTGCTCGGTCCCGGCTACAATTACGACCACCGCAACCATTTCCATTTCGACATCAAGAACCGCAAGAACGGCTACCGCGCCTGCCGCTGAGCCCGAGCGCGTGCCCACTGCCCAAGGTGTGCGCCGCCGCGTAGAATGACGTCACATAAGGTGATGTCATATCACCACTGTGGTGTCGCATGAGCCGACGAAGCCTTCGACGACGCGCAACGATCTGGCTGGTGGTGTTCTGTGCCGGCTATCTCGTGCTCGCCTATTTCGCCGCGCCGGAATTCTGGACCCTGCGCGACCGCAACTTCCGCACGCAGCGCTTCGAAATGGTGACGCACACGCCGCAAGGCATCGCGGGCGATCCGATCAATGTCGGCCTCGTCGGCACCAAAAAAGAGCTGGTCCACGCCTTCGCCGTCGCCGGATGGGACACCGCCGACGCTCTCACGCTGGAGACGGCGATCGAGATCGGCGAAAGCGTGCTGTTCGATCGGCCCTATCCCGACGCGCCGGTCAGCCGGCTGTTGTTCGAAGGCCGTGCACAGGATCTGGCCTTCGAGAAGCCGGTCGGCGACAGTGCCGACCGGCGCCATCACGTCCGCTTCTGGCAGACCGATGCGAGTGGAGACGATGGCCGGCCGCTCTGGCTGGGTGCGGCAAGCTACGATCGCGGCGTCGGGCTCAGCCACGACACCGGCCAGATCACCCACCATATCGGTCCCGACATCGACGCCGAGCGCGACTTCCTGATCCGCGACCTGTCTGCCGCTGGCATGCTGATCTCGACCAGCGAGATATCCGGCATCGGTGCGACAAAGACCGGGCGCAATGGCGGCGGCGATCCCTATTTCACCGATGGCAAGGCGGTGGTTGGCCTGCTGCGGCAGCTGCCGTAGGCACAAGACGAAGAGACGGTCCTGTCGGACTGTCTCCTCGAAGACGTCGTCATGCACGCCATCTGGCCGGTGACGCGCAGCCTGACGCCAAAAGTCCGTGTCGTCGTCGACGCCCTGATCGAGCATTTTTCGTCGCCGCCATGGGATGCCGCATGAGATGGTGCGCCCGCCGGCATGAAAAATGACGGCCGTCTATTTTCGAAGACCGCGCCGCAATGCTATTGACCGCGCATGCTTTACGCTGAAATCGCTATCGTGGTCGTCCTCATCTGCGTGAACGGCCTTTTGGCAATGTCCGAGCTTGCCATCGTCTCGTCACGGCCGGCCCGCCTCAAGGCGATGATCGACCGCAACGTCACGGGCGCCGGACGCGCCCTGGCGCTCGGCTCCAATCCAGGCAAATTCCTGTCGTCGGTGCAGATCGGCATTACCCTGGTCGGTGTTTTATCAGGCGCCTTTTCCGGCGCCACGCTCGGCGAGCGGCTGTCCGTGTTCCTGGCATCGACCGGCGTCCGCGAAAGCCTTGCCGACCCGATCGGCGTCGGCATCGTCGTCGCCCTCATCACCTACTTCTCGCTGATCATCGGCGAACTGGTGCCCAAGCAGATCGCGCTGCGCGATCCCGAACGCGTCGCCTCCAGGGTTGCTCCGGCGATGACCATCCTCGCCACCGTTTCGGCACCGCTGGTGTTCCTGCTCGACATCTCCGGCCGCGCCATGCTGTGGCTGCTCGGCCAGCGCGGTGAAAGCGAGGAGAAGGTCACCGACGAGGAGATCAAGATGCTGGTCGCCGAGGCCGAGCATCACGGCACCATCGAATCGGACGAGCGGCGCATGATCGCCGGCGTCATGCGGCTCGGCGACCGCGCCGTCCGCGCGGTGATGACGCCGCGCACCGAGGTCGACTGGATCAACCTGCAGTCCGACGACGCGGCGACCCGCAAACTCCTGATGGAGACCCAGCATTCGCGCCTGCCGGCCGGCGATGGCAGCGTCGACGCCATGATCGGCGTCGTCCAGACCCGCGACGTGCTGGCCGCGATGCTCGGCGGTCGCGCGCTCGACCCGCGCCGGCATGTGCGCACCGCTCCCATCGTCCATGACCAGGCCGACGCGCTGGATGTCCTTTCGACACTCAAGGAATCCAACGTGCCGATGGCGCTGGTCCATGACGAATACGGCCATTTCGAAGGCATCGTCACCCCGGCCGACATACTGGAAGCCATCACCGGCGTCTTCCGGGCGGACCTCGACGCCGGCGACGAAGAAAACGCCGTCAAGCGTGACGACGGCTCATGGTTGCTCGCCGGCTACATGCAGGCCGACGAGATGGCCGACGTTCTCGGCATCGACCTGCCCGAGAACCGCGACTACGAGACTGTCGCCGGTTACGTGCTGGCGCATCTGCACCATCTGCCGACGACCGGCGAATGCGTCGATGCGCAGGGCTGGCGCTTCGAGGTCGTCGACCTCGACGGCCGCCGCATCGACAAGCTCATCGCCACCCGCCTGCCCGGCGGCCATCGCGAAATCGTGCGGTAGCAGTCAACGCGATGGGTAGGCAAGCCGGTCCTGGATCGCGGAAGGACATGGTGGATTCTGATCGGATCGACAAACTGATCGCAGCGGTGCCGCCCGCCTTGGCGCTTCGCGCCGGGCTGGACCTTGGCATCTTCACCCGGCTCGGTAGCAGCGCGGTGACTGCCGACAGCCTTGGAGCCGAGCTCAAAGTCGAGCCCGATCGTCTGTCGCGGCTCCTCTACGCGCTCGCCAGCATCGGTCTCCTCGAAGTCGAGGATGGTCGATTTCGCAACGGCGCCGAAGCGGCGGCCTTCCTCGACGCGTCCAAGCCGACCTATCGCGGCGGCGATCATGCGCTCCTGCGCGAGCTCTGGGGAGCCGACCTGCTGACCGCAGAGTCGCTGCGACAGAACCGGCCGGCTGCGCTGCACGACTTTTCCGAAGCCGGGCCCGAGGCAGCGGCGGCCTTCAGCCGCATGCTCGCACCGGGCGGGGTAATTTTCGGCCGCCATCTGGCCCGGGAGATGGACCTCTCGGCGATCGGCTCGGTCATCGACATCGGCGGCGGCCCCGGGACCATTCTCGTCGGACTTCGCGAGCGGCGGCCGCAGATTGCGGCGACGCTGATGGAACTCCCAACGGTCGCAGCAGTCGCGAAAGATATCCTGTCAGAATACGGTGCCGACGACGTGGTTGTCGAAGAGGGTGACATAACTGTCGCGCCGTCGATCGGTCGGCACGATCTGGCGATCCTGAAGGCCGTCGTCCAGGTCCTGCCGCCCGACCAGGCGCGCAGTTCGATCCTGAACGCGGCGCGTTGCCTCACACCCGGCGGCGAGATCGCAATTGCGGGGTGGGGTGTCGTCGATGACGACCGCCTCGGCCCGCCTGAGGGTGTGTTTCTGAATCTCACCTTCCTGAACCTCTATCGCCACGGCGAATCGTACACTGAAGGTCAGTATCGCGCGTGGATGACCGAGGCTGGATTCCGGGATATCTCCAGGTCGCGCCTGCCGGACGGCTCCGGCTTGTTTCGTGCGCGCCTCACGGGCTGATCGTGGCTGAATGGCCAATCGCAATCTGCGTTCGCTCAATAAAGTCGGTCATCAGCGCGGCTGCCGCCTCGGCGTGGGTTTCGAGCAGGAAGTGGCCGCCGTCGAAGATGTGCGCTTCCATACGTGGAAGGTCTTGCATCCACGACAGTGTTTCGGCGATGTCGAAGAACGGGTCGTGGCGGCCCCACAGCATGAGCGCCGGCGGCTGCCGCGTTTCGATATAGTCGGCGATGACACTGAAGCGAGCGGCATGGTTGGCGTAGTTGGCGAGGAGTGCGCGTTGTGTTTCCATACCGCCAGGCTGATTCATCACCCTCCAGTCCTCGATCCAGGGTTCGCCTTTGATCCGGGCAGCGACATCCTCCGGCAAGCCGCCCAAATATTGCTCGCGGGTGCCTTCCAAGGTCAAAAACGCGGTAGCCTTCCTTTCGTTCTCTTCCGTCGGGTTTGACCAGAATTCGAACGTGGCTTGCCATTGCGGTCCGAACCCTGTGCGGTGTGCGTTGGCGCTCTGAATGATGAGGCCTGAGACGAGGTCGGGGGATTGCATGGCGACCTGGAGACCTGCAGCCGCGCCCCAATCGTGCAGGTAGATGAAGCGCCGATCGATCGCGAGATGAGTTAAGAGCTCCTGGATTGCGCCGCTGAACGTTTCGAACGACGGCGCGGGCAACGGCGCCGATTGGCCGTAGCCAGGCAAGTCGGGGGCGATGACGAAGGCGACCCGCGAAAGGCCGGGAATGATGCCCTGGAAAGTACGCGACGAGCTCGGGAATCCGTGCAGGAGCAGCAGCGCGGGATTGGACGCATCACCCGCGGTGATGAAGCAAAGCTCGGTCCCGCCGGACAGGCGCAGCCGCTGTTGCGTGGGGGATGTCATGCCTGCACTCCTCGCACTGGTCCGGGATGGGCTAGGCGCCGGTGTATCTTCTGTGTTCGCTTGATGAATTCGATCGTCAGGCAGAGTGCTGGTTCGGCGTGCGTCTCAAGCAGGAAGTGCCCGCCGTCGAAAACATGCGCTTCCATCCGCGGCAGATCCTGCATCCAGGACAGCGTTTCGGCGATATCGAAATAGGGGTCGTGACGGCCCCACAGCATGAGCGCCGGCGGTTGCCATTGCTTCAAATAGGCGGCGATCGTATCGAAACGCGCGGCATGGCTTTTGTAGTCGCCGATGAGCGCGCGGTGGGTCTCCATGCGGCCGGGAAGATTCATCACCCTCCAGTCCTCGGCCCAGGGGTCGCCCCTGATCGTGGCGGCGACGTCTTCCGGCAGGCCGCCCAAATATTGCTCGCGTGTGAATTCGAAGGTCAGGTCGGGGGTCGCGGCCGCTTCGTTCTCTTTCGTCGGTTCTGACCAGAATTTCAACACGGCGTCCCAAACGGGACCGAAGCCGGTTCGATGCGCGTTTGCGTTCTGGATGATGAGACCCGAAACCAGCTCGGGCGCTTGCGTGGCGATCTGCAGACCCACGGCGGCGCCCCAGTCATGAATGTGGATGAAGCGGCGCCCGATCGCGAGGTGGGTCAGCAATTCGGAAATCGCCTCGCTGATCGCGGCGAAGGATGGTGTCGGCGGGACGTCGGACTGGCCATGGCCCGGGAGGTCGGGCGCGATCACATAGGCTGCGCCCGCCAGTCCGGGAATCACATCGCGGAATGCACGTGCGGAGCTGGGAAACCCATGCAGGAGGAGCAAAGCGGGGTTGGATGGATCGCCCGCAGTGACGTAGGCAAGCTCGGTTCCACCGGAGAGACGCATTTGGCGCGGGGCAGGCAGTCTCATGTCAGGATTCCCTTTTTGCCGTCCGGAATAGAGTTAAGTCCAAACGAGTGGCGCGAGTTCCGCACGTCGCCGACAGCGTTGGTCGGCGAGACGCGGGGGTATTGCGGCCGAAAACGTTCCCTGCAAGTGGCTGGAAGCCCGTAATCCGTTTCGGCCGTCGCTACTCGGCCGAGGATCAGCGGCCGGCTGGTGTTGCGACAACGCGCTCTATCGCCGTCGCCAGGAAGGTCGTGCCCCGCCGGTGCTCGCTGCTGTCCTGGCGCGTCAACAGGCCGTTTGCGATTCCCTCATACATGCCGAGCAGCGCGTCTACCACCTCGCCCGGCACGCCTTCCTCGGCAAGCAGCGCGGCACGTTCCTCCGGCGCAACAAGCACAGGCGTTACCGGCCGGCCGAGAACGTCCGCGAAGGCCGATGCCACGTCGCCGGCGCTCCAGTCTTCCGGTCCGCCCAACTCCACGACCCGCTTTCCGGTCCATTCCTCGCACAGCACGGTCGCTGCTGCGCGCCCGACATCGATCGTGCTCACCATCGGGATTTTCTGCGAGGGCTCGATAAAGGTCGGCAGTATGCTTTGCGACAGGACCGGTTGCGCCACCTCGCTCCAGGTTTCGACAAAATACCCCGACCGCAGGAAGGCGGTGGCCGGCGCCACGCCGCCGAGCAGCGCCTCGAACCGGTTGAGGGTGGCGATGACGCCGGTGCCGGAGGCATGCTGCGCTCCGATGGACGACAGGACGACGGCCTTTGGCAGACCTGCACGCCGTGCTGCATCGGCAAGCGCGGCGCCGATTTCTTCCGTGCGCTGATAGGGATCACCGCTCACCGGCGGCGGGTTGAGCAGGAACGCGGCCCGCGCGCCGGTCAGCGCAGCGGCCATGGCGCCGGCATCCTCCATGCTTGCGACGGCCACCTCGGCGCCGAGGGCCGTCCATTTTTCGCCCTGTTCCTTGCGACGCAGGACGACGCGCACGGCTTCGCCGCCTGCGATCAGGGCGCGCGAGACCTCGCCGCCGGCCCGTCCGTTTGCTCCAAGCACGACATACATCACTTCTTCTCCTCATCTCACTTGACGGGGAGAACGATAGGCGCAGGCTTTCCATGCGTCCAATGCATGGTGTATATAGTCACCATGCGCGAAGTGGATTTACGCCGGATCGACCTGAACCTGCTGGTGGCGCTCGAAGCGCTGCTGGACGAGAAGAACGTCACCCGTGCCGCAAGCCGGCTCGGCATGAGCCAGCCCGCCGCGAGCCGAGCGCTCGGCCGATTGCGCGCGCTGTTTTCGGATGCGCTGCTGGCCGATGGACCGGGCGGCTACGTCCTCAGCGCCCGTGCGGAAGAGGTGCGCCCGGTGCTGCGCGGCATCTTGGCGGGTGTGCGAGAGATGGTCGAGGCCAACGCGTTCGATCCCGCCACCGCCACCGGCCGGATCCGGCTGCTGATGCCCGATCTCCAGGCCGCCGTGCTGGCGCCGCATCTGCTCGCCCGCCTTGGACGCGAGGCGCCGTCCCTCGATCTCGATATCGTCGCGCTGGGCACGGACGCAGTCGAAGCGCTGGAGCAGGGTATCGCCGATGCGATGGTGGCGCTGGTCGACGAAGCCCCGGCCGGCATCCGTCGGCGCGGCCTCTATGACGAGACGCTCGTGACGCTGATGCGCGCGGAGCACCCGGCGCTCGCCCGAAAGCTGACGCTCGAGCGTTTCCTGGCGCTTGAGCATATCGTGGTGAGCGTCACCGGCGTCGGGCCTGCGCCTGTCGACGAGGTGCTTGCCCGCATCGGGCGAACGCGGCGGGTGAAGCTGCGCGTGCCGAACTTCTTCGCGGCGCTCGAGATCGCCGCTCGCTCCGACCTCATCATGACCCTGCCTTCGAGCCTGGCGCGAGCGGCCGCCAACATGAAGCGCTTCGTATCGTTGCCGCCGCCCCTCGATCTTGGCAGCTTCACGATGAGCCTTGTCTGGCACGCGCGCCAGCAGGACGCGCCCAGGCACATATGGTTGAGACGTGCCATTGTCGCGGCGGCGGCGGATATGTCATCGGCGATCGACGTTGGAATCTGAGGCCGATGCGGCTCACAACGCCTCGAGCCGACCCGCATTCGATTGCAGCTGACATGACGGCCATTGGAGGGTCAGCAATCACACCAATGGCAGGAAGATGTCGGTGATGGCCTCGTGCTCGGCAACCATCGGAACAATACTCACCCGCTGACAGTAGAGGGGAAAGTCCCGAAGTTCCTCACCGCTTGCCGGCAACCAGTTGCGATACAGGAATTCGCTCGCCGGCTCGACATTTTCTGCTCCGATTGCGCGAAGCACGGCACATCGTCCGGCCGGAAGAACACCGGCTTACACGCCCTGGTCGTTCAGCTCGATTTTCCGATCGGTCGCTGCACAGATTATGTCGGAATCCGAATGAAACACATTGTAGGTCGCACTGGACGCGGCGCTCAAACCGACAGCCCTTCGCCAGGCGATGAATTTCTGGATAGTCTCGGCGACCAGGGTCGGATTGCCTCGGTGCTGCAGGACGGCGACGGGTGTTTCCGGCACGTCGATGATGTTGACGTCAGCCAATGAATACGCCGTTTTCATGAGCTTGCTCCTCGCGTTGGTCAATGGCCACAGGCTGGCAAACCACACCTCCCAGTCGGGCGTGTCCCGAAATGCGGAAGGCAATTGCCCAAAGCTTTTCCGAAACGCGCGGGCGAAGGCGTCGGGCGCATCGTAACCGACGTCCAGCGCGGTTTCGGTCGCGCTCGCCTCGTCCTTGAAGGCAAGCACCTGTCCCGCCCGTTTCATGCGAACGAGTTGGACGTAGCGATGCACTGATATGCCGAAATATCCTCTGAATTGGCGGTGGAAATGGTACTTGGACAAGGCCGCAACGGCACTAAGCGTGTCCAGGCCAAGATCATCCTCAAGATGCCGGTCGATGTAGCTCAACACCCGTTTCATGCGCGCGTGGTAGGGATCTTGCCGCGTCGTCATCATGCTCTCCTGTGTGAGAGCAATCTGCCAGCTTGCGAGACAGCGCGCTCGACTGTTCTTGCTGAACACCCTGTTCACTTCGATGCGAAGCCGTTGGCGGTGGAGCACTGCTAACCGGGTTCAGACCGGCAGGCGGAACTGTTTGCGCAAGCTCTTGTCAAACATCTCTGCGGGGGCAAAGCGGCGCAGAATGCTGACCTGGCGCGCGGCCTTGCCGGCGGTATAGCGACGCCGCGGGCGGACATCGGTCGCCGCCTTGACCACCACATCCGCCACCACTTCCGGCGGATCGGCTTTCGGCATCACATCGCCCAGCAGCGCCTTGAGCCCGGCGCGCGCCCGATCGTATTCCTGCAACACCGAATCCGGCTCGATCCCGTTCTGGTCGAAGACGGTACGCACGAATGCCGGCTCGATGACCGAGACGCGAATATCGAAAGCACGAACCTCGTGATCGAGCGATTCCGAATAGCCCTCAAGCGCGTGCTTGACCGCAGAGTAATGAGCTGAGTATGGCGCCGGCACCAATCCCAGAATCGAGCCGATATTGATGATGCGCCCTTCGCCGCGCTGCCGCATTGACGGCAGCACCGCATTGATCATGCGGATGACGCCGAACAGATTGACGTCGAACAGCGCCTGCACCTGTGCGACCGAGGATTCCTCGGCACCGCCAAGCAAACCGACGCCGGCATTGTTGACCAGGAGGTCGATCCGCCCGGTCTCCGCCAGCACAGTCGAAACGAGGGCGCTGACAGAAGCGTCATCGGTGACGTCGCAAACCAGCATGGTCACCCCGTCCGGGCCGTTGCCGACAGGGCGGCGACTTGTCCCGAAGACGGTGAATCCTGCCCGCGCAAGCGCCTCGGCGCTGGCGTGGCCGATGCCCGAGGAGGCTCCGGTCACAACAGCGGTTTTTTCGGAATTCGCATTCATTTCGTGCTCCAAATCGTCAGGGCCAGACTTCTCTCGCCGGTTGAATTATGATCATAATAACATATTACGACCATAATGCAACACCAGAAGGGAAAGGCAGTCACGTGCTACGAAAAGGGCTGAAAGAACGCGTCACGCGGCCGGATCATGGGAGTTGCTGACCCATCCTGCGTCAGGACGAAGTGAGGGTGAACGATCAACGCTTGTCCGCCGGCTGGCCGCTGAGCGTCGAAGGGATGCGGGCGATGACCTTGATCTCGAAATCGAAGCCGGCAAGCCAATTGACGCCCACTGCCGTCCAGTTCGGATAGGGAGGTCCGCCGATCTCTTCCGCCCGGACGGCCAGCACCGTTTCGATCTGTTGGTCCGGGTTGGTGTGGAAGGTGGTGACGTCGACAACGTCGTCGAAGCTGCACCCGGCGGCGGCCAGGACCGCGCGCAGATTGGCAAAAGCCCGCCGAACCTGATCCTCGAATGCGGGCTCGGGCGAGCCGTCCTCACGGCTGCCGACCTGCCCCGAGACGAAGAGAAGATCGCCGGAGCGAATGGCCGCGGAATATCGATGAATATCGTATAACGCGTGGCGTTTGGCCGGATAGATGGCGTCACGTGCAGGCATTTCGTGTTCCTTTCTGTCTTGAAAACGGCAGCGCGCCGGAGGCGCCGAGTTGATACAGGCAGGAGATAGGGCAATCGCATTACGCGCATAAGCCGTTGAAATCGGCATGAGGTGATGCAAAATTACCATCAATGCCCCGCCTGTCCCTCAACGATCTCACCGCCTTCGTGGCCGTTGCCACGCACCGCAGCTTCCGCCGCGCAGCGGATGAGATCGGCACGGCACCTTCCACATTGAGCCACGCCATGCGTGCGCTCGAGGAGCGCATGGGCGTGCGCCTTCTCAACCGCACCACACGCAGCGTCTCGCCGACGGAAGCCGGTTTCCAGTTACTCGGCCGCCTTCAGCCGGCGCTCGCCTCGCTGGACGAGGCGCTCGACAGCGTCGCCGGGTTCAGGGGCAATGTCGCGGGCACCGTCCGCATCAACGCACCGCGACTGGTGGCCGGGCTTCTCGTTCGCGGGGTTCTTCAGCAGATGGCGGAGCGCCATCCGGACGTGATCGTGGACATCGTCGTCGAGGGGCGGCTCATCGATATCGTGTCCAGCGGCTTCGATGCCGGCGTGCGCCTCCTCGGATCGGTCCCCAAGGACATGATCGCCGTGCCGCTTGCACGCGCGTTGAGGTTCATCTGTGTCGCGTCGCCCACCTACCTCGATCGCTTCGGCGACCCGAAAACCCCCGAGGAATTGCAACGCCACCATTGCATCGGCCACCGCATGCCCAGCGGCAAGCTTTACCGATGGGAGTTCGAACGCGCCGGCCAGGAACTCGTGATCGAGGCAAACGGCCCCGTCGTCCTCGACGACGAAGAACTGATGGTCGAAGCCGCAATTGAGGATCTGGGAGTCGCCTACGTGGCCGATTGGGCCGCCGAAGCGGCCTTGTCCGACGACCGGCTGCGCAAGGTCCTGACCGCATGGATGCCCGCTGCGGAAGAAGTTGCGGTTTACTACCCCGGACATCGAGCCGTACCGCCCGCACTGCGGGCCTTTCTCGATGTCGTCAAAGACCTGCGGAAGAAAGAACCTTAGCGACGAGCAGCCGCGCCATGACCGGTCGTTGGGCCGGGGGAGTGCTCAGTTCGTTGCTATTGCGCCAACGCATCAGTGTTCTGCCTCAGTGCGGACGAATCCCGCATTGGTCCGATGACCAGTTCGATCGGTCAGGCTGAAGCAGGCGATGACGCAAGTGAGGCCGAGGGCGCACCGGCAGCTTGTAGTTTGATATGTAGGTGAGCAGACATATAGCTCGGCGCAGGGATCCCCCATCTTTTGCTATCGGATAGCCGACATTCGCGACAACCTGCGCTGATGTTCCGTTGCGGACTTCCCATATCGCACGAAAGAGCCGGACTTGATTGGAACTCTATCGTCGAGCAGATCAGCCACACGACGTAGTCTGCCAAACACCGACATTGCGCCGTCGCCTCGGTATGGGAACGCGCGAGCCGAGAAAATTCGGTAGTCGCGCAGCCGCCATCATGCAGACCTATTAGATTTAGGACCTAGAGGATCGATCCGTAGCATATTCTGCCCACCAAGAGATAACGGGATGGATAAAGAGTACGCAAAGGTTCGAGGCAAAGGAATGCATATGGACCATCCGCTTAGATAAATGAATCGGCCCGGTCTTGGACGTGCAACGATGGGCTACCAGCCGGCCGAGAATGATTTGTTGAGCGAGGTGCTGCGCGACCTGCGCCTTGCCCATGCGAGATATGGCCGCAGCGAGTTAACGGCGCCCTGGGGCATCGCCGTGCCGTTCAGGGAGGGCGTACGATTTCATGCGATGCTCGAGGGTCAGTGCTGGATACAAGCCAAGAGCTTGCCACCGCTGCTGCTGGAATGCGGCGATGTGCTTCTTCTTCCCCACGGAACAGAGCACACCATGTCCGACCGGCCCAAAGGGAGAGCCTTGCCACTGGACGATATCAAACCGGCGTTGATCGGGAATGGAACCTACGAATTGAAGTCCGGCGGCGGCGGTCCGCGATCGCTGATCGCATGCTGTACGATCGGCTTTGAGGGGCCGACGGCAAATCCGCTCCTGGAACTGCTGCCTCCGGTGATGCATATCCGCTATGCAGAGCACAGCGATACTGACCTGCCAAACCTCCTTGCTATGATGGCGCGGGAGGCTGATGGGCAAAGAATCGGATCGGCAACGGTAATGGCGCGCCTTGCTGATATTGTCATGACGCAAGTAATCAGATCCTGGGTCGAAACGTGTTCCGACAATCTGACTGGTTGGCTGGCGGCCGTGCGGGATCCGCAAATCGGGTCTGCGCTTGCAAGAATCCATCGCTCCCCCGGCGAAGACTGGCCAGTCGATCGCCTGGCGGCATTGTCTGGGCTGTCGCGATCGAGGTTTTTGCAGCGATTCAAGGGTCTGTTGTCGGTATCTCCCGCCCGCTATCTCCTGCAATGGAGGCTTAGGCTGGCCGAATCCTGGTTGCGGAACGGATATATGTCGCTGTCACAGGTCGCGTCTGAGTTGGGATATGAGTCCGATGCATCCTTCAGCAGGGCATTCAAACGCTTCATAGGCGTCTCGCCAGGCGCGGTCCGAGATTCCGGGCGCGGGTGAGCATACAGAGACGGGATCGGTCCTGCATATCGCCTGATGCGATCCACGGCTAATGTAATCAGTGCGACAAACGGTCAGACATTCAAGCGTTTCTGCCATAGCGGCGCCGCGCCAGGATCTGCAAATTCTCAAATGCCGTAACCACTTCGACCGATTCGCGAGCCAAAGCAGCGACTGCATCGTGGTGGATTATCGAAGGAGCAATAGCCGGGATTTCGCATGCGCCATGAACGCATGACGTGTGAATGCAGAATACCTCCTAGGCCGCTACCAGAAGGAGACTCATATGGCGTTGGTGTTGCCTGATCTTCCCCCACCAGCCACTGGCGAACACACGCCCTATTGCATTATCGCCAAGCATCGCGCCGCTCCTGGTCAAGGCGAAGCGCTCGTTACCCGGATGCTTGAGGATCTCGAAGCGACGAGATCAGAAACGGGCTGTCTACAATTCCACATCCATCGTGATCGATCCGACCCCGATCTCATCGTCATCTACGAAGTCTGGCGCAGTGTCGATGCAGTCAAGAGCCACTTCAGCGAAGCCTATGTCCAGAGGTTCGTCGTAGATGGTGGTGAGCTCGAACCGGGCGACATGGAGACGCAGTGGCTTGAGATGCTGAGCCCATATGCCAGCGGCAGAGATCCGCGATGACCGGTGACGAGCAGTCTCTTCTGAATCAGCGAGTCGTGATCGTTGGCGGGACAAGCGGCATGGGCATGGGGGCGGCTCTTGCGGCCTCGCGCGCAGGCGCCGAGGTCATCGCGCTCGGGCGGCGGCCACCGGCGAAATTGACTGCAGAACAAAGCGCCCACGGTTCAATCACCTTGCAGTCGCTGGATATGACCGACGATGCGGCGGTCGAGCAAGTATTCGAAACGCTGGGGGCGCTCGACCACCTTCTCATCACCGCAACTCCACCAAGTCCTGGAGGAACCTTCCTCTCCCAAACGCTGGCCGACGCGCAGGCCGTTCTGTATGGCAAGCTCCTGGGCAGTTGGTCTTGCGCGCGGCACGCGGCGCCCAAGATGCGGAAAGGCGGTTCGATCACATTCACTACTGGCGGCTTGGTGACCAAGCCTCGCATGGGCGCTTCGATGATGATGGTCGCGTTCGCTGGTCTGGAGGCGCTGACACGAGCCCTTGCGCTCGAACTCGGTCCGATCCGCGTCAACACAATCCGTCCAGGCGTCATAGACAGCGAAATGTGGGCCGGCATGCCGCAAACCAAGCGGGAGGCGTTTTTCGCGCTGGTGCGCGAGAGCTTCCCAGCAGGTCGCGTTGGAAAAGTCGACGATATCGGCAAGGCCGCACTTTTCCTGATGACTAATGATTTCGTGACCGGCGCTATTCTAGAAGTTTCAGGAGGTGAAACGCTGGTCAGCATCGAATGATCTAACAGATAGAGCCTCAAGGGTTAAGAGATCAGTATCCATCCGGTTCACGCGGAAAGTTCACAACGGTGACCCTCAACCAAGCGCGTTACAGCAATTTCCAATAAACAATGGACCGCAGATGAAAAGAATCATTGAGACACTACACGTTGCCCTAATTGTCGTTGCGTTCGCCCTCCCCGTTCCTTCCGGCGCATTGGCTCAAGATGGCTCGGCCGCGGCCGCGCCCCCGACGCAGTCCGGGTTACCCAAATGGCTTAGTCGCGGATTGCCGGGTCAGGCGCATGAGGTTCTGGCGCCACTAGTTGGCACCTGGCGGGTCCAGTTGAGCTTCTACGGCACGCTCGGCCGCAGCCCCGATCAGCCGCCGCTCGTGACGGACGACCTCATTAGCCGTCGGCAGTGGTTGGCAGGCGGCCGTTACATCGAAGACACGATGGAGGGGACGCTGGATGGAGCGCCAATCTGGCGCAAAGGCTGGCTCGGCTACAGTATCATGGACGACCGATACGAGTGGATTACGATCGATCCTGTCAACACAACCATGATGTACTACGAAGGCACCCCTGGATCCGGAAATCAAAGGCCCATCAGCATGTCCGGGGCCTTCACCGACCAGGGTGTGGCTGGCGAAGACACGGTCGGCAAGTCGATCGGCATGCGCACAGTAATCAAAATCGAGAACAACGATCGCCATGTCTTTGAGCTCTATTTCACGCGTCCCGGACAGCAAGAGACGTTGGCCACACGCGGCCTCTATACTCGGCTGAAAGAGTGAGCGTCCGCTCGAGGACGGCCCGGCGTCTCATTAGCTCGCTCGGTGCTTGGCAATGGCGCAACCGCGACCTCCAGCGCTGTCTACTTTCAAGCCGCAAAGCTGATCTTTACGGCCGACATGAGGCGCAAAAGCAGCCATGCCGCCGTCGCGTGTGAGACTCTGCTTCGGGTCACAAGCAGAACAGCAGCCCCCTACGGCTCGTCCCTCTCATCGCGCAAATTAGACACAACGCGGCGGTTCTGCGACCTGCAGGCGGTGTCGGGGCAGTCGCGGACGAGCCTGTCCTTGCCGTAGCCCTTGGCCCACATGCGGTTGCGGTCTATGCCGCCGGCGGCGAGGTAGTCCATCACCGCATCGGCGCGCTGCTGCGACAGCGCCGTTTCACTTGCGCCGGGATCGTCGGCGAAACCCTGCAGCTTGAGCAGCCAGCGCGGATGCTTTGCTAACCAGGCGATCTGGGTGTCGAGGGTGGCCTTGGCGACAGAATCGAGCGCGGCCGAACCTTGCGTGAAATAGGTGCGGCGGCCGACATTGAGGATAAAATCCTCCTCGCTGCCCGGCTGCACGTTCTGGAAGCCGGCAACCTCGGTGTTGGTGATGTCGGGCGTGGAAGGGGCCAGCGTGTTGCTGGTCGAGCAGGATGCGGCCAGCACCAGCAGGCCGGCGGCGAGCAGCCGGCGCGTGTTCTCAATCATGCGGTTCATGAGGCGCCAATCATTCGACAGTGGTGGAAGCGGGCGCCTGGTCGGCGATGTGCGGCAGGACCTGCACCGCGGTGCCGATCGGGCAGCGCTGGTAGAGGTCGATGATGTCTTCCGGGAACATGCGGATGCAGCCGCTGGAAGCGTCGGTGCCGATGCTCCATGGCTCCAGCGTGCCATGCAGGCGGTAGCCGGTGTCGGCGCCGTTGCGGTGCAGATAGAGCGCGCGCGGCCCGAGCGGATTGTTGGACGCGCCGCCTGCGACCATGTGCGGTAGGTCCGGCTTGCGCTTACGCATTTCGGGGGGCGGGACCCATTGCGGCCACAGCGCGCGGCGGTCGATCGTCGCGCGGCCGTACCATTTGAAGCCGTCCTTGCCGACGCCGACGCCGTAGCGGATGGCGGTCTTGTTTTCCATGATGACGTAGAGGAAGTGGTGGCGGGTATCGACCACGACGGTGCCGACCGGCTCGCTGCTGAAATACTTGACGATCTGGCGATGCCATCTCTTGTCGATCTTGGCGAAGTTGGTCTTGCGATAGACAAAATTGTTGTCGCTGGCGGTACCGGCGAAAAAGGATTTTGCCGCCGCGGCTTGAGCAATATTGCTGGTTGCACCCACCGCGACCAGCGCCAGGCCGCCGAGCACGACACCCCTGCGTGATAGAACCATCGGCAATATCCCCCCCATGCCAAAAGCTTGGCGGACCATAGTTGAGAATTACTTCGCCTCAAAGTGGAAAATGCTGCGTTGCTTCAGTCCGCCGTGTCCGGACATTCGGCAATTTGGCGGCGAGTGACCGAATTGTGACAATCTTGCCGAGGACGAACGTCTAACCTAAACCCCATCCAGGACCTTAACCAAATTGGCGCGACTGTTTGGGACCGAGCGTAGTTGCGACATTGCCCTATCCGGACGTGTGAGCAATGCCCACCAGCAGATTCAAAATCTTGCGGAAGCCGTGCGCCTCATAGATGCCGATCCAAACCAGGGCGTTGCTACTGCCGCGGCCGCGCTGGGGCTGTCCTATTCTTCGCTCTATCGACTGTCCCGGAACCTCGTGGGCCTTTCACCAAAACGATACGCGGGCGTCATGCGCTATTATCGACTAGTTGGGGCTCTGCTGCCCGACGCGCCCGCCGGCGGACTGGCGCAATTGGCCGCCATGCAAGGCTATTTCGATCAAGCCCATGCGAGCCGCGATTTCCGGCGTTATACAGGCATCGGGCAAGCCGAATTCCGGCGCCATTTAAACGGAATTGCCAAGTTGATGAACACTCTTTGAACATCTGCACAATCGCGGAGGCGCATGCAGCCTGTGTCGACGGCTCTGTCGCTCAGGATGCGCCAGCGGCGGCATGCTCACCACAGGAGATATAAAATGGCCGACACGACAACACCCCACACCGCGCTTCTCGCGGCCCTCACGACAGAGCATTTCGTGCAGCAATCGGCGATCAGCGCAACTATCAGCGAAATGGCGTCGCGAACGACCATCTACATCATGTCTCTATCGAGCGCTCTAGTGGCGACGGGCTTTGTCGCGCAGTCGCCTGAATTCCTTCAGCCGTTTCTCCTAGCCGTGCTGCCATCGCTCTTTTTGCTGGGTAGCTTCACCGTCTTAAGGTTGATCGATATAGCCGCCGAGAACATGCAGGCCCATATCGGCATCGCCCGGATCAGGGCCTACTACCGAACGCTGGGGGAGGATGCTGCTTTTCAGTTTTCCAAAGAGTTCGGCCGTTGGCCAGAAAACGACGCCGAACCGTCGCTGCGTGCCGGGCCGCTCCTGGCGCATCTGACCACAGCCGCGACGATGATCGCTTTCGTAAATGCCATTGTCGCGGCGGCGGGCGTGACCCTTCTAGCACTATATGTCGGATCAGCGTTGGCGCCTGCACTGTGCCTTGGTGCCGGCACAACAACCGGCTTGATGATACTATTCTATTGGTACCAACGCCTTCGAACGAAAGGCATGGTCCGTCTCGCCAAAGCTTATGGCCCTGAAAAGAGCGTTCTTTGAGCGGGAGGTCAATGCAGTCGGGGTGATACAGCGCATCCGGGCTTTGTCGCCTATCGCAGGCCACTTCAACTGGCCGGCAACATAATGACCGCTTTGAAAGCCGGGCCCATCTATTGGCGAAGCGATGTGGTTGGTAGAGCCGACGGATAGTCGCCGGCTCTACATCACGTCTTTTGGCAAGAACGCCTAGCCCGAATTCATGTCGGGACGAACGCGTAACCCGTAACTCCTCGCGCCAGCTTTCGCTTGGCGAGCGCCCAGGCAGTGGTTTTCCAACAGCGCGACCGCGGTGAAAAACGAGACTTGGCCGATGGCAACAGCGAGCGTGGCGAGCGCTTTGTCGTCGTAGAGGCTGGAAGCTCGGGCGTACAGCGCATCCGAAACGCGTTCGTTGCCGGCATCCGGGACGAAAATGGCCTCGACAAGGGCCAGTGCAACCCGTTCGCTGAAGCAGGTCGCCGCCTTCCACTGCGCTACTGCGGCGATGCGTTCGTCCGTATCCTGCGTTTTTCGCAGGTTGGACTTGTGCAACGCCGTGAGATACTCGCTGCCCACAATCTGACGTGCCGGAAGTTGGACCAGGCTTGGGAGGAATGGTTCCGGTTGCGGTGGCTTTCGCTTGACCGGGGCGGTACTCGGGCGCGGGCGGAGCCTTAGAAATGACTCGCCACCAGCTGCAAGCCCCACAAAGGTCTCGCGCGGGATCAAGGCCCGTCGAGATCAGTCGAGTGTAGAAAGGTCTCAATCGGTCCATGCGGAGGGCAGCATACAGGACAATCCATCTGCCCTTGCGCCGGGTGTGGCAAACAAGGCGTCAGCCAAGCTAGACACTTACTGGGCCCCGCTATCTATGCGGCATTGGCTTTCGAGGTGGCAGGGGAGGAAGGGCAGGCTTCGCAGTGGACGGTGTGTTGCAGCAGGCTACCACCAGCACCGCGCCCCAAGAAGTCTCTTTTGCATCATTTCCCACCGCAGCCCCGCGGCACTACGCGGCTAAGCCAACTCTTTCATGACCTTGACAGGAGGTTACGGCTGGTTTGTGAAGGCTGAGCGCAGAACGTCGACTGTCCGCAATCCCACGCGGATTGAATAGGCAGCTCTCAGGGTCAGGTTGCGGGCACATAGGCGCAAAGCCAAAGGGGCCGGGCAGTGGGAGCTGACAGCTTCTGGACAAGGTGGCGCTCACACGCCCGCACCGAGTCTCCGATCGGCGGCAGAACCCCGCAATACGACAGCATGTAAGTTGCGTACCGTAGGCCGCGCGCGACCCTCGGACGACCTTTGGTTAGCAACCTCAAGAAGGGCTACTCATGAGCGACATCACCTTAATCGGACTTGGACCCATGGGGTCTGCGCTTGGCTCCGCACTCCTTTCCCAGGGCCATGCCCTAACTGTTTGGAATCGGACTGCAAGTAAGGCCGATGCCCTGGTGGAGGCGGGAGCGCTTCGCGCAGAGACCCTCGCCAGCGCGGTTGGTGCCAGTCCGCGGATCCTGGTGTGCGTTTCTGGATATGAGGCCGCGCCTGACAGAAGACGCCATAAGAGAAGGTCACGGAGCCGACAACCTCGCCAGGCTTATCGAAGTCATAAGAAAAAGGGACTGAGAAAGCGGATGTGGAGTGTTCCGGGAACGCAGCGCCCCTTTCGAGGCGAACGAGTGGGCGGACACCTCCCAATCACGGAGGAGCGGCGATCTGAGCGGACCGGCAGCTTTTGTGCACTGGCGAGAGATTGCTCAACGGCCGGAGTTAGGCGCAAAGCTGTCATTCGTGGCCGACCGCTTTGATCTTCGGACTTGTCGATTGGTTGCACTGGCGCTTCCGTCGGACGAAGATTGACGGCGGGATGATGTCATCCGAGTCCTGCAGGGCGAGCTAACCAGCGGACCGGGCCCACGGTGTAGATAGCGAAACTACGCACTCGTCTGCATCGAGTTCAGTAGGCGTCGCTCTTCTTCGGCAATATAATCGCGGATGATTGGGACATCGTCACGGCGAGCCGAGATCAGTATCTGGAAGACAAAATTTGAACCGTTTAGGAAGCCGAGTTCGGCCGACGCCAGATAGAAATCCCACATACGGCAGAAGCGTTCGCCCATCATGGCGACTGCCTCCTCGCGCCTGGCCTCATAACCGAGACGCCAATCGTGGATCGTCCAGTAATAGTGCAGCCGCAAATTTTCGCAGTCGGCGCACCAGATCCCCGTGCGCTCCAACGAGGCAAACACCTCTGACAAAGCCGGCACATACCCACCTGGAAAGATATACTTGCGGATGAACGGCGCCGTCGTACCAGGCGGTGACATGCGTCCGATCGCATGAACCAATGCGAAGCCGCCCTCCTTCAACAATCTACTGATGATTGTGAAATAGCTGTCGAAATGAACGACGCCCACGTGCTCCATCATTCCGATCGAGACAACACGGTCGAACTGTCCGCTGACCTCGCGATAGTCGACCTCGCGAAAATCGATCTGATGAGCGACCCCGGCCTCGATCGCTCGAAGCCGGGACGCCGCCAATTGCTCCGTCGAAACGTTGATCGCCGTGACCTTCACGTCGCAATACTTGGCGAGATAGATGGCGAGAGTGCCCCAGCCTGAGCCGATTTCCATCACATGCATGCCCGGCTCTAGCTTGAGCTTCGCGGCAATGTGGCGATGCTTGTCCATCTGCGCTTGCAGCAGATTGTTGTCCGGTGCCGTATAATAGGCGCACGAATAGGTCATTGTCTCGTCGAGCCATAGCTCATAAAATTTCGTCGGGATGTCGTAGTGATGCTGAACGTTTTTTGCGGCGAGACCGAGCTTGTTGTTCTGCTGGCGTCGGCGCAACGCACGCCAGACTTTCCGCAACGCCTTCTGAACGGGGTGGGCTGCCAACCCAGTGCGGTTGACAGAAAAAAGTGACAAGAGGTCAAATGCTTTGCCACCGTTCTCGATCACCAAGCGGCCATCCATGTAGGCTTCGGCCGCCTTCAGTTCCGGATTGAAGAAGATCTCGCGTTCGACCGCTTTGTCGGTTAGGCGGATCGTCACGTCGGGCCCATCCTGTCCACTGCCGAAGGCTTGCCTGAAACCGTCCTCGAATATGACAGTCAGGCGCCCGTTTTTTACAAAACGGGAGAGCAGATTTGGCAGCAGACGCATTGTGGCTCGTTTCTCGTCACTTGCCCCGTAAGTATGACTGCCCGGTGTCGGTACATCAATACCGATCTGGGGCGGAGAGGGATCGGACTTCAGAAGTCTCCTCCCAATGCCGAAGTAGCGACCCATCCGGGGCCGCCTGCCCCGCGATCGGAAATGTCTGCCCTGGCGCAATAAGATGTCCAAGGTGGTCGCCGGCAGCGTCTGCTATCCGGCAATCGCAAAGATCGCCTCAAGGGCGGACATGCGGCGCAAAGCAGCCATGCCGCCGTCGCGTGTGAGACTCTGCTTCGGGTCGGAGAACGAACCCGCTACGCGGGAGGGCGCCTGCGGTTGAGGTAGAGATCAGGGACCGGTCGTCGCGCCCGCATTGAGCGTCATTCGGCGGCGGCAGAGCATGACGGGCTTCTGCAACAAGGAGCCTGACCATGACCCATCCCGCTCTCGATGCACACCCATCAGCCCTTTGCGCCAGCGGTTGATCGGCGACATGAACATGTGGCGTTTCTCACGGGAGACGCAGCGCAACTATCTCCGACCCATTCGGATTTGCGTAGCGGCGCGAGCCAGGCGGCGAAGGTGTCAGCCTAGTGCAAGGCCGGCCAGGTCACGGTAGAAGGCCAGATCGCCTGATCGATGCTTGGAGGCTTTCCAACGCGGGCCGATGTCTGCGTTGCGCGCCCGCATCGAAAAACCTTCACCGAGTCGGTCATCTGATGGAGGCGCCAGAGCCTCCAAAGGCGGACGATCGACAGCTTTTTGAGGTGAGCGTAACGAGATTCGTCAACGGGCGGATCCCCAAAAACGGCACCGACCAGAGAACAGTGGCTTTATCATTTTTTTGAGTCCTGCGCGGTAAGGTTCCGCGCATGTGGTTGAAGACTTACTTGATCATCACCGGCATCGGCGCGTTCGCGGCGCTGACAATGCCATGGCTGGTCATAATCGGCAGTTTCCTGATTATCCCGGGGCTCATCCTCGCGTCGATGCCAACGGCCTTCATGTATGGCGTCGCCTTCGCGTTGTTCCGCTTGCTGCTCGGGCTTTTCCTTTCAGGCGTTCCTCTGAACGTCATGTCGGGCGCCGCGACGCTGGCACTGTTCTGGACCATCCCCCAGCCAGGCCTCACCTGGGCGAGGGACATGCTGGTCAGCCTGAAGGAGCCGGACATTCAGTCGAGCGCACCGATAGCGCTCAACGGCGACATTCTCCTCGCCCGCCCGTTCGAGGGCCGTTGCGACGCATTGTGCGCGGCCTTGCTCAAGACCCCGGGCGTCACTTCAGTCCGCGTCCAGACCCTTCGCGGTCATTCCAATACCTATCGCATCGTGCCGGACTCGACGCCCGGCAAACGAAGCACCGTCATCGGGCATGGCCTGCTGGAAGAGCGGCGCTACGATGCCTCCGATCCGCTCGCCCCTCAGCGCGCGCTGGAAGCCGAATGGAACCTGATGATGTCAGAGGGCAAGGCGCTGCTGCAAAGCGACGACGCCCCCGAACCCGACCTCACTATCGCGATCGAGGACGGCCCCGCCGTGCCCGATGCCAAGCCCCGATCGGGACGGGTGGATTGGTCGCTCGAACCCTCCGCACCCCACCGCAAGGCGCTCACCATCACCGACGCCGGTGAACAGGTGCTGCTGCGGCAGTCGATCCTGTCGATCTTTGCCCCGGCGGCGCCGTTGCTGATCGGGACCTCGGGCGGGATCGAGAACTTCCGGTTCGGCTGGGCGCGTCGGCGGCTCGGTGACGGAAGGATGTACGCCGAGGTTCCGGTCAACCGGCTGCTACTCGACCACACCAGCGTTTCGCGCGGCGTGAATATGGAAGCGGCGAAAACGAGAACGCGCGAGGAACTTGCCAGAGCGCTCGACGATCCGCGTAAGCCGGTGAGGAATCCCGCGTTCGCGCTCGCCAATCAGTGGATGGACTCGTTCCGCGCGAACGACCAGCCGCTCGGCGAGAGCGACCGGCGTCTACTGGTTCGCATCTTGGAGGACCCGCGGGTGCGATCCTCAGACGGGCTGTGGGCGATCATCAAACAGGTCGATGGCGACTCCGCCGATCTGCGGCGGCTCGCCGCCCGCCGCTACCTCGCGGCCACCGACAAGAAGGAGGCGCGCCACTGGGTCAATGCCCTGGCCGGCCTTCCCTTAGGTGCATACGCCGATCCGCTGCCGGAAGAGCGCGCGATTCTCGCCGATCCGGCGGTCAGCCGCTTTGCCACCGGCCTGATCAAGCGCCAGGGCGACCGCGGCGTCGATGCCGTCCCCGACCTGTTGCGGCTGCTGCGCGAGTACTCCGTCTACGATCCGGGCAAGTATGGCTTCAGCGATCTGACCGCGGCTACCGATGCCGTGCGAAGCGGCTTTCGCCGTATTGGCCCTGCGGCCTCTGTCGCGCGGCCTGAGATCGAGCAACTCCTGGCTTCGCCGGGTTTGGAGTACCGCTACAAGACGCTCGGCCAGGAAGAATGGGACACGCTGCTGGTCGTCCTCGGAAGGCCTGTCGAAACGCTTGCCAAGCCGGAAAACCGAAGTGGAACCGAGGCGAGGTACCGTGAGCGCGTCGCTCAACGGGCCGCCAAGCCTTACGATCCGCGCCGGGATTGATCGCCGAAACGGGACGAGAACCTCGCCAATTTATTGCATGCGGATTCCGCTATTTCGGCCTAATCGTTCAAGCGATTCATCGTGCTTCGAAACATCCTGCTTTTTGGAAGAGTGTGCCGCGCTCAGAGGCAGAATCTCAGCGCAGAGTAACGTCAATGGTTTGATTCAGCCCTTGTCCGCGATGGCGGGATCGTTGGTTACTGGCGCAACCATGATCTCCAGCGTGGTCGTTGGCTATGTCTGCTTTCAGGAAACGGCAAAACTGATCTCAACGACCTGAATGAGGCGCAGGGCCGACCGACACAAGGTGTAGGGTCTTGTCGGAGGCTTGTGAGAACGCTGATCGGTGGTCTCGAACGCTTTCTGAGGTGCTAACTGCAACGATTGCGGGTAGCATGCGCCGCGGTGATAGGTTCGGCAGCCGCTTGCGACGAGGGGGCTCACATATGTCCGACTTGCTATTGAAGCAACTCGCCTCGATCGGGTGTCGCGGACCTGTGATCACGCCCGGCAGCGCGGA
>NZ_JBVVQQ010000031.1:0-62355 GCF_055811135.1 Mesorhizobium sp. WSM4817 | reverse complement strand
TCTCATGCCACCCCTTGCCCGCTCCCCCTCTTGCCCACTCCCCCTCTTGCCCAATCCCTTGCCTCTCCTGGCGATTTGTGGTCTTGGAGGCGCCAAATCGCTTTCGTCGCGAAATCTCATTCCGGATCACATCATCATGGCCAAGATCAATGGCAACGAAATCCGTCCCGGCAATGTCATCGAGCATGATGGCGGCCTGTGGGTGGCGGTCAGAACCAACACCGTCAAGCCCGGCAAGGGTGGCGCCTACAACCAGGTCGAGCTGAAGAACCTGATCAACGGCACCAAGCTCAATGAGCGTTTCCGCTCGGCCGAGACAGTCGAGCAGATCCGACTGGAGATGAAGGATTTCTCCTTCCTCTACGAACAGGGCGAAGCGCTGGTGTTCATGGACACCGAAAGCTACGAGCAGCTTGAATTGCAAAAGGATTTCGTCGGCGATCGCGCTGCCTTCCTGCAGGACGGCATGATGGTGACGGTCCAGCTCTATGACGAAAGGCCGATCGGCATTTCGCTGCCCGACCAGGTGACGCTGACGATCACCGAGGCCGACCCGGTGGTGAAGGGCCAGACCGCCGCCTCGTCCTATAAGCCGGCGATGCTGGAAAACGGCATTCGCGTGCTGGTGCCGCCTTTCATCGGCTCGGGCGAGCGTATCATCGTCGACACCAACGAAATCACTTATGTGCGCCGCGCCGACTAAGGCATGATCCCAAAAAGTTGCAGACTTTTTTGGACAAGATCATGTCTCAAAGCAAATAGCATCATCCCAAAAAGTTGCAGACTTTTTGGATAAGATCATGCCTCAAGGCAAATAGGCGCAGCGGCAGGAAGAAGAGCAATGGCGCGTTCCGCGATCCTCAATGTCATGGTCCAGGCCGCTATGAAGGCCGGCCGCTCGCTGTCGCGGGATTTCGGCGAAGTGCAGAACCTGCAGGTCTCGATGAAGGGGCCGGGCGACTATGTCAGCCAGGCCGACCGCAAGGCAGAAGAAATCCTCTTCACCGAGCTGTCGAAGGCGCGGCCGGGCTATGCCTTCCTGATGGAGGAGCGCGGCCAGATCGAAGGCGACGACGGCCAGCACCGCTGGATCGTCGACCCGCTCGACGGCACCACCAATTTCCTGCACGGCATTCCGCTCTTCGCCATCTCGATCGCGCTGGAGCGCCAGGGCCAGATCGTCGCCGGTGTCGTCTACAATCCGGCGATGGACGAACTCTACACCGCCGAGCGCGGTGGCGGCGCGTTCATGAACGACCGCCGGCTGCGGGTTGCCGGCCGCACCAAGCTGATCGACACGGTGATCGGCTGCGGCGTGCCGCATCTCGGCCGCGGCCAGCATGGCAATTTCCTGATCGAGCTGCGCAACGTGATGGCCGAAGTTTCGGGCGTGCGCCGCCTCGGCTCCGCCTCGCTCGATCTCGCTTATGTCGCTGCCGGCCGCATGGACGGGTTCTGGGAAACCGGCATGTCGGCCTGGGACGTCGCCGCCGGCATCCTGCTGATCCGCGAGGCGGGCGGCTTCATCTCCGACTTCGCCGGCGGGCAGAACATGCTGGATGGCGGCTCGATCGTCGCCGGTAACGAGACCATCCAGCGTGCGCTGTTGAAGACCGTCAGGAAGCCGGTGACGCCGCACTAGACCAAGATCCCGAAAAAGCATGAACCCGGACTTGGCGCGCTGAACCGCCGCAGTCGCAAAACCGCAACGAAATCTTGAAATGCTGTCCGGCATCCGCCCAAATAAGGGGATGCAGGATCATTCATGACGCATATCGGCCCGAAATCCCAGATCGAGGTACCCCAGATCGAAATCCCCTTCATGGGCCGCTGGCACTATTCGCGCGCCGAAATGATCGCCGACGGCATCGTCCATGCGGTAGGGATCGTGCTCGCCATTGCTGCTGGCTCGACGCTGCTGGCGCTGGCTGCCTTCCATACCGGTCCGGGCGAATATATCGCCGCCGCTTTCTACGTGATTTCGCTGCTCACCGTGCTGTCGGTGTCGCTGGCCTATAATCTGTGGCGGGTGTCGTCGCCAGCCAAGTGGATATTGCGGCGCTTCGACCATGCCGCGATCTACCTGCTGATCGCCGCGACCTACACGCCATTCCTCGCCCAACTCGACGGCTCGCCGCTGGCCATCTCGATGATCGTCCTGGTCTGGGTCGCGGCAGCGATCGGCATCGCCATCAAAGTGCTTCTTCCCGGTCGCTTCGACCGGCTGGCGATCGTCTTTTATCTCGCCATCGGCTGGAGCGGCATCGTTCTGGTCGAGCCGCTCGTCGAGACATTGCCGACGACGTCGATCGCGCTGATCGTCGCCGGCGGCATCGTCTATTCCTGCGGCGTCATCTTCTTCGCCTGGAAGGGCCTGCGCTTCCACAATGCGCTGTGGCACGGCTTTGTCGTCACCGGCGCCGGCCTGCATCTTGCCGCCATGGTCGACTGCCTGGTCATCAACCGACTCTAACGCAATGGTCCGCTTGGCAATATTGCCAAGCGCCATTCAATTTGGTCACAATTGCGTTTAGAGTCGCCGTCAAACGTGAATTGGCGGCGGCGGCGGCATCGGAAACGGGGCACGGATGGCTTTACTCAAATCCTTCGGCATGGGCAGGCGCTCCGACGTGCTGATGTACGATCCGCACAAATTGTCGAGCCCGCAGGTCTTTCTCCTGACCATGGTCATCTTCCTGATGATCGTCGCTTTCATCGCCGCCATCCTGACCCGTCAGATCTCGACAGCCTTTGCCACCAATCCCGGTCTCAACGGCCTGATCGTCGGCGTGCTTGCGGTCGGCATCCTGCTGGCCTTCGCGCAGGTCGGCCGGCTGTTTCGCGAAGTGCGCTGGGTCAACTCTTTTCGGGCCGGCTCCGAAACCACCGAACCGGTGCTGCTGGCGCCGATGAAGGCGATGATCGGACGCTCGCCGACGATCGCCTTCTCGACCAGTTCGATGCGCACCATGCTCGATTCGATCGCCACCCGCCTCGACGAAAGCCGCGACACCTCGCGCTATCTTGTCGGGCTGCTGGTGTTCCTTGGTCTGCTTGGCACCTTCTGGGGCCTGCTCAACACGATCGGCTCGATCCGCGAAACCATCGATTCGCTCGATCCCGGTACCGGCGATGCCGCCGCCGTGCTCGAATCTCTGAAGGCCGGGCTTTCCGCGCCGCTGGCCGGCATGGGCACCGCCTTCTCGTCCTCGCTGTTCGGCCTGTCCGGCTCCCTGGTGCTCGGCTTCCTCGACCTGCAGGCTGGCCGCGCCCAGACACGCTTCTACACCGAGCTCGAAAACTGGCTGTCCTCGGTCACCGACCTGTCCTCCGACATCGTCGTCGCCGAACCGCCCAGGGTCGAGTCGTCCGACGAGATCCGCGTCCTGTCGGAAAGACTGCGCAGCATGCAAGAGAACGGCGGCGGCGCCAATCCGCGTGTCGCCACCGCCATGGCCAACCTTGCCGACGGCATTTCGGGCCTGGTCAAGAACATGCGCTCGGAGCAGCAGATCATGCGCGACTGGGTCGAGGCCCAGTCGGACGAGCAGAAGGCGATGCGCAACACTCTGGAGAAGATCGCCGACGCCTTGAAGAAGACTGGAGTCCATTAGCATGGCTCTCGCCAGGAGCCGGCGTGCCGATCGCCGTATCGATTACTGGCCGGGCTTCGTCGACGCGCTGTCGACGTTGCTGCTGGCGATCATGTTCCTGCTTACCGTCTTCGTGCTGGCGCAGTTCCTGCTCGGCCGCGAAATCTCAGGCAAGGACACGGTGCTCAACCGCCTCAATTCGCAGATCAACGAACTGACCCAGCTTCTGGCGCTGGAGCGTTCGACAACGCAGGACAAGGAAGATTCGCTGGCCAATTTGCAGTCGTCGCTGTCGGCGTCGGAGGCGGAAAAGAGCCGGCTCGAGCAATTGCTGGCGCAAGGCGCCGGTGCCGGCGACGCCGCCAACCAGCGGGCCACGGCGCTTTCGGGCGAACTCGATAACCAGCGCCAGATCAGCCAGCAGGCACTGAGCCAGGTTGAAATCCTCAACCAGCAGATCTCGGCGCTGCGCAGGCAGATCGGAGCACTCGAAGAAGCGCTCAACGTGTCCGAAGCGCGCGATCGCGAGTCCAACACCAAGATCGCCGATCTCGGCCGCCGCCTGAACGTCGCGCTGGCGCAACGTGTGCAGGAACTGAACCGCTACCGGTCCGACTTCTTCGGGCGCCTGCGCGAAATCCTCGCCGACCGCGAGAACATCCGTATCGTCGGCGACCGTTTCGTCTTCCAGTCGGAAGTGCTTTTCCCGACAGGCTCCGAAGTGATCAACGATGCCGGCAAGGACGAGATGAAGAAGCTCGCCGACGCCATCATCGACCTGCAGAAGGAGATCCCGCCGGAGATCAACTGGGTGCTGCGCGTCGACGGCCACACCGACGACAAGCCGCTGTCGGGCACCGGCCGCTACCGCGACAATTGGGAATTATCGTCGGCGCGCTCGACCTCGGTGGTGAAGTTCCTGATCGAGAACGGCGTGCCGGCCAACCGCCTGGTTGCCGCCGGCTTCGGCGAATTCCAGCCGCTCGACCCCGCCGACACCGAAGACGCGCGCAACAAGAACCGCCGCATCGAGCTGAAACTGACCGAGCGCTGATCGCCCCGGCTCCAGGCGGCAGCCGCACTTAGGGCGGCGATGCAGGCTAGCAAGGCCTGAAAAGATTACCTTTTTTTGATTACACTTTGCCGAGGATCGTTCCTAGCTATGTCATGGGGCCGAGAACCGCCGGCGGTGGAAGCGTCCATTGCGACCCGACGGAACCGACGGCTCACAGCCGGAAGGTGGCCCTCCCAATCGCCGCCTCCCCTGTAAAAGGAGACGCAACATGCGCTCTTTCACTCCCAAGACCCTTACGACTGCAATGCTCGCCGCACTACTCGTCACCGTTCCGTTTGCTGGCGCCGACGCCGGCCCGCGTGAGGCAGCTTTGATCAACCAGATAGAGAGCGTGGATACCGGTATCCGAGGTGCCATGCAGGCGAACTGCATCAAGCCGGACGAAGCGCCTGGCTTGCGCACGCAGGTCGCTCAACTTGATCGGGCCGCGCAGAGGGCCGCGCGAGATGGAACGATGCCGGCCACGCAGTATTATAAAATGCTGGCGCAGATCGATCATGTGAGCCAGAGGCTGCGGGCTGCCACCGGCAGCGCCTTCCTCATCGGCAGCGGCGGCGATGGCGGGTACTATCCGAACGGCTACGGCCCAAACTATCCAAAAGGCTGAAATCATCCATTACAGCGCCGCACTTTGATCTTGCGCATGATCTGTTGATTTTGCGCAAGATCCGTTCCGCACCGAAAGCCCCAGGCAGGGAGCTTTTCCAAAAATCGAGTCCGATTTCGGGGTTATGCGCCCAGCCAAACTGCGGTCAGAGCAACTGCAGCCGGCACGGTCTGAATGTAGAGGATTTTCCTGCCGACCGTCGCCGCGCCGTAGAGGCCGGCGATGGCGACGCAAAAACACCTTGATCTGGAAACCAGCCGCGCCGAGGTAAAGCCCCCAGATCAGCCCGGCTGCGAGAAAGCCGTTGTAAAGTCCCTGGTTGGCCGCAAGCACTTTCGATGCGCTGGCGAATTCCGGCGTCAGCTTGAACGCCTTGTGGCCGCGCGGCGTGTCCCACAGCACCATCTCCAGATAGACGATGTAAAGGTGGATCAGCGCCACCAACCCGACCAGCACATTGGCGATCATGCTTCGTCTCCCCGATGCGACGCGCCGCCGCCTCGCGACATTGATCACGCACGCCACCGCTCCTGCAAGACCCATTGCGCTGTGCATCCTGGCCAGCAACCATGTGCCCATCGCCAACGGCCTTTCGGGGTTGCCAATATCAGCGCATTGGTATCTTTTCCCGCCGTTCAAATTCAGCGGAACCCGCCATGTCCTTTCAAAAACTCGACGACCTCGGCCACAAGCTCGAAGCACTGGAGCATGCGCTCGCCATTCTCAGCGCCGACGAGGCGACCCACATGGCCGTCGGCGGCGGTGACAAGCGTGCTGAGGCGATGTCGGCGCTGGCCGGCATGCATCACGCCAGAGCGACAGCGCCGGAGATCGCCGACTGGATCGCAGCGGCCGAACAGGAAACGCTGAACGAAGAACAGCAGGCAGCGGTCAAGGAATTCCGGCGGCAATACACCAACCTGACCTGCCTGCCGGTCGAATTCGTCGAGCGCCAAACCACCGCCCGGATGCGCTCCGAGCAGTTGTGGCGCGACTTGCGTGCAAAGAACGACTGGGCCGGGTTCCTGCCGGCGCTCGAAGGCGTCGTTGCGCTGGTGCGCGAGGAAGCAGCCCTTCGCGCCGACGTGCTCGGCCTTGACCCGTACGACGCGCTGATGGAGCAATATGATCCCGGCAACCGCGCCGCCGACATCACGCCGGTCTTCGCCGAGTTGAAGACCTTTCTCAGGGATTTCGTGCCGGAGGCACTGGCCGTGCAGGAAAAGCGGCTGGCGAAACATCCGCTGAAGCCGCTTTCGGGCAGCTATGCGATCGAAAAGCAGCGCGAGCTTGGCCTCGCGATGATGGCGGCGGTCGGCTTCGATCTCACCCACGGCTCGCTGTCGGTATCGCATCATCCGTTCTGCGGCGGCGTGCCGAGCGACGTGCGCATCACCACCCGCTACAAGACCTCCGATTTCCTGTCGGCGCTGATGGGCGTGCTGCACGAGACCGGCCACGCGCTTTACGAACAGAACCTGCCGCAGGCGTGGGCGCACTGGCCGCTCGGCAAGGCGCGCGGCATGGCTGTGCATGAAAGCCAGAGCCTGTTCGTCGAGAAGCAGATCGGCCGCAACCCCGAATTCTGGCGCTGGGCGCTGCCGGTGGTCGAAAAGCACCTCGGCGAGGCCTGGTCGATCGAAGACATCCTGCCGCATGTACACCGGGTCGAGCGCGGCCTGATCCGCGTCGACGCCGACGAGGTGACCTATCCGCTGCACGTCATCCTGCGCTACGAGTTGGAGCAGGAGCTCGTCTCGGGGCGACTCGAGGCCGCCGACCTGCCCGAGGCCTGGGACGCCAAGATGCGCGACTGTCTCGGCCTGTCGACCATCGACAACCCGGCCGACGGGCCGATGCAGGACGTGCACTGGCCGGGTGCTGCGTTCGGCTATTTCCCGTCTTATACGCTGGGCGCGATGATGGCGGCGCAGCAATGGGCCGCCCTGACCAGAGATCATCCCTCCGCCGACGAAGACCTCGCCAAGGGAAATTTCGCGGCGATCAACGACTGGCGCCGGCAAAGGATCTGGTCGCAAGGCTCACGCTGGTCGACGCCCGAACTGCTCGAGCGCGCCACCGGCGAGAAGCTCAACGCCACGCATTTCACCGAGCATTTGCGCAAGCGCTATGGGGAGGTGCTGAAGGGCGCCTGACATATCTTCAAGCGCATCGAACGCCGCGGCAATTTCGTCACTGCCGACCAGCGCCATTTGCAAAAGACGAAGCCGTTTGGCAGCGTCGTCCTACTACTCCGCGGCGCCCCTGAAAGCGTTCGCCCCGGTTTCGAATTGCAGCTTGGCCAGCCGCGCATAGATGCCGCCCTTGGCGACGAGGCTCTGGTGGGTGCCGTCCTCGACGATGCAGCCGCCATCCATGACCAGGATCCGGTCCGCCTTCAGCACCGTCGCCAGCCGGTGGGCGATGACGATCGTGGTGCGGTCCTGCATCAGCCGCTCCAGCGCCGTCTGCACCAGCGTCTCGCTTTCGGCGTCCAGTGCCGAGGTTGCCTCGTCGAGCAGCAGGATCGGCGCATCGCGCAGTATCGCGCGGGCAATCGCCACGCGCTGGCGCTGGCCGCCGGACAAGGTCACGCCGCGCTCGCCGACCTGGCTGTCATAGCCTTTCTCGAGTTTCAGGATGAACTCGTCGGCAAGCGCATCCCTGGCCGCCGCCTCGATCTCGGCCTGGCTGGCGTCCGGACGGCCGAAGCCGATATTGTCGCGCGCGCTGGCCGCGAAGATGGTGACGTCCTGCGGCACGATGGCGATTCGCTCTCGGATGGCGACGGGGTCGGCCTCGCGCACATTGACGCCGTCGATCATGATCTTGCCGGTCTCGGGGTCGTAGAAGCGCAAAAGCAGCGAAAAGACGGTGCTTTTGCCGGCGCCGGACGGGCCGACGATCGCCACCGTCTCGCCGGGCTTGACCTGGAAACTCAGGCCGTGGACGGCAGCGCGGTCGGGCCCGGCCGGGTAGGAGAAGGACACCTCGTCGAAACTGATTGCGCCTCTGGCCGTCGCCGGCAGCAGTTTCGGATGCGCGGGGGCCTGGATCGCGGGCTTCTCGGCCAGGATCTCGGTCAGCCGTTCGGCAGCACCGGCGGCTTGAGAAAGCTCGCCCCACACTTCCGACAGCGCGCCGAGCGCGCCGGCGGCGAACACCGAATAGAGCAGGAATTGGCCGAGCGTGCCCGGCGACAGCGTGCCGTCGAGCACATCGCGCGAGCCGAACCACAGCACCGCCACCACCGAGGAAAAGATCATGAAGATGGCGAAGAAGGTGAGGAAGGAGCGGGCAAAGATCGAGGACCGCGCCGCCGCGAAAGCGGCTTCCACGGCAGCTGAAAAATGCCCGGTGACCAGCTTCTCATTGGTGAAGGCCTGCAGTGTACGCACCGCGCCGATCTGCTCGCTGGCATAGGCCGTGGCGTCGGCCAGCGTGTCCTGCGCCAGCCGCGATTTGCGCCGCACCGAGCGGCCGAAGGCGACCAGCGGCAGCACGATCACCGGAATGGCGGCGATGACGAGGCCCGACAGTTTCGGGCTTGTGAAGATCATCATCGCCACTGCGCCGAGGCCCAGGATGACATTGCGCAGCGCCACCGATGCGGTGGCTCCGACTGCTGACTTGACCTGCGTCGTGTCGGCGGCTAGCCGCGAGACGATCTCGCCCGACTGTGCAGTGTCGAAGAAGGATGGCGACAGCGTCGTAACATGGCGGAACACGTCGCTGCGGATGTCGGCGACGACGCGCTCGCCCAGCGTGATGACGAAATAATAGCGGCTGGCCGACGCCGCGGCGAGCAAGGCAGCCATCACCACGAGCATGGCGAAATACTCGGCGATGAAAATGGAATCGGAAGCGGAAAAGCCATGGTCGATCATGCGCCGCACGGCCAGCGGCAGCGCCAGCGTCGTCGCCGCAGCAACGGTCAGCGAGACGACCGCGCCAATGACCATTTTCCGGTAGCGCGTGATGTAGGGGAACAGGCGCCGCAGCGGCTTGAGCGAGCGCCTACGCTCGTCTGCATCGCCGCTTGTATGCGCCATGACCGTTTCCTCTGGCCGCCTTCTGGGCATGCGCCTCAATATGCGCTTACCGCGGCCTTGTGATTCAATTCCGGCTGATGTATAGGCTCGCCGACCGTTTTTAAAAGCCGTGGCTCCTCAATAGCTGCGGCTTCGAGTTTTAAAAAGGGGCGCATCGACGCAGGCTTTATGCCCGTCAGCGGCGCCGGCGAACCAGGAATAGCACAATGAAGACCGATATCCATCCCGACTACCACACCATCAAGGTCGTCATGACCGACGGCACCGAATACATGACCCGTTCGACCTGGGGCAAGGAAGGCGATACGATGAACCTCGACATCGACCCGACCACCCATCCGGCCTGGACCGGCGGCCAGCAGACCCTGCTCGACCGCGGCGGCCGCCTGTCGAAGTTCAAGAAGCGTTTCGAAGGTTTTGGGCTGTAGGCCGCAAGCTATTTTTCGGATCGAAGAAACCCGCCCTCGTGGCGGGTTTTTTGTTGGAAATGCGGCTCTATTGGTCGACCAGTTCGCGCAGCGCCATCCGCTTGTAGGCGGCGACCAGGTCGTCGCCTTCCTTTCGACCGACCGAGATCGCCAGCCGCATGGTGGCCTCGCCCATCTGCCAGATGAGAAGCGCCGTCGTTTCCAGCGCCGCCGGATCGGCGGTGGGCCGCAGCCGCTTCAGCACCGCGGTGAGGAATTCGGCGTTGGCCCGGCTGTCGGCGAGCTCGAGTTCGCGCAGCGCCTTGTCGGCCTGTGTGCCCGACCAGATGTCGCGCATCACCGGCTCGGCCAGGAACAGCCCGTAATAGATATCCACCAGCTCGGAAAATGCCCGCCGCAGCCCTTCGGCGTCGCTGACCTGTGCAAGCGCTGCCGCGATGCAGGCCTGGCTTTCGGCGGTGTGGCGCTCGGCCAGCGTCCAGATGATCGCCCGCTTGTCCGGGAAGAACTGGTAGAGCGAGCCGATCGACACGCCGGCCCGTTCCGCAACTTCGCCCATGCGCATGACATCGCTGCCTTGCTCGGCGATCAGCGCAGAGGCGGCGGCCAGCATCCGCTCGACCCGCTCGCGGCTGCGCTGCTGGCTGGGCGCCCGGCGCGGCGATGCGATCTGGCCATCCGGTGAACCCGCTACGGTCGAGCCTTCCATCACTGTCTCCTGGCGAATGATCAACAAACTGGCTTGACTCACAAAATACGAGGGTTTATCACGTTTTGCAAATGTGAGGATTACTCATGTTTGTGAGCAAAGGAAAATCGCCATGATCGACACAGCAGCAAAACCGATTTTGATCCTCGGCGGCACCGGCAAAACCGGCCGTCGTCTCGCGGACCGGCTGACGGCGCAGGGCCTGCCAGTACGGATCGGCTCGCGCTCGGGCACCCCGCCCTTCGACTGGGAAGACGATACGACCCGGGAACCCGCGCTCGATGGTGTCGGTGCCGTTTACATCAGCTACTATCCCGATCTTGCGGTGCCCGGTGCGGCCGAAGCGGTCGGCGCATTCTCGCGTCTTGCCGTGGAACGTGGCGTCAACCGATTGGTGCTGCTGTCGGGGCGCGGCGAAACCGAAGCGCAACGAGCCGAAGAGATGCTGAAAGCCTCAGGCGCCGACTGGACGATCCTGCGCTGCGCCTGGTTCTCCCAGAATTTCAGCGAGAGTTTTTTGCTCGATCCGCTGCTCGCCGGTGAGGTGGCCTTGCCGGTCGGCACTGTCGGAGAACCGTTCGTCGATGCCGACGACATTGCCGACGCCGCCGTTACGGTGCTTACCCGGCAAGGCCATGTCGGCCAGCTTTACGAGCTGACCGGGCCGCGTCTGCTGAGCTTCGCCGACGCGGTCGCCGAGATCGGCCAGGCGGCCGGCCGCGACATTCGGTTCAAACGGATTTCGCATGCCGAGTTCACAGCCGCAGTAGCCGGGTACGAGTTGCCGGCCGAGTTCGCTTGGCTGCTCAACGAGCTGTTCACCGAGGTGCTCGACGGCCGCAACGAGACGCTGACCGACGGCGTCGAGCGCGTGCTCGGCCGCGCCCCAAAGGACTTTTCCGCCTATGCAACCGAAACCGCTGGTACGGGAATATGGAGTGACTGACATGATCATGAAACTGCTTCCCAGCCTCACCTTCATCGCCGCGCTCGGCTCGGGCGTCGTCGCTGGTGTGTTCTTCGCCTTCTCCAGCTTCGTCATGCCGGGCCTCGCCCGCATGCCTGCCGCGGGCGGCATCGCCGCCATGAATTCGATCAACATCACTGCGGTGACGCCGATGTTCATGACCGCGCTTTTCGGCACCGGGCTGATCTGCCTTGTCCTCGCCGCCGGCGCTGTCATCGGCTGGGGCCAACCGGGTTCGTTGTGGCTTCTCGCCGGCGCCCTGATCTATGTCGTCGGCAACCTGATCGTGACGATGATTTTCAACGTGCCGCTCAACAACGCGCTGGCGGCCGTCGATCCGGCAAGCGCCAACGGCGCCGCCGTTTGGGCCACCTATCTCAGGGACTGGGTGATGTGGAACCACGTCCGTACCATCACCGCCATCGTCGCGCTGGCCTGCTTCATCGTGGCGTGGCGGTGAACGAGGGCAGAAATCTAAAAGACCTTGCGTCAGGCAGGGTCTTTTGACGGGGTATCTTTTGACTTGTCGCTCTTGCGGTCGGCATGGCCGAGATCGCGGTCCGGATCGATCACGTCGCGAACCAGTTGCTTGAGCCTTGCGGCATCGGGAAAGCCGCCGTCGCGCTTGCGGTCCCAGACCAGAGTGTCGTTGCAGGAAATGGTGAAGATGCCGCCGGTGCCGGGCACCAGTGTGACCTCGCCCAGATCCGTTGCGAAGGTCGACAGCAGCTCCTGCGCCATCCAGCCGGCCCGCAGCAGCCAGTGGCACTGCGCGCAATAGGTGATGCGGACCTGGGGCAACGGCTTTTCGGTCATGTCAGGTTGAGCTCCGCTCATATCTCAGATTGAGTTCCTCTCATGTCTGGCTGAGCTGTGCTCATGCAGCGCTGAGTTTCGCCATGGTCTCGTCGTCGACCTCGAAATTGGCGTAGACGCTCTGCACGTCGTCATCGTCCTCGAGCGTCGCGACTAGCTTCATCAGCGACTGTGCCCGCTCCTCATCGACCGCAATGTTGGTCTGCGGCTTCCAGATCGGTTTCACTGATTCAGCCTCGCCGAGCGCGCCTTCCAGCGCCTTCGACACCTCACCAAGATTCTCGAAGGCGCAATAGATCGTGTGGCCTTCCTCGTCCGACTGGACGTCGTCGGCCCCGGCCTCGATCGCCGCGTCCATGACCTTCTCCGCGCTGCCTACCGATGCCGGATAGAAGATTTCGCCGACACGGTCCCACATGAACGACACCGAGCCGGTTTCCCCCATCGCCCCGCCGGCCTTGGTGAAGGCGGCCCGCACATTCGACGCCGAGCGGTTGCGGTTGTCGGTCAGCGCCTCGACGATGAGCGCAACGCCGCCTGGCCCGTAGCCTTCGTAACGCACAGCTTCGTAAGTCTCGGCGTCGCCCATCGACGCCTTGTTGATGGCGCGCTGGATGTTGTCTTTCGGCATCGACACCGCCTTGGCGTTCTGCACGGCAAGACGCAGGCGCGGGTTCATCGACGGGTCCGGCGTGCCGCTCTTGGCGGCGACGGTTATTTCGCGCGCCAGCTTGGAAAACATTTTCGACCGCACCGCATCCTGGCGGCCCTTGCGGTGCATGATGTTCTTGAACTGTGAATGGCCAGCCATGGCACCCCTGTCGTTTTCTTGGCAGAGCATCCTGCAGCGAGGTAGTCACCTCGCCTTTGCCAAAATGCTCGAACTTAAATTTCAGAACGTCCCTGCTGCGTCCGGATGGACGTGCGGCGCTCTATCTCGGAATGGCCGGCTTATAGATAAATCGGCTCAATTCGTCCAGCCGCGCCGTAAGGGCGGTGCGGCAACGTTACCGCCAGCTGCTTTCCTGCGAACGCTCACCCCTCCAGATCGGATTTCAGCCGGTCGAGAATGCTGATCGCATGCGTGGCGTACTGGCTGATCCAGCGGTCGTGGATCTGCTTGATCGGCAGCGCGTTGAGATGGTTCCAGCGTTCGCGCCCCTCGCGCCGCGCCACCACCAGGTCGGCTTCCTCCAGCACTTTCAGATGCAGCATGACGGTGCAGCGGTCCATGTCGGGAAAGGCATCGCACAGCATGCCGGTGGTCCGCGGCGCGTCCTTTAGCTCGTCGAGCAGCGCGCGCCGGCGCGGATGCGCCAGCGCCTTGAAAACATTGTCATCCTGCGCCTTGCTTGACATGTTATATTTTTATAACATAATATCGATCGATCAAGGAAGGAGCTGTGGATATGTCTCTTGGATTCAGAGTTTCGGGCCGCATCGGCAAACCGGTTGCCGAAGTCTTCGATGCGGTCGTCAATCCGAACAAGCTCAGCGGCTATTTCACCACCATCGGCGGCGCCAGTGCCCCGCTGGTGGCCGGCGCCAGGGTCATCTGGTGGGGCAAGGTCCCGGTCGAGGTCGACGAGGTGGAGAAAGACAACCGCATCGTGCTGCGCTGGGACGCCACCGACGCCGACGGCAAGCCGGCCTACAAGACGCGCATCGAGATGAATTTCGAGCCGCTGGACGACGGCGGCACCTTCGTCACCATCGCCGAGGCCGGCTGGCACGAGGACGCGGTCGGCCTGAAGAAGTCCTACCTCAATTGCGAGGGCTGGTCGCAGATGCTGGCCTGCATGAAGGCCTATGTCGAATACGGCATCAATTTGCGCGACGGCTACTATCGCAGCGAGGTGAAGGGCGAGCCCGCCAATGAAGACAATATCTGAGAAGACGGAGGAAAGAATGGCTGCGAAAATCACCGGCGGCATCAACATCGCCATGAAAGTGCCGCCCCACCAACACCAGGAGACGATCGCCTTCTACCGCGATGTCGTCGGCCTAAAACCGTTCACGGCCAAGGCGCCTGCCACCGGTTTCGAGCTCGGCCCCAATCGCCTGTGGATCGACGAAGCGCCGATGCTGAGCCAGGCCGAGATCTGGCTGGAACTGTTCACCGACGATTTTCCGGCCGCCGCCGATCATCTCGCCAAAGCCGGTGTTGTGCGCTGCGACGCCATCGAGGCGCTCGGCGAAGGTTTTCGTGGCGGCTGGATCACCAATCCGGCCAACATCATTCACCTGGTGCGCGAACCCGACGCCTGGTGACGGAGACCGGTTCGGAAGGAGGACGAAATGGACATCGGTGAGACACCGACCGCCGAAGCCGGCATGCTGATCCGGCGGCCGGTCGCAGAAGTATTCGAAGCCATCGTCGATCCGACGATCACGACGAAATTCTGGTTCACCCACGGCAGCGGCAGGTTGGACAAGGAAGTTCGCTGGGAGTGGCGGATGTATGGCGTTTCGACGCCGGTCACGGTCAGCGAGTTCGTCACGAAGGAAAAGATCGTCATGCAATGGAGCGATCCGCCGACCACCGTGGTCTGGACTTTTACCGAGATGCAGGGCGGCACCTTTGTCGAGGTTCGCAATTTCGGTTTTGCCGGCAGCACCGATGAACAGGTCAAGCAGGCGATCGGCTCGACCGATGGCTTCGCGCTGGTGCTCGCCGGCGCCAAGGCCTGGTTGGAGCAAGGCTTGACGCTTGGCCTGATCGGCGACCGTCATCCGAAGGGCACGCCGACCGCTTAAGTCGCTGGGTGCAAAAAGCCGTTCTGCAGCGATTCTTCCCACCCCCTCTGTCCTGCCGGACATCTCCCCCGCAAGGGCCCGCAAGGGGGGAGATCGGATGTCGCTGAGGCTTTCGCCAATCTCCAACGCTGCAGGACGAGCGGAGCGCTAAAGCTGCCAATCTCCCTCCTTGAGGGGGAGATGTCCGGCAGGACAGAGGGGGGTGCTGTCCGTCTCAAAGGTTCTGCATGGCCGCGACAATTGAGGCAGAGCTCAGGCCTTCGCGCCGTCGCTTCGCCCCGCCAACCTCAGTGCCCCGCGCCCGCCTTTGCCTTCCTCCGACGTCGCGCCAGCATGTTGAGGCCCTCGACAAGAGCGGAAAAGCCCATGGCGGCGTAGATGTAGCCCTTCGGCACATGGAAGCCCATGCCGTCGGCGATCAGCGTCATGCCGATCATCAGCAGGAAGCTCAGCGCCAGCATGACGATGCTGGGGTTCTTGGCGATGAAATTGGCGAGCGGTCCAGCCGCCAGCATCATCACGCTGACTGCCACGATCACGGCGATATACATGATGGCGATCTCGTCGGTCATGCCGACCGCGGTGATGATCGAATCGATCGAAAAGACGAGGTCGAGCAGCAGGATCTGGAAGATGGCGCCGGCCAGCGAAAGCTGCAGCGTCTCACCCATCATCGTGTCCTGGTGATCCTCGAGATCGACCGTGTGGTGGATCTCCTTGGTCGCCTTCCAGACGAGGAACAGGCCGCCGGCGATCAGGATCAGATCGCGCCAGGAAAACCCGTGGCCGAACGCGGTGAATACCGGCGCCGTCAACTGGACGATGATCGAGATGGTGGCAAGCAGCACCAGCCGCATGATCAGCGCCGCCGAAATACCAATTCGCCGGGCGCGGGCCCTCTGCGCCTCCGGCAATTTGTTGGTCAGGATCGAGATGAAGATCAGATTGTCGATGCCGAGCACGACCTCCAGCACGATCAGCGTCAGCAACGCGACCCATGCAGTCGGATCGGAGACAAAGGCGAAATGTGGCGCCAGGAATTCGATGAGCTGCATGGAGGTCGTCCCCTCTTACGATCTGAAGCAGGCGTGGCCGGCAATTAGGTACTACAATCGCTTACATCAATGTCATGACCAGAACGAGGGCGCGGTTTCTTCGAGCCGCGGCCCGCGGCGAAACGGCGCAATCCGCTCGGTCAGGCCGCTGCGATCCGAAATGTCGACGCCGACGCCGCACAATGTCGCCGGGCCGCTCGCCGCCTCGAAGCGCCCTTTCGGCACCTTCGACAGAAAGCGGTTGAGCGGCTCCTCCTTGTCCATGCCGAGCGAAGAATCATAGTCGCCGCACATGCCGGCGTCTGAGATATAGCCGGTGCCGCCGTTGAGGATATGGTGGTCGCCGGTCGGCTGATGCGTGTGAGTGCCGACAACCAGGCTGGCGCGGCCGTCGACGAAGTGCGCAAAGCACATTTTTTCAGAGGTCGCCTCGGCATGGAAATCGATGACCACCGCATCGGCCTGTTCGCCAAGCGGGCAGGCGGCAAGCTCGCGCTCGCCGGCCTGAAACGGATCGTCGAGTTCAGGATGCATGAACACCCGGCCCATGATGTTGGCGACCAGAACGCGCGCGCCGTTCCTGGCGATGTAGACGCCCGAGCCCCGCCCCGGCGTGCCCTTGGGGAAATTGGACGGACGCAGAAAGCGTTCCTCGCGCGGCGCGAAAGCCAGCGCATCGCGCTGGTCCCAGACATGATTGCCGGTTGTGACGACGTCGGCGCCCGCCGAGATCGTCTCGCGAAAGATCTCTTCGGTAATGCCGAAGCCGCCGGCGGCGTTCTCGCCATTGACGATGACGAAGTCGAGTTTGAAATCCGAGATCAGGCCGGGCAGTTGTTCCCACACCGCCGTGCGTCCCGTCTTGCCGACCATATCGCCGAGGAAGAGAAGTCTCATCTAAACATGATCCCGAACCGAAGGTCAGCGAAGCAAAAAGCTGCATGACTTCCGGAAAAGACCATGCGTCCAGGAACTTATCTACAATTTCGGCGCGAACCGGCGCAACCCGCTCTCGGTGAGTATTTCCGGAATGGTCACGTCATGCGGCTCGTCCGGCACCAGCGCCACCTGCTGGCAGTCGAAAGCAATGCCGATCAGCCGCGGCGGCTGCCCCTTGTCGACCAGCCGCGCGATGGCACGGTCGTAATAGCCGGCGCCATAGCCAATGCGGTGGCCGCGCGCGTCGAAAGCCGCGAGCGGTACCAGCATCACCTGGGGATCGAGCACCTCGGCCTCCTCATGCGGCCCGACGGTGCCGAACCCCATGTCAATCATCGGCGCGCCGCGCACCAGTTCGCGAAAGACGATGGTGGTCTTGTCGAGAATCGCCGGCAGGCAAAGCCGTGCCCCTTTTTCGCGCAAGGCGAACATCAGCGGCCGGACGTCGACTTCCGAGCGCATCGGCCAGAAGCCGGAGACGATCTGGCCCGGCTCCATCGCAATGCTGTCCCGCGCCGTCTCGGCCATTTCGAGCGCTGCCTCCACCCGCCAGAACGGATCGAGCGCGTCGCGGCGCCCGAGTGCTTCGCGTCGCAACTGTCTTTTCAGGTCTTTCGAGGATGTCATGCGCCGACGATAGAAAAGGTCAGATTTGGATGGAGTTTTAGGAGCGACGTTTTCCACCGCATGATCCACCGAAGCGTGGATCCTTTGCGTCAAGTGACGATCCACACAACCGGTGGAGAGAGCGATCCCGGGAACCTACAAAGTAGGTGGGCGCCGTATGAGAAAACCCACGGGTCTTCCCAGGGACAGCTCCCTAGGGATCATTAAGGCCCCGGGGAAAATGTTCTCCTGCCGGGAAGCGCAGACCGTCACGCCCAATATAGGCCGATGGCAGGCCAAGCGCCAGAGAGACGGCCATGTTCGGTGGCTTTATTCGTCGCAAGGTCCTGCCTGGGAGCTGCGCGGCACATGGGTTCACCGCGCCCTCGCCGCTGCGCCTTGCATGGGCTGGGCTGTCTCCTTACGGTTGCCATGAAAACCGAGGAGCAACAATGCGTTTCGAAGGCACGGCGGCCTATGTCGCCGACAAGGATCTGATGGTGGCGGTCAATGCGGCGATCGCGCTGGAGCGGCCATTGCTGGTCAAGGGCGAGCCCGGCACCGGCAAGACCGAACTGGCCAGGCAAGTGGCGGCCGCGCTCGGCCTCGAGCTGATCGAATGGCATGTCAAGTCGACGACAAGGGCGCAGCAGGGCCTCTACGAGTATGACGCCGTGTCGCGGCTGCGCGACAGCCAACTCGGCGACGAGCGCTTCAACGACATCAGCAATTATATCAAGCGTGGCAAGCTGTGGGATGCCTTCGCGACGGCCAAGAAGGTCGTGCTTCTGATCGATGAGATCGACAAGGCTGACATCGAGTTCCCCAACGATTTGCTGCAGGAACTCGATCGAATGGAGTTCTTCGTCTACGAGACCGGCGAGACGATCCGCGCCGCTGTGCGCCCGATCGTCATCATCACCTCCAACAACGAGAAGGAACTGCCGGACGCCTTCCTGCGCCGCTGCTTCTTCCACTATATCCGCTTTCCCGACTTCGAGACGCTGCATCGGATCGTCGACGTGCACTATCCCGGCATCAAGCAGAACCTGGTGCGCGCCGCGCTCACCCAGTTCTACGAGATCCGCGACGTGCCGGGCCTGAAGAAGAAGCCGTCGACCTCCGAGGCACTGGACTGGATCCGCCTGCTCGTGACCGACGATATCGCGCCCGAGGATTTGCGCGCCGACCCGAAAAACGCACTGCCCAAGCTGCACGGCGCGCTGTTGAAGAACGAACAGGACGTGCATCTGTTCGAGCGGCTGGCCTTCATGGCGAGAAGGCAGGGGTGAGGAGCGGTCGGCCGACGAAAAGCCGACGATTTGGCTTTTCGAGCGACGAACGCCCGAAGCCATAGCGGATGGCCGGGCATGCGGCGGACAGCGCTTTCCCGTTGCTGGACCGTTGCCGCCGTCCGGGCACCGGGGCAGCCTGGGCCCGAAGCTTCAGAAGGAAATAAAATGACCGAGATCACCGTCCGCCCACTGGCACAATCCGACCACGCCGACTGGCAGCGTCTGTGGACTGCCTACCTCACCTTCTACAAAACCGAGCTGCCGGAAGACGTCTACGCCGTCACCTGGAAGCGGCTGTTCACGGCGGGTGAGTTTGAACCAAAAGGGTTCATCGCCACGCTCGGCGGTAAGGCGGTCGGCCTGACGCACTATCTCTACCATCGCTCCTGCTGGTCCGAAAAAAACAACTGCTATCTGCAGGACCTGTTCGCCGACCCGGACGTGCGCGGCAAAGGCGTCGGCGCCGCCCTGATCGAAGCAGTCAAGCAGGAAGCCGGCAAGATCGGCGTCAAGAACGTCTACTGGATGACGCACGAGACCAACACCACCGCGCGCAAGCTCTACGACCACGTGGCACGGCGGACCGGCTTCATCGAGTATGATTTGATGTGATGAACGGTCGATCGCCCGGCTTGCCGGATGGATTTAAGGAGGAATGATGACGCACTATGTCGGAATTCTTGGCGGCGCAGATGATGTCTGGGGAGTGCGGGTGCCCGATCTTCCCGGATCTCATGGCGGTGGCGCAAGTCCCGAGGAGGCGATAGCCGATGCGACCTCCGCCGTTCGCGAATGGGCCGAGGCACGAATGGCGAAGCACTTGCCCTTGCCCGACGCGCGCACGGTGGCAGATCTGCTCCGACTGGGCGAAATCGATAGCGCCGCCGGAGAATCTGCCGTGATGATCCCCGTGCTGATCGATTCCGGACGGCCTGTCCGAGCCAATCTGTCGCTCGACGCAGGTCTCTTGGCGGCAATCGATGCCGAAGCGAGCCGACGCGGCCTCACGCGTTCCGCCTTCATCGCCAGCGCCGCTCGCGAGAAGATCGAAGGGCACAGATAGAAGTCGGACGATGTTCATCCCCTTCTTCCTCGAACTGAAGGCTGCGCGGGTTCCCGTCTCGCTCCGGGAATATCTGTCGCTGCTGGAAGGGCTGGAGGCGGGGCTGGTCGACTATGACGTCGAGGGTTTTTACTATCTCGCCCGCTCGGCACTGGTGAAGGACGAGCGCCACATCGACCGTTTTGACCAGGTCTTTTCGCACATCTTTAGGGGTGTCGAAGCGCTGGCTGGCGAAAACCCGGTCGACGTCGAGAACATTCCGGAGGAATGGCTGCGGCGGCTTGCCGAAAAGCACCTGACCGATGAGGAGAAAAAGCTGGTCGAGGCGCTGGGCGGTTTCGAAAAGCTGATGGAAACGCTTAAAAAGCGGCTGGAGGAACAGAAGGGCCGCCACCAGGGCGGGTCGAAATGGATCGGCACCGGCGGCACCTCACCCTTCGGCGCCTATGGCTACAATCCCGAAGGCGTTCGCATCGGCCAGCATGAGAGCCGCAACCACCGTGCGGTGAAAGTCTGGGACAAGCGTGAGTTCAGGAATTTCGACGATGCCGTCGAGCTCGGCACCCGCAACATCAAGATCGCGCTGAAGCGCTTGCGTCGCTGGGTGCGCGAAGGCGCCGAGGAAGAGTTCGACCTGCCCGGCACCATCCACGCCACGGCCGAGCACGGCTATCTCGACGTGCAGACACGGCCCGAGCGGCGCAACGCCGTGAAGCTGCTGATGTTCTTCGATGTCGGCGGCTCGATGGACGATCACATCAGAAGCGTCGAGGAGCTGTTTTCGGCCGCCCGCGCCGAATTCCGCCAGCTCGAATATTTTTACTTCCACAACTGCCTCTACGAAGGTGTGTGGAAGGACAATCGCCGCCGCCATGCGGAGGTGATTCCGACCTTCGATCTCCTCCACAAATACGGTCCGGACTACAAGATGATCGTCGTCGGCGATGCCTCGATGAGCCCCTATGAGATCGCGCATCCCGGCGGCTCGGTCGAGCACTGGAATCCGGAGGCCGGCGTCGTCTGGCTCAGCCGTCTGCTGCAGCAATGGCCGAACGCGGTATGGCTCAACCCCGAAAGCGAAAAGCACTGGGGTTTTACCCATTCGATCGCCATGATCCGTGACATCTTCGGCGGCCGCATGTTTCCGCTGACGCTCGCCGGACTCGAGGCCGCGACGAAGCAGCTTTCAAGGAAGCACTGAATGGATTTACGCAAAACAGGACGTCCGACCTGTTTCCTCTGCCTGCAATGTGGCGTCCAGTTCGCGGCGGCAGCGACGCCGCCGCAACATTGCCCGATCTGCGAGGACGAGCGGCAATATGTGCGCTGGGAGGGCCAGGCCTGGATCACGCCGCAAGAGCTCGCCGCCGGGCATCGGATCGTGATGAAGGACGACGCCGGCGTGCTCGCCTTCGGCATCGAGCCGCGCTTCGCCATCGGTCAGCGGGCGCTGCTGGCACAGTCGCCGCACGGCAATGTGCTGTGGGACTGCATCTCGATGGTCAGCGACGAGGCGGTGGCCGAAATTAACCGACGAGGCGGCCTGGCCGCGATCGCCATTTCGCACTGCCATTATTATTCGGCGATGGTCGAGTGGAGCGAGGCGTTTGGCGGCGTGCCGATCTATCTGCATGCCGATGACCGCAAGTGGATCATGCGGCCGCATCCGGCTGTTGTCAGTTGGCAGGGCGAGACGCGCGCCCTGAACCCCTCGCTGACACTTATCCGTTGCGGCGGTCACTTTGCCGGTGGCCAGGTGCTGCACTGGAAGCGCGACGGCGACGACGCCATCCTGGCCGGCGACATCTTGCAGGTGACGCCAACCCGCCGCCATGTCAGCTTCATGTACAGCTACCCGAACTACATCCCGCTCAATGCGCCGAAGGTACTCCGCATCGCGTCGGCACTGGAGCCTTTCGCGTTCGACCATATCTATGGCGCATGGTGGAACCAGAACGTCATCGGCGATGCAAAGACGGCATTTGCAAGATCTGTTGCGCGGTATTTGGCAGCGATCGCCTGAGGAATTCTTCGCGGCAGGATTGGAAATCGGGCAAACGCCGTAACAAATGCCTATTTTAGGCGAACTTGGGAAAGCAGCCCAATAGCAGCATGAGCTAAGAGGCAAAGATGGATAGTCACACCTACCCTGTTACCCGAACAGATGCCGAATGGCGCGCGCGGCTGACGCCGGAGCAATACGCGGTGATGCGCAATCACGGCACCGAGCGGCCGGGCAGTTGCGCGCTGCTCCACGAGAAGCGCGCCGGCACTTTTTCCTGCGTCGGCTGCGACCAGCCCTTGTTCGAATCCAAGCTGAAGTTCGAGAGCGGCACCGGCTGGCCAAGCTTCAACGATCCGGTGCCCGGTTCGGTCGAGACGACCGTCGACCGCAGCTACGGCATGGTCCGCACTGAATGCCACTGCGCCCGCTGCGGCAGCCATCTCGGCCACGTCTTCGAGGACGGCCCGCCGCCGACTGGCCTGCGCTATTGCATCAACGGCGTCGCGCTGAAATTCGAGCCGGCTGCTTGACTGGAATCCAGACGTTGTCAAAGGACGGCTTCCGCCGGCCTTTGCCGGCAGCACTGTCCGTCAGATCACCACCACCAGTATCAGCCACAGCACAGCCCCCAGCGTCATCAGCGAAGCCTTGACGCCACCGGTTTTCTCGGCGGTCCGCCACACCGCAAAAGTCAGAAAGAAATTGTACGGCACCGGCGCGAAATGCACCGCTAGAACGAGAGCGAGCGGCAGCTTCAGCCCGAGCAGGATCAGCGCCAGCACCGACACGGCGATGTTGATCGCCGTGCCGACAAGGACAAGATCGCGCCAGAACAGCCGGTCTAGCGGGGCCGTGCCTTGCCAGCGCGAGCGGAAGAAACCCGCCGCACGGCCTGCCTTGCCGTCTTCGCCTTCGAAAGTCTCCGGCGCACTCATCGATACGGCTTTCTCTCATTCGACAGCCGCAGAGATTTCCAAAGCAGCAAGCCTGTCAACGCAAATCGATCATCGGCACGCAAGCGTATGATTTGACAAATTGTCATCAAACGGTCGTGAAACCTTTCTACGTCGCCCTTGTCGGCGTCTCGGCAAAGACACCTTGCCGGACTCTGCCGCCCCCATCATCCAGTCGCCTGCCAAGGGAGGTCTTGAGATGAGCGATAATGTCTACAACGTGCTGTTTCTTTGCAACGCCAATTCGGCGCGATCGATCATGGCGGAAGCCATTCTCAGCCGGATCGGTGGCGGCAGGTTCAAGGCGTTTTCCGCCGGTTCGCAACCGAAGGGCGAGGTCAATCCCTACGCACTGCAGCTGCTCGAAAGCCTCGGCTACGATACGAACTTCGCCCGTTCGAAAGGCTGGGACGAGTTTGCCGAGCCCGACGCGCCGGAAATGAATTTCATCTTCACGCTTTGCGACAGCACCGCGAATGAATCCTGTCCGATCTGGCCGGGTCATCCGATGACCGCGCTCTGGTCGATACCGGACCCAGGCAAGGCAGACGGCACCGAAGCAGAACTGCATCTTGCCTTTGCCGATGCCTATCGCATGCTCAACAACCGCATCTCGCTGTTCACCAATCTGCGGATGGATGCGCTCGACCATCTGGCGCTGCAACAGCATCTCGATCGGATTGGCCGCGACACGGCGAAGCCGAACTAACTAAAGCCACTGCGACGCGAATTCACGGTCCGGCTTCGCCACCCCCGCCCAGCACCTCGGAAACAGCGCGCTCGAAGCGCGATGCTTCCGTCACCAGCCAGTCGGCCATGGCCGGCCAATTGTCCTCGGCAAAACAGTTCACGCGCCACAGCGAATTGATGCCGAGGCCCTCGCAGCTCTGTTCCGGCCTGAGCTTCAACCTGTCTTCGATCGCCGGCTGGAACGGCTTCAACCGCGACCAGGCTTGCGTGGCACCGAACTTCTCGTTGCGGCCGAAGAAGACGCCGACATGGTTCTGCGCCGGCGCGACATACATGGAAAGGACCAATGCGAAGTCGGGCAGCCCGCGCTGCCAGAACCAGGGTCCGCGCCGCGCCATCAGAGGCCTTTCTTCCGGATGCCGTTCCGCGAACAGCGTCCAGAAGCCGCGTTGGCGGAACTCAGAGGCGCGGCGGCCGCCATAGTCGAATTCGCTCATGGTTCGACCCGTTGCGGGCGCAACCGGCGCCCAGGGCTGTTACCAGCCTTACACCATGCCGAGTGCGGCTTTGTAGAGATCGAGGATGGTTTCCTCCTCTTGCCGCTCAGCCTGGTCCTTCTTGCGCAGCCGGATGATCGACCGCATCGCCTTGGTGTCGAAGCCGGTGCCCTTGGCCTCGGCGAACACTTCCTTGATGTCGTCGGCGATCGTCTTCTTCTCTTCCTCGAGCCGCTCGATGCGCTCGATGAAGGCTCGCAGCTGGCCGGCGGCAACAGTCTGGCTGGTCTCGGTGATGTCGTCGGCCATTTTTTCTCCGCGTCGTTTTCCATGCCGCGACTCACGAACCGTCGCGGCGAATTTGCAGCGGTTCGATGCCCGACCGGAGGCGACCGGTCAAGCTGTTATCGATGCGGCATGAAGGGTGGACAGGACCTAAGGTGTGTTGAGATTCAGGTCAGGCCGAGTCGAGAACGCCGGCTTCCGAGAACCGGAGCGGAGCGTACTTAAAGTACGTGAGCCCGCGCATGATCCCCGAAATCGGAATCGAGTTGCGGAAAGGATCATGCGCAAATCAAATACTACAGCGTCCTTTGCGCGCCCGGGGGCGCGCGGCGCTGAAAGCAAGCGCAGGAAGCTGGCGTTTGCAGGCCGGCATCACCTGAATATCAACGCACCTTATCCGAAGGCGATCAGCAAATCCTTGGCGTCGATCTGATCGCCGGCCTTGACCAGCACTTCGGCGATTGTGCCGTCGCGCTCGGCATGCAATGCCGTCTCCATCTTCATCGCCTCGATGGACAAAAGCACGTCGCCGGCCTTGACCGCCTGGCCGGCGGCAACCGCGAGCGCCGAGACGACGCCCGGCATCGGTGCGCCGACATGCGCCTCGTTGCCCGGCTCAGCCTTGCGCCGCGCCTTGGCGGCGGAAGCGCCATGCGCCCGATCCGGCACTTTGACCCGGCGCGGCTGGCCGTTGAGCTCGAAGAACACGGTGACCATGCCCTTCTCGTCGACATCGCCTATGGCCAGGCAGCGCACCACCAGCGTCTTGCCCTTCTCGATGTCGACAAAGATCTCGTCCTCCGGCTTCATGCCGTAGAAATAGGTCGGCGTCGGCAGCACGCTGACCGGCCCATAAGTTTCCTGCGCTGCGGTAAAGTCGGAGAAGACCTTCGGGTACATCAGCCACGAGGCGAATTCGAACTCGCTGAGCTTGCGCTCGAGCTTGTCCTCGATCTCCTTGCGGTTGGCCTTGAGATTGGCTGCTTTCAGCAGCGAACCGGGCCGCACGGTGATCGGTTTGTCGCCTTTCAGCACCTTCTTCTGTAGTGCCTCCGGCCAGCCGCCGGGCGACTGGCCGAGGTCGCCGCGCAGCATCGACACGACTGAGTCGGGGAAGGCGATATCCCTGGCCGGATTTTCGACATCGGCAACCGTCAGGTCCTGGCTCACCATCATCAGCGCCATGTCGCCGACGACCTTGGACGACGGCGTCACCTTGACGATGTCACCGAACATCAGATTGACGTCGTGATAGGTCTGCGCCACTTCGTGCCAGCGCGTCTCCAGCCCGAGCGAGCGCGCCTGCTCCTTGAGGTTGGTGAACTGCCCACCCGGCATTTCGTGCAGGTAGACTTCCGAGGCCGGCCCCTTCAGGTCGCTTTCGAAGGCAGCATACTGGTTGCGCACCGCCTCCCAGTAGAACGAGATGTTCCTGATCCATTGCGGGTCGAGGCCCGGATCCCGCTCGGTGCCCTTCAGCGCCTCAACGACCGAGCCCAGGCAAGGCTGCGAGGTGTTGCCGGACAGGGCATCCATCGCCGCATCGATGGCGTCGACACCGCTGTCCACCGCCGCCAGCACCGTCGCCGCCGACAGGCCTGACGTGTCGTGCGTGTGAAAGTGGATCGGCAGGTCGGTCGCCTCGCGCAGCGCCTTGAACAGTGCGCGGGCGGCATTCGGCTTCAAGAGCCCGGCCATGTCCTTGACCGCGACGATATGGGCGCCGGCCGTCTGCAACTCCCTGGCCAGCGCGACGTAGTATTTGAGGTCGTACTTGGCTCGGGCCGGGTCGAGTATGTCGCCGGTGTAGCAGATCGCTGCTTCGATCAGCTTGCCTTCGGCGCCGACCGCGTCCATGGCGACGCGCATGTTGTCGACCCAGTTCAAACAGTCGAAGACGCGGAACAGGTCGACGCCGCCGCTTGCTGCCTGTTTGACGAAATGCTGGACGACATTGTCCGGATAATTGGTGTAGCCGACGCCGTTGGCGCCGCGCAAAAGCATCTGCAGCAACAGATTGGGCGCTGCCTCGCGCACCAGCGACAGCCGCTCCCACGGGTCTTCGGTGAGAAAGCGCATGGCGACGTCGAAGGTCGCCCCGCCCCAGCATTCGAGCGACAAAAGCTGCGGCAATGCGCGTGCATAGGTGCCGGCAATGCCGGCGATGTCATAGGTGCGCACGCGCGTCGCCAGCAGGGATTGGTGTCCGTCGCGCATCGTCGTGTCGGTGACCAGCACTTCTTTGCGTGCGCGCATCCAGGCCGCGAATTTCTCCGGCCCAAGCTCGTCGAGCTTCTGCTTGCTGCCATCGGGCACATTGCCGTTGAGGTAGGGCACCATGGGTGCCGCCGCATCGGCCTTAGGCTGCGGCCGGCCACGGGTTTCGGGATGGCCGTTGACGCTGACATCGGCCAGGTAGTTGAGCAGCTTGGTCGCGCGATCCTGCCGCTTCACGCTCGCGAACAGTTCCGGTGTCGTATCGATGAACTTAGTCGTATAGGAATTTTCGGCGAAACTTGGGTGATTGATGATCGCCTCGAGGAAGGTGAGGTTGGTCGCCACCCCACGAATACGGAACTCGCGCAGCGCCCGGTTCATGCGGGCGATGGTCTCGGCCGGCGTCGGCGCCCAGGCCGTCACCTTCTCCAGCAGCGGATCGTAGAAGCGGGTGATGACCGCGCCCGAATAAGCGGTGCCGCCATCGAGGCGGATGCCGAAACCGGTGGCGCCGCGATAGGCGGTGATGCGGCCATAGTCGGGGATGAAATTATGTTCGGGATCTTCCGTGGTGATGCGGCACTGCAGCGCGTGGCCGTTGAGCCTGATATCCTTCTGCGCCGGCACGCCCGATTCCGGCGTGCCGATGGCAAAGCCATCGAGGATGTGGATCTGCGCCTTGACGATGTCGATGCCGGTCACCTGTTCGGTGACCGTGTGCTCGACCTGGATGCGCGGATTCACCTCGATGAAGTAGAATTTGCCACTGTCGGCATCCTGCAGGAATTCGACCGTGCCGGCGCCGATATAGCTCGTCTCGCGCGCGATCTTGAGCGCGTAGCCGCAAAGCTCTTCGCGCTGCGACATTTCGAGATAGGGCGCCGGCGCGCGCTCGACCACCTTCTGGTTGCGGCGCTGGATCGAGCAATCGCGCTCGAACAGGTGCACGGCGTTGCCGTGTGTGTCGCCCAGCACCTGCACCTCGACATGGCGGGCGCGCTCGATCAGCTTTTCGAGATAGACCTCGTCCTTGCCGAAGGCAGCTTTCGCTTCGCGCTTGCCCTCCGTCACCTCGCGGGCGAGATCGGCTTCCGAGCGGATGGCGCGCATGCCGCGGCCGCCGCCGCCCCACGACGCCTTCAGCATCACCGGATAGCCGATCGTCCTGGCGAGCGCCTTCACCGTCTCGATGTCGTCCGGCAAGGGATCGGTGGCGGGAATTACCGGCACGCCGACCTCGATCGCCAGGTTGCGTGCGGCGACCTTGTTGCCGAGCCTGCGCATCGTATCCGGCTTGGGTCCAATGAAAATAATGCCGGCCTTGACACAGGCTTCGGCGAATTCAGGGCTTTCCGACAACAGCCCATAGCCCGGATGGATGGCATCGGCGCCGGAAAGCCTGGCGACGCGGATCACTTCCTCGATCGACAGATAGCTTTCGATCGGCCCCATATCCCTGGTCAGATGCGGCCCGCGCCCGACCTGATAGCTTTCATCCGCCTTGAAGCGGTGCAGCGAGTACTTGTCCTCCTCGGCCCAGATCGCCACGGTTTTGAGGCCGAGTTCGTTGGCCGCGCGGAAGACGCGGATGGCGATTTCGGACCGGTTGGCGACAAGGATCTTCGTGATTGCCAAGGACAAGGCTCCGGACACTGACGGAAGGGGGACTGCGCCATGATTAACGCGAAAATGCTGCAGCGCAAACAAAATCGGGCGGCGACGATTAAACCGATTTAAATCCACTCATTGGGTAGAGCGCCGCGCGTTCCCTCGAATGCGCAAAGGGTGCTCCGACGAAAGGTAAAACGGCACACACGAAAAATGCCCGGCGCGAGGCGCCGGGCATTCCGGAATTGTCGTCGTCGTCGACAGGCTTACATCTTCTGGACGTAGGTGTATTTGCCGTCGTCGCCCTTCTTCCATTCGTACATGACGTAGCCAGGCAGCGTCGGATCGCCCTTCTCGTCGTAGGAAAGATCGCCCAGCACGGTCTTGAACGGGCCGTTGGCCTTGAGAGCCTTGGCAACTTCCATCGGATCGTTCGACTTGGCGGCTGTGGCGGCTCCCACGATCGCCTGCATGGCGGCGTAGGAATAAAGCGTGTAGGCCTCCGGCTCGAAGCCCTGCGCGCGGAACTTCTCGACCAGTTCCTTGTTCGCCGGGATCAGACGCGGATCCGGGCCGAACGTGTTCAGCGTGCCCGCAACCGCGTCACCGGCGATTGACGCCAGTTCGTTCGACACGATGCCGTCGCCGGAAACCAGCGTGGCCTCGAGGCCCTGGTCAGCCACCTGGCGGATGATCAGTCCGGCTTCGGTGTGCAGACCACCCCAATAGATGATGGAAACGCCGGCTTGTTTCATCTTGGCGATCAACGCCGAGAAGTCCTTGTCGCCGATATTTACGCCTTCATACATGACTTCCGTCACGCCGGCAGCGTTCATCGCCTTCTTGGTCTCGTCGGCAAGGCCCTGACCATAGGTCGTCTTGTCGTGGACGACCGCGATCTTGGCATCCTTGAAGTTCTCCGCGAGATAGGCGCCGGCGATGCTGCCCTGCTGGTCGTCGCGTCCGCAGGTACGGAACGTGTTCCACAGGCCGCGCTCGGTGAACTGCGGGTTGGTCGCGGCCGGCGTGATCTCGAGGATGCCGTTCTCCGCGTAGACTTCCGATGCCGGGATCGAAACGCCCGAGTTGAAGTGGCCGACCACGAACTTGACGCCGTCGCCGACGAACTTGTTGGCGACCGAAATCCCCTGCTTCGGATCGGAGACGTCGTCGCCGACCGTGAGCTTGACCTGCTCGCCATTGATGCCGCCGGCCGCATTGATGTCGGCGACAGCCTGTTCGGCGCCCTTCTGCAGCTGCGCGCCGAATGCGGCATTCGGGCCGGTGATCGGACCGGCAACTCCGATCAGGACGTCAGCCCACGCGCTTCCGCTGAACGCGACGAGCGCGGTCAGGGCGACGGCGGACAAAAGTGATTTTCTCATGTAAAACGCTCCCATTTACAGAGTGGGCGTGGATGATGCTTTCATGCGATGCCCACCTTTACTCGCAGAAAGCGTACTTTGCCGATTTTCAGGCACTTGTCACGCCGATTCATCCGCGAAAAGGCGTTAATGATGAACGTCAACCTTTTGGTTTCCAACTCAAAAGCGATGCTCTTTCGTAGAGCCAGCTATACTGTGTCACCATCTGGTTGGTGCGCGTGTATTGATAGCCGATGAAGCCCAATATCATCAGGACGATGGTGTCGACGATGTAGTAGTGCAGCGAAAACATCGTGCCGCCGAACAGCGCGTGATGGATGAACCTTACGGCTATACCGAGGCCGAGCAAATAGGCGAACAATTGGACGACGCTGCGCCATGTCTGGGCGCAGGCCTTGCCCGTCATCCACGCCGCCCAGCCGCCAAGCAGGCAGGTGACGAAGAAGAACTGCCAGACCGAGGGTTCCTCATAGAGAATGCCCTGCATGATGAAGACTCCTGAACTCAGTGATGGCCGCCTTCGAGATAGGCGGCGCGCACGTCCGGATCGGCGAGCAGTTCCTTGCCGGTGCCACTCATCGTCACGTTGCCGTTGACCATGACATAGCCGCGCGTGGCGAGCTTCAGCGCGCCGAAGGCGTTCTGCTCGACCAGGAACACGGTCAGCCCCTGCGTGCGGTTCAACTCGCGGATGGCGTCGAAGATCTGCTTGACGATCAGCGGCGCCAGGCCCAGCGACGGCTCGTCGAGCAAGAGCAGTTTCGGCCGCGCCATCAGCGCACGTCCGATCGAAAGCATCTGCTGCTCGCCGCCCGACAGCGTGCCGCCACGCTGGGCAATGCGTTCCTTCAGGCGTGGAAACAGCGAGAACACCTTCTCGACGTCCTCGTCGTAGTGCTTGAGGTCGTCGAGGCTGGCGCCCATCTGCAGGTTTTCCATCACCGTCATGCGCGGAAAGATGCGCCGGCCCTCCGGCGACTGGGCGATGCGCATGCGCGCGATCTCATGGGTCGGCAACTGGGTGATGTCGGTGCCGGCGAAGGTGATAGTGCCCGCCCGCGCCCGTGGTGCACCAAAAATGGTCATCATCAGCGTCGACTTTCCGGCGCCATTGGCGCCGATCAGCGCCACGATCTCGCCCTGCTTGACGGTGACATCGACGCCGTTCAGCGCCCTGATGTTGCCGTAATAGGTCTGGACACCCTTGATGTCGAGCAGCGTTGTGCCGGCCATCATTCATTCCCTCCGCCCCGGTTGGAGTCGCCCGGTGTCTTGGGCTTTGCCGGAGCCTTGGCGTCCGGCTTTGCCGCGGAGGATTTCGCGTCGGCTTCGGCCGGCGATGCGGGCCTTGCCGCCGCGCCCGACCTTGCATCGACCTGCCCGGCTTTCGACGCGCGCTTCGACACCGTGACGCGTTCGCCCTCACTGTGTCCGACCGTGTCGGTCACCGGTCCGGCGAAATACGAGGACGACGAGCCCGGACCGTGCGTCGAATCCGGGCCGGTGTCGAGTTGCTCGATGACGTCTTCGTCGCCGACCTCGATCAGCACCGTCTCGACGTCCTCGTCTTCAACGCCGAGATAGGCGGCGATGACACGCGGGTCGGTGCGCACCGCATGCGGACTGCCGTCCGAGATCTTGCGCCCGTATTCGAGCACCACGACATGGTCGGAAATCTGCATGACCACCGCCATGTCGTGCTCGATCAGCAGGATCGAGGTGCCGGTGTTGTCCTTGATGTCCATAAGGAGCGCGTTGAGCGCCATTGATTCCTTCGGATTGAGCCCTGCCGCCGGTTCGTCGAGGCAGAGCAGTTCCGGACCCGTGCACATCGCCCGCGCGATCTCCAGGCGCCGCTGCGCGCCGTAGGGCAAGTCGCCGGCCGGATCGTCGGCTCGATCGACGAGGTCGGCCTTTTCCAGCCAGTGCCTGGCGAGATCGATCGACTCGGCCGACGCCGTCCGGTAGCCGCTGAAGCCAAACAGGCCGAGGACAGTGTAGCCGGACGCCTTCATCAGCTTGTTGTGCTGCGCCACCAGCAGGTTCTCCAGCAGCGTCATGCCGGAAAACAGGCGGATGTTCTGGAAGGTGCGCGCCACCTTGGCTCGCGCCGGAATCTCATGGTTCGGCAGCCGTTCGAGCAGATAGCTCGAGCCGTCGCGCCGGTTGAGCGTGAGCATGCCCTCAGACGGCTTGTAGAAGCCGGTTATGCAGTTGAACACGGTTGTCTTGCCGGCGCCGTTCGGCCCGATCAGCGCGGTGATCTCGCCGCGCCTGGCCTGGAAGGACAGGTCGCCGATGGCGACCAGACCGCCGAACTTCATCGACAGATGTTCGACCTGCAGGATGGCATCGTTCACGGATGGGTTCGCATCGCTCATCAGCCGTGGCCCTCCTTGGTGAAGGAGCCGGATACAGCCCTGCTCTCCTTGAGAAAGGCTGTCGGTTCACGACTGCCGACGAAGCCGCGCGGCTTCCACAGCATGACGATGACCATGGCCATGCCGAACAGCAGCATGCGGTAGAGTTCCGGCGTGAAGTCGGGACCGAAGACCTGCTTCAGGAAATCGAGTTCGCGCAGCACCTCGGTGCCACCGATCATCACCATGGCGGCGACGGCGATGCCGACCAGCGAACCCATCCCGCCGAGCACGACGATGGCGAGGATGATGGCCGATTCCAGGAAGATGAAGGATTCGGGGCTGACGAAACCTTGCCGCGCGGCGAAGAACGAGCCGGCGAAGCCGCCGAACATGGCGCCGGTGGCAAAGGCGGTGAGCTTGGTGGTGGTGGTGTTGATGCCGAGCGAGCGGCAGGCGATCTCGTCCTCGCGCAGCGCTTCCCAGGCGCGGCCGACGGGCATGCGCCTGAGCCTTATGGTGACGAAGGCGGTGAGCAGGCAGAGCCCGAGGATCAGGTAGTAGAGGAAGATTTTGTAATAGGCGCTCGACGTGGCGATGTCCAAGACCTTGGCGATATAGTTCGGATCCGAGACGTTGAACGACATCAGTCCGAAAAACGTGACCTTGGGAATGCCGGAGATACCGGCCGAGCCGTTGGTAACCTCACGCCAATTGATCAGCACGAGACGAATGATCTCGCCGAAGGCCAGCGTCACGATCGCCAGGTAGTCGCCGCGCAGGCGCAGCACCGGAAAGCCGAGCAGCACCCCCCAGAAGGCGGCCATGGCGCCGGCGGCAGGCAGCAGGATCCAGAACGACAGGCCGTATTGCGTGCCGAGCAGCGCATAGGCATAGGCGCCGACTGCATAGAAGGCGACATAACCAAGGTCGAGCAGGCCGGCGAGGCCAACGACGATGTTCAGCCCCCAGGCCAGCATGACATAGATCAGGATCTGAATGCCGTAATTGTCGACCCATTTCAGAGAACCCTGGAACCCGGCGGCCACCGATCCTCCATACACAGCAAGCACCAGCACAACGATGATCGGGTAGAGCGCCAGTGCGGTTATGCCCAACGCCGAGAAATGGGCATGAATGAAGGTTCGGAAATAAAACATCACCGAGGCGAGGGCGTAGATGGTCGCCAGCGCTCTCAGGAACCGTGCATAACCGGCCAGGCCGGGCCCCAGCAATCCGTCAAGGGAGCCGGCAAGGAAAACCAGCACGGCCACTGTGACGATGGCAGCGATGAAATATGGCAGGCGGAAGAACCGCGCCGCCATGCTCTGCGGCAGCAGGCCGGTGGCGACGTCGACGATCTTCTGATTTGCCAGGAAAGGCTGTCCGTAGGCGACATAGAGAAAACGGCCGGCCATGGTCAGCACGACCACGACTGCAAGAAGCCACCAGCGCTGTACAAGGATCAGCTCGTTGGAGATGTTCTGATCGGTCCTCAGGCCGATGAACAGCACGAACAGGCCGAGCGCGATGGCGCCGGCATAAAGCGCTTCGCGGGTAGCGCGCTGCATGGGAGTGGCGACGATGTCGCGCTCCGGAGACGTGGTGACCGCCATGAACTCAGACCTTTTCGACTTCTGGCCGGCCGAGAATGCCGGAAGGCAGGAAGATCAGCACGATCGCCAGGATGGAAAAGGCCGCGACGTCCTTGTAGTCGATCGAGAAATAAGCCGACCACATGCTTTCGATGAAGCCGATCATGAGCCCGCCGAGCACGGCGCCGGGCAACGAGCCGATGCCGCCGAGCACGGCCGCGGTGAACGCCTTCACGCCCGGCGTGAAACCGTCGGAGAAGGCGATAACGCCATAATACATCAGGAACAGCGTGCCGGCGACGGCGGCGAGGGCCGCACCCATGACGAAGGTGATCGAGATGGTGCGGTCGACGTCGATGCCGAGCAACGCCGCCATCTTGCGGTCCTGCTCGCAAGCCCTTTGGGCTCGACCCAGCGAGGTCTTGTTGACCAGGTACCAGAACAGCGCCAACAGCAGCGCGGTGACGATGACGATGACGATTTGCTTCAGCGACACGCTGACGCCCTCGATATTATAGACCTTGGACACCATCGGCGGGATCGGCTTGTTGCGCGGCCCCTGCGTCACCTGGACGAAGTTCGACAGCGCGATCGACATGCCGATCGCGGTGATCAGCGGCGCCAGCCGGAACGACCCGCGCAACGGCCGGTAGGCGACCTTTTCGATCGTCCAGTTGTACAGGCTGGTCAGCAGCATCGCGACGATCATCATGACCAGCAGCGCGATCACCACCGGCACCGAATAGAACATCGCGCCGAGGATGAGGAAAACGATGAGGGCGGCGAAGGCGCCGACCATGAAGATGTCGCCATGGGCGAAATTGATCATGCCGATGATACCGTAGACCATCGTGTAGCCGATCGCGATCAGTCCATAGATCGATCCCAGCGTCAGCCCATTGATAAGCTGCTGGACAAAATACTGCATGCTGTCGTGGCTCCCCTGGAATGTCGCCCATGCAGACGCATTCCTTTTCGTATTTCCCCTAGTCGTAAAGTTTCGAGCCCGGATTGCAACGTCATTCTTTAATCGGCATGCGTGATTTTGAAGCACGCAATCGGATTGCCCGTTTTTCCCTTCCCGGCCTCTGGACTATCACCGACCCTATCATTGGCCTAACGCAATGTCTTTGGCGATTCGTCGTCAAAATGCACGATGCTTCGAAGGAATCGCCGAAAAAATAAGTTGATGAGCGGGATCGTTGCGCCGTCTGGGCAATCGATCCTTGCATTCTGTTCGATTCCCCTGCGTCAGGATTCTCTCTTTATTTGACGACGAATCCGTGCGCGAACGGATCGCGATCGTCGATGAAGATCGTGTTCAATCCGGTCATGCGCGCCCAGCCGCCGATCGAGGGTATGATCGCCGGCTTGCCCGCCACCGTGACTTCCTTCTCGACCCTGCCCTTGAACAGCGAACCGATGATCGATTCGTGGACGAATTCGTCGCCGGTCCCAAGCTTGCCCTTGGCGTGAAGCTGCGCCATCCGCGCCGAGGTGCCGGTGCCGCAAGGCGAGCGGTCGATCGCCTTGTCGCCGTAGAAGACGGCGTTGCGCGCATCAGCCTGGCTGTCGGTCGGCGCGCCCGTCCACAGTATGTGCGACAGCCGTTCGATGCCGGGATTCTCGGGATGCACGAAGGCGTATTTTTCGTTGAGCCGCTGCCGCACCACCGGGCTCCAGGCGATGAGGTCGCCGGCAGAGTGGTCGGCCATGTCGCGATAGGTCTTCTGAGGCTCGACGATGGCGTAGAAATTGCCGCCATAGGCGACATCGACGCTGATCTCGCCGAGCTGTGGGCATTCGACAGTCAGACCCTCGGCATGGAGGAAGGACGGCACGTTGGTGATGCGCACCTCCTCGACATAGTCGCCGACCTGCCTGTACTCGGCGGTGACCAGGCCGGCCGGCGTGTCCAGCCTGAGCAAGCCCGGTGTCTTCGGCTTGACCAGCCCGTGCTCGATTGCCATCGTCACCGTGCCAATGGTGCCGTGACCGCACATTGGCAGGCAACCCGAGGTTTCGATGAACAGGATGGCGATGTCGCAATCGGGCCGCGTCGGCGGATAGAGGATCGAGCCGGACATCAAATCATGGCCGCGCGGCTCGAACATCAGCCCGGTGCGGATCCAGTCATACTCGGCCAGGAAATGCGCGCGCCGCTCCATCATCGTCGCGCCGTTGAGCAGCGGTCCGCCGCCGGCGACCAGCCGCACCGGATTGCCGCAAGTGTGACCGTCGATGCAGAAGAAGGAGTGGCGCGCCATTTCTAGATCCCGTCAGAAGCGGTTCGGAGAAAACGGAGACAGATCAAACACCGGATTTTGGCCGAGAATGAGATCGCGAACCAGGCGTCCGGTGGCAGCCGCCTGGGTGAGGCCGAGATGGCCGTGGCCGAAGGCATAGACTATCGTGCCGGCCTGCCTGGCGCCACCGATCACCGGCAGCGAATCCGGCAGCGACGGCCGGAATCCCATCCATTCGCGGCCGCCGGCCGGGTCAAGCCCCGGCAGGAATTTCTGCGCCTTGTCGAGCAGCGCTTTCGAGCGGGCGTAGTTGGGCGGCCGCTCGATGCCGCCGAGCTCGACCGCGCCGCCGACGCGCACGCCGGTTTTAAGCGGCGTGACGACGAAGCCGTGGCCGGAGAAAATAAGTTGCCGCTTCACGTCGAATGCGGTCTTCGGCAGCGTCGTGTTGTAGCCGCGCTCGGTTTCGAGCGGGATGCGGTCGCCGATATGTTTCGCCAGGAGATGCGACCAGGCGCCGGCGGCGATGACGAGGCGTTTTGCCTGCCGTACCGTGCCGTCGGCCAGCGTCAATGTCGCGCCGTCCTGTCCCGCCCCGACGTGGTCGATCCGAGCCTTTTCGAAACGCGCGCCCTTGGTCTCGGCATAGGCCCAGATCGCTTTGCCCAATAATTTCGGATCCGTAACGGTCTTCCATCCCGGCACGAAAGTGCCCTTGACGAAACGCGGCGACAGGCCCGGCTGCAAGGCGGCGAGCGCATCGCCCTCGACATGGCTGAAGCCGATGCCGAACCGTTGCCTCGCCGCCCAGCCGGGCAGCGACGCCTTGAACTCGGCCTCGCTCTCGTAAAGTTCGAGCGAGCCGTCCTCGCGCAGCATATTTCCGGTGCCCGAGCGCGCCATCAGCCCGGCCCATTCGGCCTCGGCGAGCCGCATCATCCCGGCCTGCGCCGCGAGGCTGCCCGCGGAGCGGTCGCTTCGTCCGGCGCGCCAGAAGCGGATAAGCCAGGGCAGCAGCTTCGGCAGATAGGCCGGCGGGATGCTGAGCGGGCCGAGCGGATCGGCAAGCCATTTCGGCAAGTGCCTGATCATGCCCTTGTGGGCCAGCGGCAGCACATCGGAAAAGGCCAGGGCGGCGGCATTGCCGGAACTCGTTTCCTCGCAGATCCCCGTCCGATCGAAGATCGTGACGTTTCGCCCCGCCTCGGCCAGATAGGCGGCGACACAGATGCCGATGATGCCGGCGCCGATAATGGCGATGTCCTCACCTTCTCCCCGTTCACGGGAAGAAGGTGCCCGAAGGGCGGATGAGGGGCGGCGCCCCGCTTTTGCCGACTTGGAAATTCCTTGCACCTGCCCCTCATCTGGCTGCCGCCATCTTCTCCCCGTAAACGGGGAGAAGAGAGCCTGCCTCAAAACCTCGGCAGCTCCGGCCGCGCCGCCAGCGCATCCCGGACGATCTTCTCGACCATCTTGCGGCGCTCGCCCGACAGCGGCTGGCGCGGCATGCGCACGCGGTCGTTGGTGTTGATCGCCAGGACTTCGGCGAGCTTGATGTTCTGCACCAGATAGGTCGACACGTCGAGGTCGAGCAGCGGCCGGAACCAGCGGTAGATTGTCAGCGCCTCCTCGCGGCGGCCCTGCTTCATCAATTGGTAGATCGCGACCGTCTCGCGCGGGAACGCGGTGACCAGCCCCGCCACCCAGCCGATGGCGCCGACCGACAGCGCCTCGAACGCCAGATTGTCGACGCCGGTGAACAAATCGTAGCGGTCGCCGAAGCGGTTGATGATTTCGGTCGAACGGCGGATGTCGTCGGAGGATTCCTTGATGGCGACGAAGCGCTTGTCCTTCGCCAGTTCCTCCATCTGATCGACGGTGACGTCGACGCGATAGGCAAGCCGGTTGGAATAGATCATCACCGGCAGGTCGCCGGCCTCGGCGACGGCGCGCAGCGCGGCGACCGTCTCCTCCGCATTGGTGTGGTAGATCGGGCTCGGCACCACCATCAGCCCGTTTGCGCCCTCTCTGGCGGCGCGGCGCGCGATCGCCACCGCCTCGCGGGTGCCGGCTTCGTTGACAGTCAGCAGAACCGGCTTGTTGCCGGCGATCTTCTGCGCGGTCTTCAGCACGTCGATCTTCTCGTCATGCGAGAGCATCGGCCCCTCGCCGAGCGAGCCGCAGACGATGATGCCGTCGCAGCCAGCCTCCATCTGCAGCGCAAAGCAGCGCTCCATCTCGGCGTGGTCGAGGCTGTCGTCCTCAGTGAATTTGGTCGTGACGGCGGGGAAAACTCCGGTCCACATAGCGGTCGCTCCATCTGATATATCAGTCGTATATTTATTAGAAAACGGACTGTCAACACGGATTTTGCTATGATATACCAAAAATATATCAGGAGCCCGCCTTTGATATTCAATGAAACAAGCCCGGCGTTCGAGCCAGTGGCGGCGAAAGCCTACCGCGTGCTCGAGCACATGATCGTGACGCTCGAACTGGTGCCTGCAAGCTTCATCACCGAAGGCGCGCTGATCGACAGGCTGGGGCTCGGCCGCACGCCGGTGCGCGAGGCGATCCAGCGGCTGGCATGGGAGGGACTGCTGGATGTCCGGCCGCGTGCCGGCATCGCCATTGCCCCGCTGCATCCCGGCGACTGGTTGCGCGTTCTCGATGCGCGGCGTGGCGTCGAGGTGGTTCTTGCCCGCTCGGCCGCCCGCTTCGTCACCCGCGAGGCCGCCGACTTGTTTCACGACGCGGCACTGGCCATGCAGAGGGCGGTGATATCGGGCAATGTGCTGGCCTTCATTCAGGCCGACAAGGCGCTCGACGAGGCGCTGGCGCTGGCGGCGAACAATCCCTTCGCCGCGCGGCTGGCGGCCCCGTTGCAGACCCACAGCCGCCGCTTCTGGTTCCGCTACAAGGCCGATACCGGGCTTGCCGAATCGGCCGAGCACCATGTCGCGCTGATCCGCTCGATCCTCGACGGCGATGAAGACGCCGCCGCCAAGGATGCCAAGCGCCTGATGGCGCTGCTGCGCGGTCATGCCGCGGCGGCCGCTACGCGATAGAGATCGGCAGCAAGCTTCGGCAGGCTCTTTGAGTTCCGCCCACAGGCGCTGAGCATCGCTCAATTCGTCATGCGTCCTGATCGGTCGGGATCACCACGTTTTCCCAATGTTCGCCGGCCGCGACGATGCAGCTTCTGCCGGCGACGTCGGTGACGATGATCGTCCAGCTTCCGCTGTCGGCGACATAGACTTCTATAATCGCCATCTGACCGATCAGCCCGAAAGCAAACTGTTTTTCCTGGAACTGCTCGCTCAGGTGGGCGACGAGATCGCGATGTTCAACGCAGTATTGATATTGGGCGCTTGCGGCGTTCGTACCCACCGCCAATGCGCCAGCAAGAATGAGGGTTTTCAACCCAACCAACAGCGATTTGCGCGCCATAGGGCATCTCCTTTGCCATCACGTCCGGCAAAGGAAGAGCCCTCATTTTGCCGGAACGATCCAGGCCGGTCCCGACGTCATCATCATCGCGTCGTTCCTTTCCGTGTTCCGGTCTGTCATCAGCGGGGACGATTCAAAATGTTCCCACTATGTTCCATATATGGTGTCGGCAACAAAAAAGCGCAAGCAGGCGCCCGCTGGGGGCGCCTGTGGATCCGTTTCATGGTCGTCGCCGAGAACCGAGGCCTGCGCGCGCGCGGCTATGCTAAGGCGGCTGCCACCCGCTAGGCGGCTCAGGTCCCTGGCAGCGCCGCTGTCTTCACCGCGCTCTCCCAGCCTTCACCCACCGAAACCACGCAGCTTTGACCGCGTGTGTCGCTGGCGAGGATGGTCCAGGTGCCTTGGTCGGAAACGAAGACTTCAACAATCACATTCGGATTGACGACGCCGAGCGCGGTTGGATTTTCCCGGAACTTCTCGCCGAGCGCCTTGATCATGTCGGCTCGTGGCGCGCATTGTTCGGCCGCTGGTGCCGGGGCCGCGGAAAACGCGGCAGCCGCCGCGCCAAGTATCGACACCATGAGACGTGTCATCTCACACCTCCTTGTGCCGGCCGTAGCCCCCGAAGCTGTCGCCAGCGCCGTTGGTCGATCTGCCGCGTCTCCTTTGCGGCAGGATTGCAAGTTAAGGCTTCTGCTGTCCGCCTGGTTCCATCACATTAGCGTTCAGGCATACACGCGGCCGCGACAGGTCAGCAAAAAGGCCCGGTTTCTGGCCGGGCCTTTTTCGTCTTCAATCATAAAATCTGGAGCTTTTGTCGACTGGCTAATTCATCGTCGGGATGACGAATTCGGCGCCGTCCTTCACGCCTGCCCGCGCGCCCGCAGCCGAAGGCGAGGACGCGCAGACAAGCAACCGTCCGGCTAATTCATCGTCGGGATGACGAATTCGGCGCCGTCCTTCACGCCGGACGGCCAGCGCGAGGTCACCGTCTTGGTCTTGGTGTAGAACCGGAATGCGTCCGGTCCGTGCTGGTTGAGGTCGCCGAAGGAAGACGCTTTCCAGCCGCCGAACGTATAGTAGGCGATCGGCACCGGGATCGGCACGTTGATACCGACCATGCCGACCTGGACCCTCGAGGCGAAATCGCGGGCGGCATCGCCGTCGCGGGTGAAGATGGCGACGCCGTTGCCCATTTCGTGATCGTTGGCGAGCTTGATCGCGTTCTCGTAGGTCGGCGCACGCACTACCGAGAGCACCGGCCCAAAAATCTCTTCCTTGTAGATGCGCATATCGGCGGTCACGTTGTCGAACAGGCAGCCGCCCATATAGTAGCCGTTCTCATAGCCCTGCATGGAAAAGCCGCGCCCGTCGACGACCAGACTGGCGCCTTCCCTGACGCCGGTATCGACATAGCCCTTGACCCGCTCCAGCGCCTGCGCCGTCACCAGCGGGCCGAAATCGGCGGACGAATCCGTCGATGGGCCGACCTTCAGGCTTTCGACGCGCGGCACCAGCTTTTCCATCAGCCGATTGGCGGTATCGTTGCCGACCGGGACAGCCACCGAGATCGCCATGCAGCGCTCGCCGGCAGAGCCGTACCCGGCGCCGATCAGCGCGTCGACGGTCTGGTCCATGTCGGCGTCGGGCATGATGATCATGTGGTTCTTGGCGCCGCCGAAGCACTGCACGCGCTTGCCGGCCGCGCAGCCGCGCGAATAGATGTACTGGGCGATCGGCGTCGAGCCGACGAAGCCGATGGCCTTGATATCGGGATCGTCGAGGATGGCGTCGACCGCCTCCTTGTCGCCGTTGACGACGTTGAGAATGCCCGCTGGCAGGCCGGCCTCGATGAACAGTTCGGCGATGCGCATCGGCACGCCCGGGTCGCGCTCCGAAGGCTTCAGGATGAAGGCGTTGCCGCAAGCGATAGCCGGCGCGATCTTCCACAACGGGATCATCGCCGGAAAATTGAACGGCGTGATGCCGGCAACGACGCCGAGCGGCTGGCGCATCGAATAGACGTCGATGCCGGGGCCGGCGCCGTCGGTGAACTCGCCCTTCATCATGTGCGGCGCGCCGATGCAGACCTCGACCACTTCCAGGCCGCGCTGGATGTCGCCCTTGGCGTCAGCGATGGTCTTGCCGTGCTCGCGCGCCAGAATGTCGGCCAGCGCATCATATTCCCGGGCGACCAATTCGAGGAATTTCATCAGGACGCGCACGCGCCGCTGCGGATTGGTCGCCGCCCAGCCGGGCTGCGCCGCCTTGGCGTTCTCCACGGCTGCGCGCAGCTCCGCCTGCGAAGCCAGCGCCACGGTGCCGCGCACCGTGCCGTCCATCGGCTGCATGAGGTCCTGCTTGCGGCCGCTGGTCCCGGCGACACGCTTGCCGCCGATGAAATGACCGTAGTCGATCATGGTTTTCTCTCCCTGTATTTGTGATGCGGCATTGTCCGCCTTTGCGCCGCCGATGGCAACGTGAGCGGAAACGCAACCGTTGTGCGGCAAATAGAGTGCGCTTGACTGAGGAGCATCAATTCCCGCAAAATGATAGTGCCACCTCAGGGAATGACAGGTTGAGTTCCTTCGCGCCCCCCTCTGTCCTACCGGACATCTCCCCCTCTAGGGGGGAGATTGCGCTGTCATCTTTGCCTTCGCCAAACATCGACGCTGTTAAGGAAGAGCTGTCAGCGGAGCTGCCAATCTCCCCCCTTGAGGGGGAGATGCCAAGTTTTGGCAAGGAGGGCAGGACAGAGGGGGGTGCCACGGAACGCAACGTCGACGATTGTCATCCGGACCCTCCTCATGAACTGGGATGACGTCCGCATCTTTCTTGCGGTGGCGCGTGCCGGCCAGATACTTGGCGCGGCCAAGCGGCTGGAGCTGAACCACGCCACTGTCTCGCGCCGCGTCGCCGCGCTCGAGGATGCGCTGCGCACAAAACTCTTTCGCCGGCTGACCACCGGCAGCGAGTTGACGCCGGCGGGCGAGCGTTTCCTCGACATCGCCGAGCGCATGGAAGGCGACATGATCGCCGCGCGCGCGACCGTGGCGGGCGAAGGCGACGACGTCTCCGGCACCGTGCGCATCGGCGCGCCTGATGGTTTCGGCGTTGCCTTCCTGGCCAAACGACTCGGCGCACTGACGGCGCTTCACCGCGAGCTCACCATCCAGTTGGTGCCGGTGCCGCGTTCCTTCTCATTGTCCAGGCGCGAGGCCGACATCGCCATCACCGTGGAGCGACCGACCGAAGGCAGGCTGGTGGCGGGAAAGCTGGTCGATTACACGCTCGGCCTGTTCGCGTCCCGAGCCTATGCCGACGCGCATGGCCTGCCGCAGACGCCGGCCGAGCTTGGCCGACACACGCTGATCGGCTATGTGCCGGACCTCATCGTCAGCCCCTCGCTCGACTATGCGGCCGAGTTCAGTGCCGACTGGCGCACGAGCTTCGCCATCTCCTCGGCGCTCGGCCAAGCCGAAGCGGTGCGCTCCGGCGCCGGCATAGGCATCCTGCACACTTTTGTCGCCTACTCGATGCCGGAACTGGTGGCCGTCGACATCGTCGCGCCCATTCGCCGCGCCTACTGGCTGGTCTATCACGAATCGGTCAGGCCGCTGCGCCGCGTCCAGATCGTCGCGAGCTTCATCACCAGGGCGGTGGAACGGGAGCGGAGCCTGTTCGTCTGACGATATTTTCTCTGACGCGGCGAGGTGTGCTGGAGACTGATGCCGAGTCACGCGGCAAGTTCCTCCGCTCAAATGCGTGAAGAATCCTTCCGATCCTACCGCTGGTATCGCTCCGGTCCGAGATCGCGGACATCGATGTCCGGCACCCGGCTGGAAATGATGTCGGCCAGGACCTTGGCCGAGCCGCAGGCCATGGTCCAGCCGAGCGTGCCGTGGCCGGTGTTGAGATAGAGGTTGGAAAACTCGGTGCGGCCGATCAGCGGCGGCCCGTCCGGCGTCATCGGCCGCAACCCGCACCAGAAGGTCGCCGACCGCATGTCACCGCTGCCTGGAAAAAGGTCGCCGAGCGAATGTTCGAGCGTGCGCCGCCGCGATTCATGCAGCGTCAGGTCGAAGCCGGAAATCTCCGCGGTGCCACCGACGCGGATGCGATCGCCGAGCCTGGTGATCGCCACCTTGTAAGTCTCGTCCATCACCGTCGAGACCGGTGCTGCGGCAGCATCCTTGATCGGCACGGTGATCGAATAACCCTTGACCGGATAGACCGGGATAGGTCGTTTCAGATAGCGCATGAACTTTGCCGAATAGCTGCCCATCGCCATCACATAGGCGTCGGCGGCCTTCCATCCCTTGCTCGTATTGATGTTGGCGATCTGGTTGCGCTTGCGCACGATGCGCCTGATCGACGTGTCGTATTCAAAGGTGACGCCGCGCGCTGCGCAGAGCTCTGCCACACGGTCAGTGAACATCTTGCAGTCACCGGTCTCGTCGCCCGGCAGCCGCAGGCCGCCGACGAACTTTTCACGGATCCCTGCCAAGCCCGGCTCGGCCGCGATGCAGCCGTCGGGACCGAGGATCTCGTAGGGAACGCCATATGTCTTCAGCACCTCGACATCGCCGGCTGTGCCATCGAGCTGCTGTTGCGTGCGAAAAAGCTGCAGCGTTCCCTTGCTCCGCTCGTCATAGGCGATGCCGGTCGCCTCGCGCAGCGCTTTCAGCGTGTCGCGGCTGTATTCGGCCAAAGGCACCATGCGCGCCTTGTTGACCGCATAGCGCTCGGCGGTGCAGTTGCGCAGCATCCTGACCAGCCAAATCCACATATGTGGATCGAGAGTCGGCCGCACCACCAGAGGACCATGCTTCATCAGCAGCCATTTGATCGCCTTCAGCGGGACGCCGGGACCGGCCCAGGGCGAGGCGTAGCCTGGCGAGATCTCGCCGGCATTGGCAAAGCTGGTTTCCAGCGCCGGGCCCTTCTGGCGGTCGATCACCGTCACTTCATGACCGGCCTCGGCCAGGTAATAAGCAGTGGTGACCCCGATGACGCCGCCGCCCAGCACGAAGATCTTCATCGCATAGCTCTCCAGAACGATGTCTTGTCAGCGGGCGGCATCGTGGCTTTCTGTCTGCCGGATTTTACCGCGTCCGCCAAGTGCCCAAGCATGTCGCCCCTACGCAGAAGGTTTTGGGACGACGACATGCCTAAAAAAAGCCCGCGCGCTATCCATTCACATAGCGCCGGTGAAAGCGGTGTCCGAGGCTGGTCAGGATTTCATAGCCGATGGTGCCAGCATGGCCGGCCGCCTGGTCGACCGTCTGCGACGGGCCAATCAGTTCGACGAGGTCGCCCGCCTTCAGCCTGCCGGGCGGCAGGGCCGAAATGTCGAGGACGATCGAATCCATCGACACACGGCCCAGGAACGGCAAGCGCACATTTTCGAACCAGGCGGCCGAGGTCGCACGTCGATGCCAGCCATCGGCATAGCCAAGCGAGATCGTTGCGGCGATCAGCGAATCGGTGACGTGAAAAATATGGCCATAGCCGACGCCGGCTCCCCTCTCGAGGCTGCGCGTCTGGATGATTTTTGCTTGAAGCCGCACCACTGGCAGCATCGGATTTTCCACCGCTGGCGTCGGATTGATGCCGTAGAGCGCCGCACCGGACCGGGCGAGGTCGTAGTGAAAGGACTGCCCAAGAAAGATGCCGGAGGAATTGGCGAGCGAGGCCGGCGCCTTTGGCAGCACCTTGCGCAACCGCTCGAATTCCAGCCGCTGCTGCTCGTTGGCCGGATGTTCGGGCTCGTCGGCGCGAGCGAGATGGCTCATCACGATGGTGACGTCGATACCATCGAAAGCCTGCGGGTCGGCAGCGACGGCCTCCACCTCGGCTGCCGCCATGCCGAGCCGCGACATGCCGCTGTCGACCTGGATTGCAGCCTTGAGCTTGTGGCCGGCCCGCTGCGCCGCCGCGCGCCAGGCGGCGAGCTGGCCGGCGCTGTTGATGACCACGCCCAGCTCCGCTGCGACGGCTTCGCTTTCGGCGCCCGGCTGAATGCCGTTCAGCACATAGATCGCCGCCCGTGCGCCGAGCGCCTGGCGCAGCAAGGCACCCTCGGCCAGATGCGCGACAAAAAAAACGGCGCAGCCTTCGGCCGCCAGCGCCGCGGCCACCTGCGGCCCGCCGAGCCCATAGCCGTCGGCCTTGACGACACCGGCGCAGCCGACACCGCCCAACCGCGCCTTGAGCCGCCGGTAATTTTCGCGGATGGCGCTGAGATCGACGGTCAATATGGCGCCGGCCGCCGCTTCGCTGATCGGCGCGGCTTTGACGGCCCTTTCAGAAAGAGATTTTTTGGAAGTGCCGTTCATGCCAATCCCGTCTGCAGCGGATCGGCCATCAATAAGGCCACCGCGCCGACGCGGCAACCGTGGTCGGCGCGAGCGCGGCTTGCGCCAGGCCTATGCAACCAGATGCCGGAATGCCGCAACCACGTCCTCATAGACCTGACGCTTGAACGGAACGATCAGGTCGGGCAATTCCTCCATTGGCCGCCAGGCCCATCTGTCGAACTCGGCGGTGTGGCCGCCCGGCGGGGGATTGATTTCAATCTCGCTCAAATCGCCGTGAAAGCGGAAGGCGAACCATTTTTGCGTCTGGCCACGATACTTTCCCTTGAAGGCGACGCCGACCAGATGGGCCGGCAGGTCGTAAAATATCCAGTTCGGCGCCTCATCCAGCAACGAGACGCTGCGCATGCCGGTTTCTTCGTAGAGTTCCCGCTGTGCCGCCTGCAGCGGCTCTTCGCCCTTGTCGATGCCGCCCTGCGGCATCTGCCAGAGCTGCGTCGTGCCGGCGAATTCGCTGTCCGGCTCGGCAATGCGATGCCCGACCCAGACCAGCCGGTCTCCGTTGAGGACCATCGCTCCGACGCAGCGACGATAGGGCAGCGTCTCGGGGTCGACCGGTTTTTTCTTCGCCATGCTCAACCTTTTTCCGGATCCACCGCCACTGCCGAAATCGGCACGATCTCGATGCCGCGCTTCTTGGCCTCGATCACCCAGGACGACACGGTGTCGACCGTCAGGTCGAAGGCCGAGCCGATGCCGACGGCAAAGCCTTTCGCCCGCGCGGTTGCTTCCAGTTCGTCCAGCTTCTTCAATATGGCGCCGCGGTCACGCACGGCGTCGATCGACGTGTCGCCGGCGGCGAACGGCACACCGTTCTTCAACGCCAGTTCGGGCGCCAGGCTGCGTGCCGACGAACCGTCGTCGACATAGGCCAGGCCGCGCCTGCCAAGCTCGGCCATCAGTGGCCCCATCGCCGCCGCATCGGCCGAAAAACGAGCGCCCATATAGTTCATGACGCCGGTGTAATTGGTCGTCCGCGACAGCGCCCAGCGCAAATTCTCCAAATTCTCGTCGGGTGTCGCCACGACCGTCAGCGTGTTGCGGCCGGGATTGACATTCGGATAATCGAACGGTTCGAGCGGCACCTGCATGACGATCTCATGGCCGCTCTGCCGCGCCGCCTGCATCCAGCGGCCGATGCTGTTGCCCTGCGGCGCGAAGCCCAGCGTCACTTCGGCCGGCAGCTTGGCGATGGCAGCCTGCGTGCCGGTCTGTGACACGGCAAGCCCGCCGATGACGATCGCCACGCGCGCACCGCGCGCGCCGGACCATGGTCGCGCATAGACATCGAACGGCCGCCTGCCGTCGGCAGCACGAACCGGCAATGGACCGGTTTCGCCAGACTCGACCAGTGCCCTGTCGGGAATATGCGCGATCCTCAGGTTCTGGCCGGTCGTCGAAGGGTCGTGGATGACGATGGCCCCGGGCGGACCGTCGCCCGCTTCGGTCTGCATGTGGATGATCTGCGGCCCGCCCGTCTTGGATCCGCTTGCCTTGGACCCGCCCGTCTTGGGTATGCTCGCCTTGGACGCTGCTTCGGCCTTCGGCGCCGGTTCAGTGACCGGCGCTGCGGGTTCGACCACGGCTGTCGCCTTCGGCGTCGAAACGGCGACTTCTTCCGGCTTTCGAAACGGCCTTTCACGCAGCGCAATCGCCCCGGAGACGCCGATCACGGCCAGCGCCACGACAGTGGCCGCGACCACGCCAGCGCTGATCCTGCGGGCCGCGCGCGGCGGCCGGACGGCCTGCCCGAGTGGGCGTTCGATGTCACTACCGATGTCAGCCAAGCCGCATCCCCAGCCGCGGTCCCCGAATCAAACTGCCGAGGCCTTGCAGCCCCGGCAGCATTACATCGCTTCGATCAGGCAGCCAGACCTGTTGTCCGGCTGATCGACTTTTACTGGTTCAGCACGGCACCTACTGGTTCAGCACAGCCTTGTCCGGATTCGGCGGGAACGCCGGATCGGTCTTCTCGCCGCGCAGCAACTGCTGGGCGAAGATGAGCTGCAGATCGTCCTTCGGCTCCGGCGGCACGTAGGCTGCCGAGCCTGAACCGGCATCGCCCTCCTCGCTGCCCTTGATGTGGCCCTTCAGGTCCGACTCGCCGCGCGTCAGGTCCCTGCCCTGCAGGTCCGGCGGCAACGGCTGGTCGACTTTGATGTCGGGCGTGATGCCCTTGCCCTGGATCGACTTGCCGGACGGCGTGTAATAGAGCGCCGTTGTCAGGCGCAGCGCGCCGTTCTCGCCGAGCGGGACGATGGTCTGCACCGAACCCTTGCCGAACGACTGCGTGCCGACGACCGTGGCGCGGCGCAAATCCTGCAGCGCGCCGGCGACGATTTCGGACGCACTGGCCGAGCCGCCATTGACGAGCACGACCAGCGGCTTGCCGTCGATATCATCGCCCGGCCGCGCGTCGAAGCGGGTGACGTCCTTCGGATCGCGGCCGCGCGTCGAGACGATCTCGCCACGGTTGAGGAAGGCGTCGGACACGCTCACCGCCTGATCGAGCAGCCCGCCCGGATTGAGGCGCAGATCGAGCACGTAGCCCTTGAGCTTTTCCTTCGGCACCTGCTTCTCGATGGTTTCGATGGCGCTCTCGAGATCATCATGGGTCTTTTCGGTGAAGGAGGTGATCTTGATGTAGCCGATGTCGTTCTCGACCCGGAACTTGACCGCCTTGACCTTGATGATGTCGCGCACCACCGTCAGTTCAATCGGCTTGTCGGCGCCCTGACGCAGGATGGTGAGCTTGATCGGCGTGTTGACCAGCCCGCGCATCTTCTCGACCGCATCGTTGAGGCTCAGGCCGCGAACCTCCTCGCCGTCGATCTTGGCAATATAGTCGCCGGCAAGCACGCCCGCCTTGGCAGCCGGCGTATCGTCGATCGGCGTGATCACCTTGACCAGGTCGTTCTCCATGGTGACCTCGATGCCGAGGCCGCCGAACTCGCCCTTGGTCTGCACGCGCATGTCCTGCGCCTCTTCGGCGTTCATATAGGAGGAGTGCGGGTCGAGCGAGGTAAGCATGCCGTTGATGGCGTTTTCGACCAGCGACTTGTCGTCGGGCGGCGTCACATATTGCGCCCGCACCCGCTCGAAAATATCACCGAAGATCGCCAGTTGCTTATAGGTCTCGGAGCCCGCAGCGTTCGCCGTCGAGCCGGGCGCGCCATAGACCAGGCTCATCGCGGATGCGCCCATCAGCGCACCGGCAAACAGAAGCGACAGTTTCCGCATCATCTCACGTCCTTCCAGACAAACGGTCCGCCCACCATGGGGTCGGATCGACGGGTTTTCCATCCTTGCGGAACTCAACATAGAGTTCCGGCGTGGCATTTCCATTCTTCGATGCCGAGGTGCTCGCCACCCGGGCCTCTCCCATCGCGCCGATCGGCTCTCCTGCGAGCACCGACTGGCCAGACGCGACGCTGATTCTGCTCATCCCCGCGAGAACGACATGATAGCCGTCACCTGCGTTCAGGATCAAGAGTTGACCATAAGAGCGAAAAGGTCCCGCATAAAGTACATTTCCGTCCGCCGGCGCGGTGACGATGGCTCCCGATTGTGTCGCAACCATGTCACCGAGCATCACTGCGCCGTTACCGTCGCTGGCCCCGAACCGCCGCTTGATCTTGCCGGTGACCGGCAACGCGATCTGCCCCTGAAGCGCCGAAAACGGCGCAGCGGCGGTGAGCCGGTTGGCTTCCGGCACCGGCAGGGCCGCCAGTTCCGTCTGTTCCGGGGCCTTCTGTGCCGGAGCCGTCTGCGCCGGAGCCCCCAGTGCCGGGGCCTTGTCGGCACCCGCTGCCTTCTGCTCCGCGGCTTTCTGTTCGGCGGCCTTCTGCTCGGCTGCCTTCGCCGCGTCCGCAGCCTTGCGGGCCTTGTCGGCCTCGAGCGAGGCGATCAGTTCCTTCAGGCTGCCGGCCTTGGCCGCCAGTGCTGCGGATCGCTGCTTTTCCGCCGCCAGGGCCGTTTGCGTCTCGGCCTCGAGCTTCTGCTTGGCTTCGAGCAGCATGCCGAGCCGCTTCTTTTCCGCCGTCTGCTCGGCGACTGCCGCCGTCAGCCGCGCCCGCTCCGCCTCGATCGAGGCCGTCACCCGTGACTGCTCCTTGAGTTCCGCCAGCAATATCTCGGTCTGCTGGCGCAGTTCCGGCACTACGGCGCCGAGCAGAATGGCGCTGCGCACCGACGACAGCGCGTCCTCCGGCTTGACCAGGATGGCCGGCGGCGGATTGAGCCCCATGCGCTGCAGCGCGGCCAGCACCTCGGCCAGAACGTCGCGTCTGGCGGCCAGTGAGGCACGGATTTTCTGCTCGTCGCCCTTCAGCCCTTCCAGCTTGGCACCGATGTCCTCGATGTCCTGGCCGAGTTTCTGCTCGGTCATCGCCGACTGGATCAGCGCCGCGGTGATCGAGGCATGGTCCTTCTTGACCGTCGCCATGTCGGCGGCGAGCTTGGCCAGCCGCTCCGACGACAGTGTGATCTCCTGCGATATCCGTTCGTATTCGGCGCGGCTCTGGTCCGGGTCGGGCGCCATGTCGAGCCTGCTCTGCGCCCGCGCGGCACCGAGCGACAGCATAAGCACCGCCGCTGCCAAGCCGCAGCCTGCGCGCCAAAAGCCCGTTCGCGATTTCCAACCTTCAGCCATTGAAGCCCGACTCTATGCGTGGCTTCGTTAACGAACAATCAACCATGTTCGAGAGCCCGCCGACCGAAAACAGCGTCGTGACGCATTGAGGCGAAAATCCGGGCGGCTCACGCCAATCCACCGGTTTCGGTCGAATCTGCAACGGCTCACGAGCGATGATAGGGATGGCCGGACAGGATTGTGGCCGCCCGGTAAAGCTGCTCGCCCAACATGACACGGACCAGTTGGTGCGGCCATGTCGGCGCGCCGAACGACACCATCAGGTCGGCCTGGTCGCGCAGCGACTGGTCGTGACCGTCGGCGCCGCCGATGGCGATGACCAGCGCCTTGCGGCCGCTATCACGCAGCAGCCCGATGCGCCCGGCGAAATCCTCGGAAGAAAAACTCTTGCCGCGTTCGTCGAGCAGCATCAGCGCGGCACCAGGCTGCAACTGCGCCTGCAGTTTCTGGCCCTCTTCGCGGCGACGCTCGTTGGCGGTCTGGGCGCGGCCCTCCGGGATCTCGACGACCCCTGAGAATTCGAGGCCCACGGCCTGCCCGCTCCTGGCGAAGCGCTCGAAATACCGCTCGGCGAGCAGCTTCTCGGGGCCGGCTTTCATCCGGCCCACGGCATGAACGGTGATTTTCATCCCTGCCTCGAAGAGCCGCTAATGCATGTCACCAAAAGTGGTCACCGGTTTGGGAACGACATGCATCAACCAATACGGCTCAGTGGAGGGTCTCTTCCTCGAGGTCCGGCGCCTGCCACATCTTTTCAAGATTGTAGAAGTCGCGGACTTCGGGGCGGAAGACATGGACGATGATGTCGCCCGAATCGATCAGGACCCAGTCGGCGCCGGCCAATCCCTCGACGCGCGCCGTGCCGAGCCCGGCATCCTTGAGCGCCTTGAGGAGATGATCGGCGACAGCCGAGACATGACGGTGCGATCGGCCGGACGCGATGACCATATAGTCACCGAGGCTCGATTTTCCCTGAATGTCGATTGAGACGATGTTTTCGGCCTTGGAGTCTTCCAGACTGGCAAGGACTGTCTTGATGGCGCGAGACACGGCGTCGTTTACGCTGATCCCGGCCGGCGAAGGCACGATGTCGGCCTTCTTCCAAAGTGCTGTTCTCAGTGTATTTCCTTTCGCAGCAAGAACAACCAAATCACCCTTCAAAGCAGGTGACACCCCTTAGATAGGCAGAGTTGCGTTGCAGTTTCAAGACGGCAGCCCTACCGTAGCCAACGAAGAACCGTTCTTCCGGTTCCGCTGTTGAAGAAAAATCGGAACTCTTGCCGCCCGGCGAGGGTTATCGGCGCATTGACCAATCGGATCCCCCTCATGCCTGTCGACCCTCAGAACGCTCTCCTCACCGTGCAGTCCGGCCTTGCGCAGCTCAGCGCTCTGATCGTCTCGTACTCGTTCTCGGCCATTGGCGCCGTCATCCTGCTGGTTCTCGGCTATATCGTCGCCGGCCTTGCCCAGCGCTCGATCTACGCCGGCCTCGGCCATATCCATGGCTTCGACACGACGCTGCGCCACTTCTTCTCGCGGATCGTCCGCTACGCCATACTGATCCTCGTCGTCGTCATGGTGCTCGGCCAGTTCGGCGTCCAGACGACCTCGATCATTGCCGCGATTGGCGCCATCGGCCTGGCCATCGGCCTGGCGCTGCAGGGCACGCTGCAGAACATTGCCGCCGGCATCATGCTGCTGGCGCTGCGACCATTCCGTATCGGCGAATATGTCGAGGTCGGGGTCATTTCCGGGACCATCGAGGAAATCGGGCTGTTCGCCACCACACTGAGAACGGTCGAAGGCGTTTACGTGCTCGCTCCCAATTCGACGCTGTGGAACCAGCCCGTCCGCAATTTTACACGCAACGGCGTCCGCCGCGCCGATATCACCCTGACCATCGGCTCGTGGAACGACATCGATCTCGCTCAAAAGACCATGCTGGGCGTCGCCGCCACCGAGCGACGCGTCAGGCGGGAGCCGGCGCCGATTGCCTTTGTGGCGATCGTCGGCGACAGCAACGTCGCCATCACCTTGCGCTACTGGACCTCGGCTGCGGATTTCTTCGCGACCCAGATCGATCTCACCAAACGCGCCAAGCAGGCCTTCGACAGCGAAGGCATTTCTATACCCGCGCCACCACCGGAAGCACCGCGGCAGGAAGCCTCGGCCACAAGGCAATAGCCGGAACGAGCGCGCGGCTTTTCTGCTGCACGATGTGTTCGGGCTGGAGTTTGGGGAGGTCGCAGCCGCTATCCAGCGCGACCCCGCGGCTTGTCGCCAGCTCGCTGCCCGTGCGCGCAGCCACGTGCGCGAGGCGCGCCCTCGCTTCCGGGTGGAAAAACAACATGGCCTTGAGCTTGCCGAAGCTTTTTATGCCGCCTCGCGCAGCGGCAATATGAAGGCGCTTGGTGCGATGCAAGATTGCGGCGATCTATGTCGTGCGGAACCCTGACAAGCTCAGGCATCTGCACTAATGCATGTCGCGCAAGCGCGGCGGTTTTGCGATAACGACATGCATAAAAAGAAGCCAAGGCGCGACGCGCTCTAGAGCCTCAACCTGTACCCGATTGAGTACGGACCTCAATCGTCGGAGCGACCGTGCTGTTCCTCAGGGGCGAAGGCCAGCTCCACCGGCAGCGGCGCTTGCGCGCTCATCGGCGCGAAATTGCCGGTCTCGGCGGCGGGAACAGGCGACATCGCCACCACGCGCCACAGCACGAACAGGCAAAAAACGGTGGCAATGACGATGGCCACATGGATGAAGGCCTGGGTTCCGTAGACGGCGGAAAGCCCGGTCACGATGCCGGGCACGATGAAGCCGGACAGCGACCACGCGAACAGCAGTGAACTGGACAGCGCCACCATGTCGTCCTTGCCGGCGCGGTCGGCGGCATGTGCGCTGGCCAGCGAATAGATCGATTCCGACGCGCCGGCCCAGACCACATAGATGACGACCAGCGCCACCAGCGCACCACCATCGAAGCCCAGCGCGAACAGGCCCGCCACCATGGCAAGCGCCGAAGCGGCGACCAGCACAAAGCGGCGGTCGGTGCGGTCGGAAATCCAGCCGAGCGGGATCTGCAGGATCAATGTGCCGATCGGCATCGCCGACAGCAGCAGTGCCACATCGGCCTGGCTGTAGCCCTTGGCCGTGGCATGGATCGGCGCAAAGCCTGAAATCGTCATCGACAGGCCGCCGACGGCAAGCATGCCGGCGACGCCGACCGGCGAAATCCGCCAGGCCCGGCCAAGCGCCACCGACGCCGCCTGCGGCGGCGGCGGCTGGGCAAGCCGCGTCAACCCGACGGGGAGGATCGACAGCGCGGTGAAGGCGATGCCGACCAGCGGCGCGTCCGCAGCCCGTATGTCGATCAGCGCCAGTGTGGAGTAGCCGACACCGAGCCCGGCGACATAGGCGACGTAGAAGAAGGCCATGACCCTGCCGCGTATGGCGTTGGCGATGACGTCGTTCAGCCAGCTTTGCGCAACGATGAACAGGCCGCATATGGCAAAGCCGTAGAGCGCGCGTGCCGCGATCCACGACAGCGGGTGCGGTCCGGCCCCGACGGCGGCGTTCGACAGCACGATCAACGCCGACAGCACCATGAATGCGCGCGCATGGCCGACGCGTCGTACCAGCGGACCGGTCAGGATGCAGCCTGCCAGGCCGCCGGCCGAGAGGCCGGTGACGATCAGCCCGGCCCAGGTCGGATCGAAGCCTTCGGCGCCGAGCCGGACCGGGATATAGGCGAACATCAGTCCGTTGCCGACCGCTACCAGCGCCATCGACAGGACGACGCTGGCGATGGCGATCGCCGGGGCCGGCGGGCTGCCCTGTGCCGGGTCGCGTCTGGTCTGGTTTCGCTCGAGAATCGCCATGCCCGCGCAGGATCGCTCACGGACCGAGGAAAGGCAGCCGCAAATGCGACATCGCCGTAAGTGCTTAGGTCTTCAAGGTAGCGATCCTTCCAGCACCCCTCATCCGACCGAGCTTCGCTCGGCCACCTTCTCCCACAAGGGGAGAAGGAGAAAGAGACTCCTATCCCTGCGCCATCTTGCGGATCGCGGTCGACGACAGCGACGAGCGCGGGCCGTGAATGAAGGTCCAGGCCGGCGCCTTCATGCGGGCGAGCCGCGGCGCGTCGCCCTCGTCGACACGCGCGTAGTCGAAGGTCTTGGCGACAACCGACGACAGGAACGACAGCGTCGCGCCAGGGCGATCGATCACCGCGATCGGAAACGTCATCACGATCTGGCGCCAGCGCTGCCAGCGATGAAAATCGCGCAGCGAATCGGCGCCCATGATCCAGACGAAGTCGACGCCCGGGTTGCGCGCCTTGACCAGGGCCAGCGTGTCGGCGGTGAAGCGGACATAATGGCTCGCCTCGAAGGCGGTGACCTTGACCTTCGGGTTCCGGGCAATCTGCTCGGACAGGCGTAGCCGCTCGGCCAGCGGCGCCAGTTCCCGCGCGCTCTTGAGCGGATTGCCCGGCGTCACCATCCACCACAACTGATCGAGCGCCAGGCGCCTGAGCGCGATCTCGGCGACCAGCGCATGGCCGGCATGGGCAGGATTGAACGAGCCGCCGAACAGTCCGACGGCCAGGCCCTTTTCGGCATGCGGCATATGAAGGTAGCGAGAGGGGACGGGTTGTTCGGACGGGGATAGCATGTGTCAGGCACCCCCCTCTGCCCTGCCCTGTTTGCCAAGACTTGGCATCTCCCCCTCTAGGGGGGAGATTGGCGGCTTCATCCCTGGCGCCCTTACTGCGACGCCGGAGGTTGGCGAAAGTCCATGCGACAGCCAATCTCCCCCCTTGAGGGGGAGATGTCCGGCAGGACAGAGGGGGGTGGCTGGGCGCACGCCTCTCAGGCTCTAACCGCGAATGAGCTCAAGGCCTCACCTGTCCCGTCCCGCGCACGCGGTACTTGAACGAGGTCAGTTGCTCGACACCGACCGGCCCGCGCGCATGCATCTTGCCGGTGGCGATGCCGATCTCGGCGCCCATGCCGAATTCGCCGCCATCGGCAAATTGCGTCGAGGCATTGTGCAGAAGGATCGCCGAATCGATCTCGTTGAAGAACCGTTCGACGGCGTTCGTATTCTCGGCGACGATCGCCTCGGTGTGGTGCGAGGAGAAATTCTCGATGTGCTCGATCGCACCGGCAACGCCATCGACCAGTTTTACTGCGATGATGGCATCGAGATATTCGCTCACCCAGTCGGCGTCGGTCGCAGGCTGGGCGTCGGCAAACACTTTCAGCACCTCGGCGTCGGCGTGGATTTCGCACCCTGCCGCGCGCAACGCCCCGAGGATCGGCACCAGATGAGTGGCGGCAACAGCGCGGTCGACCAGCAGCGTCTCGGCCGCGCCGCAGACGCCCGTGCGCCGCATCTTGGCGTTGACCGCGATCCTGGCCGCCATGTCGAGATCGGCCGAGCGGTCGATGTAGAGATGGCAGATGCCTTCGAGATGCGCGAAGACCGGCACCCGCGCCTCGTTCTGGACGCGTTCGACCAGGTTCTTGCCGCCGCGCGGAATGATGACGTCGATATTGCCGGAAAGTCCTTTCAGCATCTCGCCGACGGCGGCGCGGTCGGCGGTCGGCACCAACTGGATGGCATCCTGCGGCAGCTTGGCCGCTTTCAGCCCTTCGACCAGGCAGGCATGGATCGCCGCCGAGGAGTTGAGCGAATCCGAGCCGCCGCGCAGGATCACCGGATTGCCGGCCTTGAGGCACAGCGCGCCGGCATCGGCGGTCACGTTCGGCCGGCTTTCGTAGATGACGCCGACAACGCCGAGCGGCGTGCGCACGCGCTCGATATGCAGGCCGTTCGGCCGGTCCCATGCGGCAATGACATCGCCGACCGGATCGCGCAGCCCGGCGATTTCACTGATGCCGTCGGCCATGGCACGGATGCGGCCGGGATCAAGCTTCAGCCGGTCCATGAAAGAAGCCGAAAGCCCCGACTGCTCGCCATTTTTGATGTCGATGGCGTTGGCGTCGAGAATATCCTGCTCGTGGCGAAGGATCGCCTGCGCCATACCGATCAACGCGGCGTGCTTGCGCTCGGCTGTGGCGACGGCCAGCGGTCGGGCGGCAGCGCGGGCGCGGCGGCCGATATCGGCCATCAGCGCCACCGTATCGTCCCGGGATTTTTCATGCAGCTTCAGCATGGCTCATCCTCCGCTATTCACCTCGTCACCAACCGCTTGGTCAGCGGCCTGCACTTGGTCGCCGGCCTGTACTTGGTCACTAGAATGGCTCACCACAAGGTCGTCGCGGTGGATCATCGCCGATCGCGCTTCATAGCCGAGCACCGTTTCGATCTCGGCTGTTTTCAAGCCAGCGATCCTTACGGCATCGGCGGCATCGTAGGCAACCAATCCGCGCGCGATCTCGCGGCCTTCGGGCGACAGGATCGCCACCGTGTCGCCGCGCGAGAAATTGCCGCTGACCAGCTTGACGCCGGCCGGCAGCAGCGACTTGCCCGACAACAGCGCGCCGATGGCGCCGGCATCGACTGTCAGCCGGCCTGCCGGTTCGAGCTGCCCGGCGATCCATGTCTTGTAGCCCTTGACCGGATTGGCGCTCGGCCGGAAGAACGTCGCCCGCTCGCCACGCTCGATCGCCAGCAGCGGCGACAGCCGCGTGCCTGATGTGATGATCATGGCAGTGCCGGCGGCGGTGGCGATCTTGCCGGCGTCGAGCTTGGTGCGCATGCCGCCGCGTGAAAACTCCGAAGCGGCCGCACCCGCCATCGCCTCGATGTCAGGCGTTATGCGGTCGACGACAGCGACGAACCTGGCATGCTGGTCGCGCGCCGGCGGCGCCGTGTAGAGCCCGTCAATGTCGGAGAGCAGCACCAAAAGGTCCGCGCCCATCATCGTCGCCACCCGCGCCGCCAGCCGGTCATTGTCGCCATAGCGGATTTCGGAGGTCGCCACCGTATCGTTCTCGTTGATGACCGGCACCGCCTTCATCTTGAGCAGCGTCGAGATCGTCGCGCGCGCATTGAGATAACGGCGGCGCTCTTCGGTGTCGCCGAGCGTCAGCAGGATCTGGCCCGATTTCAGGCCGCCCTTGCCGAGCGCATCCGACCAGGCGCCGGCCAGCGCAATCTGCCCGACGGCCGCCGCCGCCTGGCTTTCCTCGAGCTTCAGCGCCCGCTTGCCGAGGCCCAAAATGGTGCGGCCAAGCGCGATGGCGCCGGACGACACGACGAGGATCTCGGCGCCATTCTCGGCCAGCACTGAAATGTCGTCGGCAAGCGAGGCCAGCCAGTCGCGCTTCAGCCCCGCCGTGCGGTCGACAAGCAGCGCCGAGCCGATCTTGACGGTGATGCGCCGGTATTTTTTCAGCGACTGCGCGGCCATCGCTATCTCCAGCGCGTCTCGACCGGAGCGGCGACAGCTTCGCGCGCCTCGGCGACGACCGTCATCAGTGCGCGCAGAACCGCCTCGACGCCTTCGCCGGTGACGGCGGACAAAAGCATCGGCGCGCGGCCGGCGGCGCGTTTCAGCGAAGCGACCTTCTTCTTGCGCGCGTCGGCATCGAGCGTGTCGACCTGGGAAAGTGCGACGATCTCGACCTTCTCGACCAGCCCATGGCCATAGGCGTCGAGTTCGGCGCGCACGGTCTTGTAGGCCTTCCCCGGATTTTCTTCCTGCGCCGAGACGAGGTGCAGGAGGACCCGCGTGCGTTCGACATGTCCGAGGAATCGGTCGCCGATGCCGACGCCTTCATGCGCGCCTTCGATCAGGCCGGGAACGTCGGCGATGACGAACTCGCGCCCGTCGATACGGGCCACACCGAGGCCCGGATGCAGCGTCGTGAAGGGATAATCGGCGATCTTCGGCTTCGCTGCGGTGACGGCGGCGAGGAAAGTCGACTTGCCGGCATTGGGCAGGCCGACCAGGCCGGCATCGGCGATCAGCTTGAGCCGGAGCCAGATGTTGAGCTCTTCGCCCGGCTGGCCCGGATTGGCGCGGCGCGGCGCCTGGTTGGTCGAGGTCTTGAAATGCTGGTTGCCGAAGCCGCCATTGCCGCCCTTGGCCAGCAGGAAACGCTGGCCGACGACGGTCAGGTCGCAGATCAGCGTGTCGTTGTCCTCGGCAAAGACCTGCGTTCCCGCCGGCACTTTCAGCGTCACGTCGGCGCCCTTGGCGCCGGTCATGTTGCGGCCCATGCCGTGCGTGCCGGTCTTGGCCTTGAAATGCTGCTGGTAGCGATAATCGATCAGCGTGTTCAGCCCATCGACCGCCTCCACCCAGACGTCGCCGCCGCGGCCGCCGTCGCCGCCGTCGGGACCGCCGAATTCGATGAACTTTTCGCGCCGGAACGACACCGATCCGGCACCACCATCGCCGGAGCGGACATAGACCTTGGCTTGATCGAGAAATTTCATCGTATTGCTGAGTTTCTGCTAACGGCCTTGCGGCATTGCTCTAACGTTTGGCACTGCTCTAAACCAAGGCGGGGCGAAGGGCGAGGCTGTTTATCAACATGGCCCGAGTCTGAACATGGTCCGAGTCTGAACATCGCCGGAGTCGCAATGAAGCTTGTAACCTACAACATCCACTACGGCGTCGGTCTTGACGGCCGCTACGATGTCGGCCGCATCGCCGATGCCGTGCGCGGCGCCGACGTGATCGCGCTGCAGGAGGTCTCGCGCAACAACCCCAACAATGGCGGCCGCGACATGGTGGCCGAGCTCGGCGACGCCCTGCCCGAATATTTCGCCGTCTACGGCAGTAATTTCGAGGCCAATGTCAGCTCGCGCCTGGAAAACGGCCGCGCCATCACCACCACCTTCCAGCTCGGCAACATGGTGCTGTCGAAAACCCCAATTCATCTGTCGCGCAATCTGCTCTTGCCGCGCAGCCGCAGTTTCGAAGTGATGAATTTCCAGCGCGGCGCGCTGGAGGCGCTGATCGAGACGCCGATTGGTTTCATCCGCTTCTATTCCACCCATCTCGACCATCGCAGCCCGGTCGAACGCGCCAGCCAGATCCGGTTTCTGCGCCGGCGCTTGTTGAACTATGCGATCGAGGGCGGCGCGCTGTCGGGCGTCGCCGAGGTCGGCCTGCCCGACCTGCCTTGTCCCGAAGGCTTCGTCGTCATGGGCGACTTCAACATGCTGGCCGGATCGCCGGAATATGTCGAATTCGCCGGCCGCCTGGACCACGAATTCGGCATGGCGGTGACCGCGGATCTTGCCGTCGATGCCGCCCTGCGCCTTGCCGCCGCAGGCGCCGATCTCGCCACCTGGGTCGACCCCAAGCGGCCTGACGACGCCAGCCGCCACAAGCGCATCGACTATGTCTTCACCAGCGCCTCGCTGGCCAAATCGCTGAAGCGCCTGTGGGTCGACCGGCAAGCAGTCGGTTCGGACCACTTGCCGGTCTGGGTCGAGATGGTTTGACCAGCGTCCGTCAGAAATGCACCCAGTTGCGCAGGCTCGTCCAGGTCTTGCGATCGAGACGGTAGCGCTCGACCGGCACCTGGCCGGCGACGATCGAGTTCAGCATGCCCTGGCCGGCATATTGGAAGCCGCATTTGTGGATGACCCGGCGCGAGGCCGGATTGATCACCCGCGTCGAGGCATGCAGCACCTGGATCGACGTCCTCTGGAAGGCGAGGTCGACCAGCGCATGCGCGGCCTCCGTCGCATAGCCGCGCTTCCAGTATGGCTCGCCGATCCAGTAGCCGAGCTCCAGCCCGCGTTCGGTGGTGTTGAGGCCGGCGCATCCGACGAAGGTTTCGGTGCCGGCCAGGGTCAAGGCATAGGCAATGCCGGCCCGGCGCGATGCCGTCATCGCGAGGAAGGCGCGTGCCTCGGCCTCGCCATAGGGGTGCGGCATGCGGGCCAGCATTTCGGCGACATGGCGATTGTCGGCGAGCGCCACCAGTTGCTCGATGTCACTTTCGCGCGGGGCCCGCAGGACCAGCCGCTCGGTCACCAGGACCGGACAATCTATCGCGTAACTTTCACCGTCTGTGTCATCCGCTTCGGCAACCATGTCAGTCCTCCAGGCAAGAAAAAGGGGAGATGGAAACCCATCTCCCCTGATCCATTTCCTGGCTTGGCCAGACACCGGTTCCCGAGATGGGTGCCGGTGTTCTCGTGCGGAACCGGCTACTCCGCGGCCTTGGTCATCGGGTTCACCGATACGTAGGTTCGGCCATTGGCTTTTTTATTGAAGGTGACTGCGCCAGCTTCGAGCGCAAACAGCGTGTGATCCGTGCCAATGCCGACATTGGTGCCGGGATGCCACGTCGTGCCGCGCTGACGAATAATGATGTTGCCCGGAATCACGGCTTCGCCGCCGAATTTTTTCACGCCGAGCCGCTTGGAATGGGAGTCGCGACCATTGCGCGACGAACCGCCAGCTTTCTTGTGTGCCATCTAACTAACTCCGATGCGCCGCTAGGCGCTTAAAGGGTCTTATGAACGCGTTCGCGTTCCGTTTCAAGTCCGAACCGGCGACGATCGCGCCGCCCCGCTTTACTTCTTCGCCAAATCTTTGGCCTGCTCGCGCCAGTCCGTGATCTGGTCGGCGCTGAACGGCATATGCTCGTCGATCTTGGCGATATCCTTGTCCGACAGCTTGGCGATCTGGGCGAAGGTCGTGATGCCCTGCTCGTTCAACTGGCCGGCCGCAACCGGGCCGATGCCCTTGATCACGGTCAGATCGTCCGGCTCGCCCTTCGGCGCTTTGAACAGCGGCGCGGCGGCGGTTTCAGTTGCCTTGGCTTCCTTCTTCGGCGCAGCCTCTGCCTCGGTCTTTGGCGCGGCTTCAGCCTTCATCTCGGCCTTTGCGGCAATCTCGGCCTTCGCCTCGGTCTTCGCCTCGGCCTTGGCCGCGGCCTTCTTCGTCGGCTTGGCGCCGCCCAGCAGGATCTCGGCAATCCGCACGGTTGTCAACAGCTGGCGATGGCCGATCTTGCGGCGCGAATTCTGCCGGCGGCGCTTCTTGAAAGCGATGACGGTGCGGTTCTTGCCCTGCTCGACGACTTCGGCGGTGACCAAAGCGCCGTCGACGAACGGCGCGCCGAACGTGACATTCTCGCCCTCGCCATGCGCGAGCACGTGGCCGATCTCGACGATGTCGCCAACCTGGCCTTCGACTTTTTCGATCTTCAGGAGATCGTTGGCGGCGACGCGATACTGCTTGCCGCCCGTTTTGATGACTGCGAACATTTTTTGCCTTTCGCTGTTCGGTCGGCCTTGACGAACCGCTTCAGCGGTTCGGCCGTCTTTTTGTCAGTCTGCGGGTTCAAAAAGCAAGCGGCGCGGAAGAGCCCTCCACGCCGATTGCGCGCTGTCCCTAGCCGAAGGTGCGGCGCGAGTCAAGGCAAACGGCCGAAAGCGAGCCGGTGCCGTTGGCACAAGCGGCAGAGGTATCGAGGGACGAGCCATACGGCCCGGAGAGAAGCCTGATATCAGGCAGATTGGCCCTTGTAACCTGTCCGTCCAGCCGTTATCTAGTGCGCCGCGCCGGCAACGGCGGACCATGACCGCGGAGAGGTGGCAGAGTGGTCGAATGCACCGCACTCGAAATGCGGCATGGGTGCAAGCCCATCGGGGGTTCGAATCCCTCCCTCTCCGCCATAGGTTGCGCGCCCGCCATAAAGCCCGCCTACCGAAAACGCCGTATTCGCGGCACGTCAGCTTACGACACAAATATGCGGGGTTCATGCTTCGACCTGGTAGATGGCAGAGATCAACTTCGGCCTCGCTAAGCGAAGTCGTGGGGTAGCGACAGCGGAATCAGGATACGCGACTAGCCCCCGTGCCGGGTCAACCTCGCCGTCGGGAAGTACCGATCGGTGCGGACCCAGGCGGGTTCACCCTTGTCGGCGGCGGACGCCGGCGGTGGCGGTCAGCACCCGAGCAGGCTTCCCATTGTTGACGTCCGCTGCGCATCTGCGGCGACCGTCGCCATGTCCTCTGCTCCCGGGTTGACGGTGGTGTAGACGAGGAGCACTCTCGAGTGTCAGCAGATGTGGTCAGGTTGAGTGTCGGCGAGTAGCAGAGGTCCAGCAACCATGACTTTGAGGCGAAC
>NZ_JBVVQQ010000030.1:0-64578 GCF_055811135.1 Mesorhizobium sp. WSM4817 | reverse complement strand
CGGTCGAGTGCCTGCTTGGCCGCATCGCGCAAGTCGGCGCTATCTGCGAGGCCAAGATAATTGTTGGCGCAGAAATTCAGCACCCTCTCGCCGCCCACCTCGATCTTAGCCGATTGCGTCGAGGTGATCACCCGCTCGGATTTGTAGAGGCCGGCCGATTTCAGCCCTTGAAGCTCGCTGTCGATATGGGAGAGGAATGCCGCGCTCATGATCTGGCCCTGTTGAGATTCAATGGACTGTCGCCCCGCGCGGGCGAAAAATCCACCGCAAAAGCGACGGCTTCGGTGATCCGACGGTCAGTGGCCAGAATGCCGCCCCAGAATGCCGCCAAATGGCAGATGTTCAAATGCAGCCGCGGCGCGAAAGAAGGCGATAACCATTTTGCGAGCTTTCCACCGCTGCTGCTCTGTCGGCTTCCGGAGCTGTTAACCTTTCAAGCCAATGGTTCTCATACCCAACAATCTGTCGGCGAGAGGGACCGCCCCAGAAAATGTCGCAGCAACCGATGCAAACCATTTCGGGCAAGCTCATACTGCTGATCAAGGCAGGCTATTGGCTGGCGCTGCTGATCATTGCAGCCATGGTGATGGCCTCCTTCATCCTTCTCCAGCAGATGATGGCTGGCCATCGGCACGACGACACGCTGCTCGATATTGTCGGCATGCAAAAGGTGCTGTCGCAACGCATTGTCTTCCTTGCCAACGCGGCAGGAGCAGCTACGCGCAACCAACAACCGGCTCTGGTCACCGCATTCAAACAGGCCACGGCCGACTTCGAGAGGAACTACGACCTTCTGCTCGAGCGTGTGGTCGCCGACCCGGCGTCACCGGCCAGGCTCGATCCAAAATCAGTCGAGAACGTCCTTTTTGCCAAACCGTTTCATCTCGATTACTTCTCGGTCGGGCTTATCGCCAACGGCGAACGCCTGGTTTCGGCGTTTGAATCGCAACTCGGCATGGCCGACAATGGCGGCTACAAGGGTGGCGGCGAACGCGTCAACCTCGACGCTTCCGTCGCCAATGCGGCCCTGTCGGGCTATGCGGCACTCGGCCAGCGCATCAGCGCCCAAGCCGACGCGCGATCGGAGAGCCTTCTCGATCTCCATCGAACGCTGTTCTACTCCACCCTCGGCGTCATCGTGCTGGTGGCACTTTTCATCTTCAGGCCGATGTCGAACGCCATCCTGCGCAAGACGCGTGAACTGATCGATACCCGCAATTCCATGGCCTTCATCGCCGTGCATGACGGCCTTACCGGCCTGCACAACCGCACCTTCCTGACCGACCATTTCGATACGCTGATCAAGGGCGCGCAGCGCCGGCGAGAGCGGCTTGCGGCGGTCCACCTCGACCTCGACCGGTTCAAGCAGATCAACGACACGCTTGGCCACGCCGCCGGCGACTATGTGCTGGTGGTGACGGCGCAGCGCATGCGTGATTCTTGCCGGGCGTCGGACCTCTGCGTGCGTCTCGGCAGCGACGAGTTCGTGATGATCCTCAACGGTGCCGGCGGCACCGAGGACATCAACACGGTCGCCGGGCGCGTCCTGTCGCAGATCAACGAACCGATCGTCTATCGGGGCGCGACCATCCTTCCGGGCGCCAGCGCCGGCGTCGCCGTCTATCCGGTCGACGCCGACAATGCGCAAGATCTGCTCGTCCATGCCGACCTCGCGCTCCACGCCGCCAAGAAGCAGGGTGGCGGCAGTCTCTCATTCTTCTCCGAGGCGTTGCGGCATGAACTCGACTACCGCAAGCGGCTCGAGCATGACATCAGGATCGCTATCGCGGAGAAGACGTTCCAGGTCTATTTCCAGCCACAGGTTTCGTTGTCGAACGGCACCATCGGCGGGATCGAGGCGCTGGTTCGCTGGAGACATGCCGAGCGCGGCATGATCGCACCGGGCGAGTTCATTCCCATCGCCGAGAAATGCGGACTCATGCCTGCGATCGGCCGCATCGTCATCGCCAAGGCAATCGGCGAGGCGGCGGAGTGGAACCGTGCCGGCATTGCCTTCGGACGGCTCGCCGTCAACGTCTCCGGCTCCGAATTGCGTGAGGCCGATTTCGACGCCTTCCTCTTCGGTGCGCTGGAAAAGGCTGGGCTGCCGCCACAAAAACTGTCGCTCGAGATCGTCGAATCCGTCATTCTCGACGACGAGAAGACCGGCATCGCGGCAAAGCTGCGGCACATCCGCGCCACCGGCGTCCATCTTGAACTCGATGATTTCGGCACCGGCTACGCGTCGCTCAGCCACGTCAACCCGAACGAGATCGACAGGCTGAAGATCGATCGCCGCTTCGTCCAGAACATCAATGAGAACGGCGACAACACCAAGATCGTGCGTGCCATCACCGAACTCGCCCGCGGCCTCGGCATCTCGATCGTCGCCGAGGGCGCCGAAACCGAGGCTGAACTCGATTCGCTGATGGCGATCGGCTGCGACCAGGTGCAGGGCTACTCGATCGCCTTCCCGATGCCGCAGGACCAGGTACGCGAATGGCTGGTCGCGCGGGCGCCGAAGAGAGCCAGGCTGACGGTGCTGCAGGGAAGGCTGGCGTAAGGCGCCAACCTGACACGCCGCTTCGGAAATGGCGGCCTGATGGGGTTACGGCCGGTCTGTAGCTGGCTGCCGCTACATCTTGGGCTCGCTGAACAATGCGTTCGGCAGTTGGGATCAATCGACATTCGCCCGTAGCGTCGCCAAGACTTCCGCGAACTCCGCCAGCCTTTCGTCCGACAACCCGGTCCGCAGCCGCTTGTCGAAGGCAATGGCTGCCGTGCGCAATTTCAGGAACAGGGCCTCTCCCGCTTCGGTCAGTTCGACCTGATGGACGCGGCGGTTTTCCGGATCGCGGCGCCGGGTCAGCAAACCTTGCGTCTCCATCGCGTTCAGATGGTGGGTCAGCGTCGCGCCTTGGATTCCGATCATGCCGGCGAGCTCACGCTGGTTGGCCAGTTCGCGCGACTTGATCGACAACAGCGTGACCCAGACCGGCAGCGTGCCGCCCGCCTCGACCAACGTGGCGTCAAAGGCCTGAGCGACAAGCTTTGCGGTGCGGGCGAGATTCATCCCGACTGGCGGGCGGTCAAAAAGCGTCATGATCCGACACTAGAGTAAGGGAAAGGCCGATGGAACTGGCCCTTTGACTTTACATTGACATCTAATCATTTGATATCTAACTTTATGGTTGGCGGTAGGAAAGGAGGAACGCGGTCATGCAGTATGTCTACATCATCGTCCTCGGCCTTCACGTATTGGCCGGTGTGTTCTGGGCTGGAACGACCATCGCTGTCGCCCGCGATCCGGAGATTCGGATCGAACGGTTTTTCCGGCCGCAAATGAACGCGGCTGGCATGGTTTTCCTGACCGGCGCCCTGCTCTGGTATTTCTTCCACAGCGGCTCTTTCGGTTCGATGGAAATGGTTCTGGCCCTGGGTATCGCGACGGCCTTGATTGCCGCCGGCGTCCAGGGCGCGCTCGTCGGCTCTGCCAGCAGGCAGCTTGCCGGCACTGACTCGGCGACGGAAACGCAGTTGCGCGCGAAAATGACAAGGGGCGAACGCATCGCCGGCGGCCTGCTGGTCATCACCGTGCTCTGCATGGCCACCGCCAGAATGTTTTGAGCGGCCAGCCGCTATCGCGGTTTAAGAGATCGTACGGTGTCTGGCTGCAAAGCCGGCGGCGTGCGCAGCGCGCAGATCGGACCGACGTGCCTGGTGGCTCTCCGTGCGGAGGTTCGGCTGCGCGCCACCAAATCAAATCCGAAGTGATCTTCAGATCCATACCGTCCTCGGAAATAGGCCGGCTCGTGGCTGGTCGACATGACCCGGTTCTTCAGCGTCAAATGTTTGAGCTGATAGGGCTGGAGAAGCGGATCGCTGGTGGTCCTCGTCTTCCTGTTTCAAATTGTGCTAATGAGCGGCAAATTTTTGTTTTTGCGCATGTCGTACCCAAGTCCGCGCACCCTCGGGTCGGACCCGTGGGCAGGCTTTTGGGCGACATGCAGTAAGGAACCGCCGATGACCGATACGAAAAACCTTACCCAGCTCGGCACCAACGTCGAGGCGCCACAGAACCCTGACGCAGCAGTCCTGGAGACCGTGCCGTTTTCGCGCGGCGACGGGCCGCCAGCCATCGTTCGCTTCACCTGCGCGGAATTCACTTCGCTCTGCCCGGTCACCGGCCAGCCGGACTTCGCCCACATCGTCATCGACTATGCACCCGACACGCTACTGGTGGAATCGAAGTCGCTGAAGCTGTTCATGACCTCGTTTCGCAACCATGGCGCCTTCCATGAAGAGTGCACCATCATGATCGGCCGCCGCATCATCGCTGCGACCAAACCACTGTGGTTGCGGATTGGCGGCTATTGGTATCCGCGCGGCGGCATTCCGATCGACGTATTCTGGCAGACCGGCGCGCCGCCGGAAGGCGCATGGCTGCCCGACACCGGTGTTGCGCCGTATCGCGGACGCGGCTGAATTCTGCTGCGAGATGTCCGGCGGGACAGCAGGATCGCCAACTCTGGTTTTCAATCGTCATCAGGCGATCAACTCATCGGTCCGTTCTCACTCACACTGATATTGGCTGAGCGCCCATTCGCCGGTCACCGACAGAAGGTCCGATATCTTCCAGATCGCCGTCGACCTTTTTGAACTTCCATTCCAGCCGGTGCGGATTGCCGGCAACGATAAAGGCGACGACGACCTTGGCCTCATCGCCTTTGACCGCTTCAACAGCCTTCAGGCTGTTGTCGATCTTGGCCCTGTCGTACGCCGCATTGTCGAGCGCCATGTTGGGATCGAGGCATTCGCCCTGCCCCGATTTCCGCAGCGCATCGCTCTTGTCGAGCACCGACCTCGCGGGATCGACGAAATGGCTGCGCTGAGCCGGATCGAGCTCGAGCCCGACATGCTCGTAAAACGGTTTCACCATCGCCGTCGGCGAACCCGGCCGCAGCGGAGCTGCCCGTGCATTTTCTGCTGAGAGCGGCGCGCTGAACAGGCCCTGGCCAGCGGTGCTGCTCAAACCCGCGGCCAGCAGGCACGCAGTCGCCAGGGCCAGGGCGCGGGCCATGGCGTCACTCCGGAGTTTGGCCAGCCAGGCATTCGAGCGCACTCAGCGTCCAGCCGCTGGTCTTCGAGGTGATGTCGGCAACCTTCCACTGGCCGTCGACCTTCTTCAGCGACCAGACCATTTCGCGTTTGGATTCATCGCCTTCCGGGAAAAGGTTGAACGTCACTGTCACGTTGGCGCTGTCGCCATCCACTGCTTCAGACAGCTTCAACGTCTTGGCGACTGTCTTCTCGTCAAAATCCTGCGCGTCGAGACCGGGGGCGAAGTCGATGCAAGGCACCTCGTCCGGCTTGTTCTTCTGCGCCTGGTCGTTCAGGTCGAACAGCTTTGTCACCGGCTCGGTGAAACGGTCGCGGTATTTCGCGTCGGCCTCGAACTTGACCTCGGGCATGTAGAAGAACTTCACCGCATTGGAGGCCGGCCCGGCCAGGGCGGTCGCAGGCGCTGCGATCGAGAGAGCGGCGGCAAGCACAATCAGTCTCATCCGATAATCTCCAGGTTTTCGTGGTGGGAACCCGTTCAATACCACGAATCCATAGCGAGCGCGGTGATGTGAATCCGCCCGAAAAGTCAGCGAGCAAGAGAGCAGCTGCTCAAGAGCTTTTGGCGAGCCAGCTCGCAAAAAGCCGCGCTTTCGAACCTGCCCTGGGATGGATTTTCAGATAAAATGCCCTAGGTGAGGGAATGTTGTCGGGTACAAGTGTGACCAGCCGGCCCTGTTCCATCAGGCTTTTGACCAATCCATCCCACCCCAAGACCGCCCCGATATCATCCTGAGCGGCCTGGAGGGCAATCATGTAGTTGTTCACAGAAAACCTGCGGCCTTTTGGGATGGTGTGTCCAAGCGCTTGAAACCACTCCGGCCAGTTCGTCCAGTCGGTTTCCTCGTTGTTCATATGAATCAAAGGCGCCTTGAGCAGATCCTCAACTCGGCCAATGCCGTGCTCGGCGGCGAATTTTGGAGTTCCAAGCGCGACAATGCGATCTTGAAAAAGTTTGTGACACTCCTCGGGACTTTCCTGCGCATCTCCGTAATGAATACTTAGATCACAGCGGATCGCTGTTGCGGGCACGTCGCTGACGATCTGCGAGACGGTGATGGTGGGATGGCTCTTCCAGAAGGCTGAAATCTTCGGTGTAAGCCATAGCGAGCTGACGGCAGTCGTTGTCCGGATGGTCACGTCGGCGGTTTCCGGGCGATCGCGCATGTGAGTGACGGCGTCGGAAATCGTCTCAAGCCCGCGCTGCACGGCAACGAACAGGAACGCTCCTTTCTCAGTCAATTCGACGCCGCGGCTCAAGCGCAGGAACAGGTTGCATCCCAAGTCACCCTCAAGCGCCTTGATCTGGTGGCTGATCGCGGCGGGCGTCACATTCAATTCCTGGGCGGCGTTTTTGAAACTCGCATTTCGGGCGGCTGCCTCGAAGCAGATGAGAGCCGTCACCGAGGAGAGATCGTACGGTCTTGGCATCAACGCTTCTTCGGACCCGCTTTTTGGATGGCTCGCTGAGTGCAACAGATTAGCTGAACTAAATCGTTCTGAAAATTAGTGCTATTGCGCAAAAGGCGTTCAGGCAAGAAAATTTCATCTCAAATGTGCACGCCATCTATGGAATTCCGCATGAACGCCCCCTCGCCCTCGATCCAAGAGTTGCTAGCGCGCCGGGTCTCGGGCTATGCCCTTGAGCAGCCCTTTTACACGTCGCCGACGATTTACCAGCTCGATCTCGAGCACATCTTCTACCAGGAATGGCTCTACGCGGCCCCGGCATGCCAGCTTGCGAAGGCTGGTAGCTACGTGACGATGCGCGTGGGCGCCTATGAGGTGGTCATCGTGCGCGCCGGCGATGGTGAAATCCGCGCCTTCCACAATTCCTGCCGCCATCGCGGCTCGATGATTTGCAAGGCGCGCGAAGGCCAAGTGGCCAAACTCGTCTGCCCCTATCACCAGTGGACCTATGAGCTTGACGGCAAGCTCATCTGGGCAAATGACATGGGGCCCGACTTCGACATGTCCAAACACGGGCTGAAGCCGGTCCATCTGCGCAATCTGGCCGGCCTGATCTACGTCTGTCTGTCCGCTACGCCCCCAGACTTCGAACCGTTTGCCGACCTGGCCCTTCCCTACCTAGAGGTCCATGACCTCAACAATGCGAAGGTCGCGCATACGTCGACCATCGTCGAAAAGGCCAACTGGAAGCTTGTGTGGGAAAACAACCGCGAATGCTACCACTGCAGCAGCAACCACCCGTCGCTCTGCCGCTCCTTCTCGCTCGACCCGGACGTGGCCGGTGTCTCTGCTGACGGGTCGGTCTCGGCGACCCTCCAGGCGCATTTTGACCGTTGCGAAGCCTCAGGCGCGCCGGCGCAGTTCCGGCTTGGCGGCAGCGGCCAATTTCGCCTGGCGCGGATGCCGCTGCAGCAAAAGGCGGTGAGCTACACGCTCGACGGCAAGGCTGCCGTTCGCAAGAATCTTGGCCGGGTGGCTCTGCCCGATGCAGGCTCGCTGTTGATGTTCCATTATCCAACGACCTGGAGCCACTTCCTGCCGGATCACTCCTTGACCTTCCGAGTCACGCCAATCAGCGCCACGGAAACCGAGGTCACCACCACCTGGCTGGTGAACGAAGATGCCGTCGAAGGGCTCGACTACGACCTCAAGCGCCTGACCGAGGTCTGGATTTCTACCAATGATGAAGACCGTGAGATCGTCGAAACCAACCAGCAAGGGATCTTCTCTCCTGCCTATGTTCCCGGACCATATTCGCCGGTTCAGGAAAGCGGTGTGACCCAATTCGTCGATTGGTATGCGAACTGGCTTGAGCGCTCTCAGGCCTCGATGCGATTGGCCGCGGAGTGAAACAATGAACGTGGTGGCAAAACCCAGGCTGGTCTTCTGGACCGACGCGGAAGAACTCGAATGTGCCTCCTTTCTTCCGGAGGCGCCGAACGTCCTCACCTTTTGTTTCCGGTCGCCGTCCGGATCGCTGTTCAATTTTGATCCAGGGCAGTTCCTCACTTTGGAACTGCCCACTCCCGGCGGTCCAATCTACCGGGCCTACACGATATCCTCATCTCCGTCGCGGCCGACCTCGCTGACCATTACCGTAAAGGCGCAGGCCGACTCCGTCGGAACGCAGTGGATGTTTGACAGCCTCCGTCCGGGCATGCGCCTGCGGGCAATAGGTCCGGGGGGCACCTTCTCCATGGCGCATCAGCCAGCCGAAAAGTATCTTTTCATCTCAGCCGGCTCGGGCATCACACCGATGATGTCCATGACTACACATCTGTATGATTCCGGAGTTGATCCGGACATCGTCTTTGTCCACTGCGCGCGCCGCCCTTCTGAGATCATCTTCCGTGAACGGCTGGAGCATATGGCGTCGCGCGTAACTGGCATCGACCTGAAATGGGTGGTTGAACAGACCGATCCATACAGGCCGTGGACCGGTTACAGAGGCATGTTCAACCAGTTGATGCTCGGACTGATGGCGCAGGATTATCTTGATCGCGAGGTGTTCTGCTGCGGGCCCGAGCCCTTCATGCAAGCCGTGCGCGAGGCGCTGGCCGGTCTCGGTTTCGACATGGCGCATTACCATCAGGAAAGCTTCCGCGCGCCGCTTCCTGAGGCCGAGAAGGTCCCGGATGACTTCGTTCCCGCCGAGAACAACGAGGCCGAGATCGAATTTGTCCTATCCGGCGTCTCCGCGAAATGCGTCGAGACCGATACGGTCCTGACTGCGGCACGGGCTGCGGGTCTGGTGATCCGATCGGGTTGCAGTATGGGGATATGCGGGACCTGCAAGGTTCGCAAAACCGAAGGCGATGTTCATATGGTCCACAATGGCGGCATCACCGACGAAGAGATTGCCGACGGCTATTTCCTTGCTTGCTGTTCTAATCCGGTTGGCCGTGTGAAAGTCGAGATATAGCAACCATTTCGCGATCTTTGATCAAGGCGCTTCTTCGAAATCGGCAGCGCCTTGACGGTCCGCGGCCAACCGACGTCGATGATGAAGCTATTGATGAGTAACGCGCTTCACCCGCAAGGCGGTCTTGGCTCTTCCCTCGACCGGTAGCCGGGTTTCGGGCAAGTTCAGTGATGCGTCTGATCCACCAACAGCGCCCAGAAAGCGAACAGCGGCCGATCCAGCGATCTCATTGCGTGTTTGATGCCTGGCGGATTGTAGAATGATCCACCGATGCCGGGCGAAAACCAATCCTTGTCACCATGCTTGAATTCGCCATGCGAAAGCACGAGGTAGGTTTCTTCCGGCGGATGATCGTGGTCGGGATACCGGACGTGAGGAGCCATCAAGGTGACGCCGAGCCACAGATCGTTTCTGTCCTCGAGGCCGCCCGGGCCAAGGATCATCGCGTTGGTGTGACCGTCGCGGAAATTGCTGCTGGCAGGCGGGGCGGGATTTGATTTCAGCCGCCATTCGAGCAGCGGCTCGATCGCCTTGAAGCGCTCAATCAAGTCGCGGAGCGTAGGCGGGATCGCCTCTTCCGCCAACGCCGGGCCGAGATAGGAACAGACCGGCAAACGGCTCCCGGCCCTGGTCTTTTCAGGCCCGGGAACCTCCGATTGGGCGAAGAGCTGGATGATCGATCTGCGCGATCGCAGGTCGTGTGAGAACTGGTCAAAGGCCACGAACGCTGTGTCTACAAAATATTGCAGGGCCTCACTTCTGTTCATCTTTCAGCCCTTGTTGTGAGCGGACGCTATGGTCCGTTGCCGGATGTTAGATATCTTTCGCCAGTCGCAGTGCATCGTAGATCGCGGCGTGGGTGTTGCGAGCTGAAACGGCGTCGCCGATACGAAAGAGTTGGAATTGGCCCTGCGCATTCCGCACCACCGACTGCGGCTGCCCGGCGATGAGCTCATCTTGCGAAATCTCTCCGTGATTGGTCGATTTCGGTTTCAGTTCGAAATAGATGTCGTCCAGCGGAATGGTGCCGTGGTTAATGACAACCTGATCCACGACGCGCTGTTTGGATATGCCGCCGTAGTCACTGCCGACATTTGCAATGAGCTGATTGCCATTCTTTTCAACTGACTCGAGCCGATAGGTAACGGTGAAGGTCACATCGAGTTTTTGAAGAGACCTCATGTAGGGCACGAGGTTCATAGCCATGACCTCGGGTGAGAATGACCGGTCCGGTGTCATGATTTCAACCTTCGCTCCGGCGCCGGCGAGGAATTCCGCGGCCTGGAGTGCCGCGTGGTCACCCGCGTCGTCGAAGATGAGGACATTGGTTCCCGGCTTTGCGTCTCCGGAGATGATGTCCCAAGACGACACCACGAACTCGTTGCCCTTGGAAAGGACGTCGGTGTGCGCCACCCCGCCCGTTGCGACGATGACAACGTCCGGATTTTCCGCCTCGATGGTTTCGGCTTCCGCCCAGGCATTGAACCTGATGGTCACTCCATGTTTTTCGCACTGGGCCATGCGCCAATCGATGATGCTCATCATCTCCTTGCGGCGCGGGCTCAGCGCTGTCAGCCGGATCTGCCCGCCAGGGTCGCTGGCGGCCTCGAAGACCACGACCTCGTGTCCCCGCTCACCCGCCACGCGGGCGGCCTCGAGGCCAGCCGGACCTGCACCGACGATAACAACTTTCTTGCGGCTGTCGGCCTTGGCGACAATGTGCGGCATGGTCAGTTCGCGGCCGGTCGCGGCGTTATGAATGCAGTATGCCGCCCCGCCCTGATAGATACGGTCAAGGCAATAGTTCGCGCCCACGCACGGCCTGATTTCGTCTTCGCGCTTTTCTATGATCTTGCGCACGATGTGAGGGTCGGTCATGTGCGCGCGCGTCATGCCGATCATATCCACCTTACCCGACGCAATCGCGTGGCGGGCAGTCGCCACATCCGGTATTTTCGCTGCGTGGAAAGTTGGGAAGTTGGTTGCCGCACGAATCTCGCCGGCAAAATCAAGATGCGGCGCATTCGCCATTCCCTGAATTGGAATGACGTCCGTCAGGCCCGCATCGGTATCGATGTGCCCGCGGATCACGTTGAGGTAGTCGATGAGTCCGCTTTGCTTGAGGCGTTTGGAGATCTCAATGCCCTCCGACATGCCAGTGCCACCGGGGAGACGCTCATCCGCAGTATATCGTACGCCCAGGATAAAGTCGTCGCCCACCCGTGACCGGATCGCCTTGAAGACGTCCATGCAAAAGCGCATGCGGTTATCGAGCGAACCACCATAAGGGCCGTCAAGTTCGTTCGTGAGAGGAGACACGAACTGGTCGATCAAGTGGCCATAGGCCTCCAGCTCGACGCCATCCATCCCGCCCGCCTTCATCCGCTCAGCGGCGTCCGCAAAGTCCTTGATGATGCGCTCGATATCCCAGTCTTCAATTTTCTTGGGAAACGCGCGGTGGGAGGCTTCACGATGATGGGACGGCGCCAGGACGGGAAGCCAGTCACCTTTGTCCCAGCGTGTACGCCGTCCAAGATGGGTTAGCTGGATCATGATGGCGGCGCCCTCTTCGTGCACCGCATCTGTCATCTGCCTGATCCACGGCACGATCTCATCCTTGTAGGCGAGCAGGTTGTTGAAAACCGGGGGGCTGTCCTTCGAGACCGCAGCGGACCCGGCTGTCATCGTCATCGCCACACCGCCCTTCGCCCTTTCAACCGTATAGGCGAGATAACGCTCCTTCGGCATCCCGTCCTCCGGATAAGCCGGCTCGTGGGAGGTCACGATGATGCGATTGCGCAGGGTCAAATGCTTGAGTTTGTACGGCTGCAGAAGGGGATCGCTCGACATCAGACGGACTCCGGGCTGAGATGGCAAGTGCGAACGCTATCGAAAATGTACATGCATGTCAAGTTTCACTTCGGAGGAGTCGATATAGTCGACATAGGTGTACATTTTGCTGGTTTTCACTTTGATATTTTGTTAGGCTGATCACTCATGGAGCAAATTTCGAACGATAGCGGATGGCGCGGATCGCCGGAGGGGTGGCTTGAAGCCGCCTACGACCTGCTTCTTGAATCCGGCGTCGACACGGTGAGAATATCGCCACTGGCCAAGAAATTGGGCCTGTCGCGCACCAGCTTCTATTGGTTCTTCAAGGATAGAGAAGAACTGATGGCTGCCCTCGTGACCCGTTGGCGGGACAAGAACACCGGCAACCTCGTCAAGCAGGCTGAGGCATACGCCGAGACGGTCGCCGAAGCGATGCTGAACGTTTTCGACTGCTGGCTCGACAAATCCTTGTTCGATTCCCAGTTCGAGTTCGCAGTCAGAAGCTGGGCGCTTCAATCCCCTGAGATTCTGGCGGAGGTGCAGAAAGCCGACCAGACGCGTCTCGATGCATTGAGCCAGATGTTTGTCCGCTTTGGTTACGGCGAAGGCTCAGCCGATGTTCGAGCGCGCACCATCTACCTCGTGCAGATCGGCTACATCTCAATGCAGACCAGCGAAGATCTCGCGGACCGCATGAAGCGCATTCCCGGGTACGTGGAGATTTTTACAGGTAAGGCCCCGCGGAAGCGCGAACTCGACCGGTTCTTCGCCAGACACGGCCATTCGGCGGGCTGAGGAAGCGTTTCGACAATGGGTGAACCCCTGAGCATCGGAATAATCGGCGGAGGTGGCTGGCTTGGACGCGCTATCGCCGAGGCCATTATTGATGCGCAAATAGTCGCCGCAGAGCACCTCACGCTCTCTCATAGAACTGGGCAACCCGACTTTCTGCCAAACGCTACATGGACCAGGGACAACCAGGAACTGGTGGATCGATCCGATGTCATCATCGTCTCGGTCCGGCCCCAGGATTGGCCTGCCATCGACATTACTGCGTCCGGCAAGCTCGCCATGTCGGTTATGGCCGGGATCACTCTCGACCAACTGGCGGGACGTCTTAAAACCGACCGCGTCATCCGCACGCTTCCGAATGCAGCGGCAGAGGTGCGGAATTCCTATACTCCCTGGATAAGCTCTCAGAGCGTCACTGCGGATGACCGCAATGTCGTTCGCCGGATTCTGGAGGCCTGTGGCGCGGCCGATGAAGTCAAAAGCGAAGCAGATATCGATTATCTGACGGGCCTGACTGGATCCGGCCCGGCGTTTCCGGCGCTCTTGGCGGCAGCGATGATGGACGATGCCGTCAGCCGAGGAATGGATCCAGATATTGCCCGGCGGAGCGTCAGCGCGGTGCTTGTTGGAACCGGAAAACTCCTCGAGGCTCGTCCAGACAATCCCCAAGATATCGTCCAGACCTTCCTCGACTACCGCGGCACCACCGCGGCAGCGATCGAGGCCATGCGCGCAGCCGGGTTTGAATCTGCCGTGGCAGACGGCCTTGCCGCGGCGCTCCAGAAATCCGTGACTATGGGACAAGCCACCTGACTGCCGCCCGAGGCCTTCCTCCGACCGCTGGTGTGATATTATGTCAAAACTCTTTCCGCATCTGTTTTCACCTGCAAAGCTAGGCAGTCGCACGCTCCGAAACCGGATCGTGTTCGGGGCTCATACCGCCAACATGGCCGAAAATGGCGTGCCGACCGAACGACACGTTGCCTACTATGCCGAGCGAGCGCTCGGTGGGGCCGGCATGATTGTTGTCGAACCCATGCCCGTCCATCAGGCCGCCGTCCTGACACGCGGCAATTTTCGACCTGACGACGATAGCGTCATTCCTCATTTCCAGCACGTCACGCGCGCGATCAAGGACCACGGGGCGATCGCCATCCAGCAGCTCTATCACGTCGGAGCGCACGGCGATTCGGACAACTCATTTCACGCGCATTGGTCGCCCTCGGGCCTGCCAAGCTATCATGACAGCGACGGTTCCCACGCGATGTCCGAGCGTGAGATTTGGGAAACCATCGACAGCTTCGTTCAGGCGGCGCGCCGCTGCCAGGAAGCCGGTTTCGACGGCGTCGAAGTCTGGGCTGCCTATCTCGGACTGGTCGATCAGTTCTGGACGCCCTGGACAAACCGACGCGAGGACCAATGGGGCGGGTCGCTCGACAACCGCACGCGGATCTCGCGCGAAATCCTAACCCGCATCCGCGAAACATGCGGCCTCGATTTCATCATTGGACTCTCGGTCAGCGACGAACCTGATTACACAGTCGCGCTCAGTCGCCAGGAACTGGCGGAGATCATTCGGCTGCACGATGAGCAGGGGCTGATCGATTACGTGACCTGCGGCACCGGTAGCTACCTCGACTTCTACAAGATAATGCCGACGTTTCTCTATCCGGAGAAGCTTGGCGCCGATCTTGCGACGACCCTCAAGGCCGTGGTCAAGACGGCCCTCGTGGTCGCCGAAAGCCATATCAGGACGCCTGAAAACGCCGAAACCGTGCTCGGCGAGAAAGCTGCAGACCTGGTCTCGATCGTCCGCGGCCAGATCGCCGACCCGCATCTGGCACGCAAAGCCGCGGCGGACCGGCCCGAGGATGTGCGCGGATGCATATCCTGCAACCAGATGTGCTGGGGCCGTCGTTCGCGCGACTACTGGATCAGCTGCCTTATCAATCCCTCTGCAGGGCGCGAGTTTGAATGGGGTGGTGACCGGTTCACGTCCGCTGCCATCAAGAAACGGGTGCTTGTCGTCGGCGGCGGTCCCGCCGGGCTCGAGACGGCTCGGGTTGCCGCCGAGCGAGGGCACGACGTGGTGCTGGCCGAAGCCTCCAGTAGGCTGGGCGGGAACTTTCTGCTCGCAGGACTGCAGCCGCGCCGCGGGCAAATCCTCGACCTTCTCGGGTGGTATGAACGCCAGCTCAGCAAACTGAATGTCGACGTACGACTGAACACCTACGTCGAGGCCTCGGAAATCCCCTCTTTCCAAGCTGACACCGTTATCCTGGCCACGGGGTCGGTGTCTCCCGAAACCGGCTTTCAGAAGGCTTTGCCGGCAGTGCCGAGCCTGCCCGGCATCGAAAGGGGCAATGTCTTCTCGATCGAATCCGTCATGGCCCGCGTTGTGCGGCCGGGTAAGCACGTGCTTTTGCTCGACGAGGGCGGAGGCTGGCGCGGTTGTGGCACGGCCTGGAAACTTGCCGAGGATGGCCATCAAGTGACCATTCTCACGCCCGATCCGTTGGTCGGCAAGGAGCTGCAGCGGACAGCTGCCGATTTCCCGCTTCGACGGACATTGCGCCAGCTTGGCGTCACATGGGTGTTGGATGTCAGCGTGCTGGAATGGCACGGGGACGGCGTGACCATCGTTGACCACAACACCCGTGAAGAGAGCTTTGTGCCGGGCGATTGCCTTGTTCTCGCAACCACCAATGTAGCAGCGAATTGGCTGGCGAAAGAGTTGGAAAGCACGTCCCAGCCTTTCATGGAGGTCGGCGACGCCGTCGCTCCGCGCCAGGCGCCCTACGCCTTCCACGAAGGACGGGAACTTGCCTTGCGGCTATGATACGCGGACGTTGTGCTTGCGCTTCATAAAATCCTTGGCGGTCTCGACTGCCACGGCTGCGTCGCGGCAATAGGCGTCGGCGCCGACGGCCTTGCCGAATTCCTCGTTGAGCGGGGCACCGCCGACCAGCACGACGTAGTCGTCGCGGATGCCCTTTTCCTTCATCGTGTCGATGACGACCTTCATGTAGGGCATGGTCGTCGTCAGCAGCGCCGACATGCCGATGATGTCAGGCTGGTGCTGTTCGATGGCGTCGAGATACTTTTCCACCGCATTGTTGATGCCGAGGTCGATGACGTCGAAGCCGGCGCCCTCCATCATCATGCCGACAAGGTTCTTGCCGATGTCGTGGATGTCGCCCTTGACCGTGCCGATCACCATCTTGCCCTGCTTCGGCGCGCCGGTGGCGACAAGCAGCGGACGCAGGATGAACATGCCCGCCTTCATCGCGTTGGCCGACAACAGCACTTCCGGCACGAACAGGATGCCGTCGCGAAAATCCTCGCCGACGATGCGCATGCCTTCGACCAGCGCCTCGGTCAGCACCTTGTAAGGCGCCCAGCCGCGCTCGAGCAGGATGTTGGTGCCTTCCTCGATCTCTTCCTTCAGCCCGTCATAAAGGTCATCGTGCATCTGCTGCACGAGTTCGTCGTCGGAAAGCTCGGAAAGGACGATCTCGTCGTCGGACATGTTTGACGCACTCACTGATTTCAATGGTTTGCGGTCCGCCGGCACCTGTTTTCTGCAACGGGTGCCGGCGGGTCATTGCCAGCCTTGGGAGCTAACTCAGGCGTCCAGCCAGACGTTCTGAAGATCCATCTCGAAAGTCTGGTGGACCGCGTAGTTCTTCACCTTCTTGTTCATGTGGCTGTACAGCTTCTGCCAGAACGGCTGAATGATGACGCCCGAATCCTGCAGGATCTGCTCGACGTCCTTCATGACCTCGCGGCGCTTCTCCACGTCGATGAGTGAGAGGGCCTGCTTGAGCTTGGCGTCGAAATCAGGATTCGAATACGCCGTTTCATTCCAGGCCTCGCCGGTGCGATAGCCGAGCGCCAACACCTGAACGCCGAGTGGGCGCATATACCAGATGGTCATGGAATAGGGGTATTTCGTCCAGTCGTTCCAGAAGGTCGACCCCGGCAGCACCGTGCGCTTCACCTTGATGCCGGCATCGCGCAGCTGGCCGGCAATCGCGTCGCCGGTGTTCTTTTGCCAATCGTCCTCGACGGTGATCAGTTCATGCTCGAAATCGGCCTGTCCGGCCTCGGCCATCAGCTTCTTGGCGCCGGCCGCATCGCGTGTCTTCTTGGGCAGCGCAAAATATTCCGGATGGATCGGGCTGACGTGGTGGTTTTCACCTGGGGTGCCGCGCCCGGCGTAGCCAAGTTCGAGCACCGCATTGTTGTCGACGGCCATTTGCAGGGCGTTGCGTACCCGCTGGTCATCATAAGGCTTGTGCGTGATGTTGGTGCGGGCGACGAGCGTGGTTGCTGTCGCGACCTCCGATTTCACCAGATCCATCTGGTCGAGGATGTCGATGAAGTCGGCGGGCGTCTCGAAATTGACGTCGATTTCCTCGGATTCGAATGCATTCACCGACGCGTTGAAGTCGGTGCCGTAGTCGATGAATTCGACGCTGTCGAGCGGCGCTTCACCGCCCCACCATTTGCCATTCTCGCGACGCTTGACGACGGCGTTCTGGCCGACCGAATAAGACACAAGCTCGAAAGGCCCGGTGCCGATCGGCTTGGCGAGCGGATCGGCACCATCGGTATCGAATTTGCGGTGGACGACGAGCGCTGGATAGTCGGTGAAGTTCGGGATCAGCGAGATATCAGGTTCGTTCAGCGTCAGCTTGACCGTGTTGTCGTCGACCTTGGTGATCGCCCCGTCCCTGGCCTTGCCGGTTTTGACGTCGATCAGCGCACCGACGCGCGCGGCCATCGAATTGCCGGCGGCATCCTTCTCGCACCAGCGCGTCAGATTGTAGACCACGTCGTCGGCGTTGAAGGCGTCGCCATTGTTCCAGGTGATGCCCTTGCGCAGATGCAGCACGTATTCGGTGGCGTCGTCGTTGACGTCCCAGCTCTCGAGCAGGACCGGCTCGAAAGTGAATTCGCGGGTGTAGCGGACAAGCGGCTCGAGCCAGCAGCGCGAAATGTTTGCAAGTTCGACCCAGTCGTAAGTACGCGGATCCTTCTGCGCCTTTACCGACATCGATACGCGCAGCGTTCCGCCTTTCTTGGGCTCTTCGGCCAAAGCCCGTCCCGGCACCGCAAGACCGATCATAGCGTAGGCAAGGGCAGTCGATGCCCCGAACGCGCTTGCCAGCGCCAGAAACTCGCGCCGGTCCATCCGGCCCGAGCGGGCTTCTTCAGCCATCGCTTCGATAACGCTGGGGACACGATCACCGTTGTTTCTGAAGAGTGCCATTATTTCCTCCCTTATGGTTGCCTTTGGGTCTTCGCCCGTGGATTAACTAACGCTGTCCGGCAGCTTCTCCTCGCGCAGCGCGATCAAATCTTTGAGACCATCGGCGATGCCGTCATCGAGCTTCGGCTCCTCATAATCGGCGAGCATATTGCGCGCTTTCTCGCGGCCGCGCGTGTCGTGGTCCTTTGCCCCTTCAGCCTTCCACTGTCCGTAGGAATTGAAGTCCATGATGCTGGGCATGAAGAAGGCGGACTGGAAATGCTCGAGCGTGTGCTGGGTGCCGAGGAAATGGCCCTGCGGCCCGACCTCGCGGATCGCCGCCATCGCTTCCTTGAAATCGTCGAACGGCAGGCCGCCGGCATATTTGTACCAGCCGACAAGCTGTTCGCAGTCCGTCGCGAATTTTGAATAGCCGCAGGTCAGGCCGGCCTCGAGCCATCCGGCGGAGTGCCAGATGTAGTTGGCGCCGGCAAGGATGGCGGCATGCATCAGCATGTTCGCCTCGTAGCCCGCCTGGGCGTCGTTGAGTTTCGACCCGACATGGAAGCCCGACGTGCGCCATGGCAGCCGGTATTTCCGCGCCAGTGCTCCCATCAAATACATCATCTGGGCGGCCTCGGGCGTGCCACCCATCGGCGCGCCGGTCTTCATGTCGACCGTGACCATGAATTGTCCGTAGATCTGCGGTGAACCCGGACGCAGCAGCTGCGTGAACGCGACGCCCGCCAGCGCTTCGGCATTGACCTGCGCCACCGCTCCCACCGCCGAGGCCGAAGTCGAGGCGCCGCACAGCGCGAACGGCGCCAGGATCAACGGCTGGTTGTGACGCGCATAGACCTTCATCGCGTCCAGCATGGTGGCGTCCCATACCAGTGGCGAGTTGCAATTGGTGATCGCGACCAACACCGGGTTGTCGCGGACAAAATCCTCGCCGAACACGATGCCCGCCATCGCCATCGTGTCTTCGGCGCGATCTTTTGATGTCACGATGCCCATGAACGGCTTGTCCGAATGCTTCAGCGCCGAATGAATGATGTGGAGGTGCCGCTTCGGCACCGCAATTTCCATCGGCTCGCAGATGATCGAGCTCGACGAATGCAGCGCCGGCGCCATATAGGCGAGCTTGTGGAAATTGTTGAGGTCGGCGAGCGTGCCATAGCGCCTGACATTGTCGAGGTCGCGCACGTAAGGCGCGCCATACATCGGCACGAAGATGGAATTCTTGCCGCCGACGCGGACCGAGCGCTCAGGGTTGCGCGCATTGAGCGTGAACTCCGGCGGGACTTTCGAGACCAGCTCCATCAAGAGCGCGCGGTCAATGCGGACGCGCGTCTCAGAGACATCGGCTCCGGCGGCCTGCCACAGGGCTATGGCCTCGTCGTCGCGGAACTCGCAACCAACCTCTTCGAGGATCGACAGCGACTCCTGGTGGATCAGTTCGACAGCCTCGTCCGGGACCATTTGGTATGTGGGTATGTTGCGAACCAGCGTCGGAAACGACGCCATCGGAGTTCCTCGCAGCGCCTTGCGGCCCAGGCGGCCGCCACCTCGGCGGCCGGCGTGTTCGGTGACTTCGGCGGCCGGTGCATTCATGGCAACTCTATCCTCCCAATGACGACCAGCCTAGCGAGAGGAAATACGGCTGTGACGCTGGAAAATCCTGATCACTTGTATAAGCTCAGCTTATGCGAAGCTTGCGCCATCTGCTGCCCTCGGCCGGCAGCCTGATCGTTTTCGAGGCCGCCGGCCGGCTGTCGAGCTTTACCGCCGCCGGGCGGGAGCTCGGCATGACGCAGGCTGCCGTGTCTTATGCGATCCGCGGGCTTGAAGAGCAGCTCGGCGCGAAACTCTTCCAGCGCCGCCATCGTCAGGTCAGCCTTACCGAAGCCGGCGAGCGTTTCCACGCCGACGTCTCGCTCGGCCTGTCGCACATCCGCAAGTCGGCGGAGGATCTGCGCCTACAGGCGACCGGCGGCCATGTGACGCTCGCTGCCTCGACCGCCTTCGCCTCGTTCTGGATGATGCCGCGCCTGCAGCAGTTTCGCGACGAACTGCCGGGCATCGACCTGCGCATCCAGACCGCCGACCGCGATCTCGACATCATCGCCGAAGACATCCCGCTCGGCGTTCGTGGCGGCGAACCCCAGGGATGGCCGGACTATCATTCGCTGCCGCTCGCCGATGAGGAAATATTCCCGGTTGCCGGCGCGAGCTATGTGGCACGGTTCGGGCTGCCGGAGAGCGTCGAGGATCTGCCATCGCACCGGCTCATCCATCTCGAAGAGCCGTTTCGCGAAGCCGCGAGCTGGGACGAGTGGTTCCAATCGGCCGGGGTCACCATCACCGATGCCGGGCGCGGCTTGCGCATCAACGATTATGCGCTGGTGATCCAGGCGGTCATGGAAGGGCAAGGCATTGCGCTCGGCTGGGGCCACCTCGCCGAGCGCCTGCTGGCGTCAGGACTGCTCGTGCGTGCGACCGGCCACACGATGACGACCGGCAAGGGCTTTCATGTCATCTGGTCGAGAACCCGCGACCTCAGCGACAATGCTCGCAAGGTGCGGGACTGGCTGGCCGCGCAGGCGTGAGGCTCCCATTAATGCTCAATCAACCGTCACGACGATCTTGCCGAATTGCTCGTTCGACTCGAGAAAGCGATGCGCTTCGACGATCTGCTCGAATGAAAAGGTTTTGGCGATTACCGGCTTTAGCGAACCCGACATCAATCCGACGAGGATGAACGCCTTGGCAGCTTCCAACTTCACCGGATCGCCAGTGATCTCGTGGACGAGATAGCCGCGCAGCGTCAGCGTCTTGGCCAGCACATCGAACAGCGGGAACGGCGTCGGCTCGGGGCTCAAGCCGCCATATTCGATGAGAATGCCACCCCGTGCCATCGCCGCCGTCAGAGGTTCGAAAATCGGGCCGCCGACTGCGTCGAAAACCACTCGGATGTTGTCCGGACTGGCGATTTCCTTCAGCCGGGCTTCCAGATCTTCGTCCGCTGAAGCGACGACATGGGCCGCCCCGAACTTGAGCAGGGCCTCTCTCTTGACAGATGTCCGCGTCACCGCGATCGCGGTCGCACCAACGATGTTGGCAATCTGGATCGCGGCAAGTCCGACACTGCTCGATGCCGCGGTAATGACGACGAAGTCGTCTCTGCTGAGCTTGGCAATGTCGATCAGTGCGCCATAGGCGGTGAGATATTGCATCCAGACGGCTGCCGCCTCTTCCCAGGTAAGCGATGGCGGGTGCTTGGCCACGAGATGGGCGGGATATGTGGCGATCTCACCATAGGCGGGCCAGCGGGCCATCGATAATGGCGGCACGACGCTGACGGCGTCACCTGGCGCAAAACCGTGCACGGCTTTGCCGACCGCTTCGACGACACCCGCTGCCTCAAGGCCAAGACCGGAAGGCAACGGCGGCGTCTGGATATAAGTGCCCGAACGCAGCAGCGCCTCGGCCCGGTTGAGACCCAATGCCTTGACCCGGATCTGAATCTCGCCGCGACCGAGCGCGGGAATATCGAGATTCTCGATGCGCAGAACCTCGGGACCACCATGCTCATGAAAGCGAACAACACGTGCCATGCGGCCATAACTCCAAAATATTTGAACCGAATACGCTATGCCATCGGCATTCCGGCAGATAAATGCTTGCTTTGGCAAGACAGTAGAAACTGGGACTTTTGAATATGGATCGCCTTACGAGCATGGCCGTGTTCGTCAAAACCGTCGATCTTGGCTCGTTCGCGGCGACTGCTGCCGCTCTCGATCTGTCCGGACCGATGGTCGGCAAGCATGTCCGGTTTCTCGAGGAGCGTCTGGGTGTGCGCCTCATCAACCGGACCACACGCCGCCAGAGCCTGACCGACTTCGGGCGCGCTTACTATGAGCGCTGCCGGATGGTACTCGCTGAAGCCGAAGCTGCGGATGCACTGGCGGCCGATCAACTTTCCGAACCACGCGGAAAGCTGCGCGTCATCATGCCCGTACACTTCGGCCGGCGCTGCGTTGCCCCGATCCTGCTGGAACTCGCGCAGCGATATCCCGCTCTGGAACTCGACCTGACTTTCAGCGATCCCATCGCCGATCTTGCAGAGGATGGCTGCGATCTTGCCATCCGGACCGGCAATCTGGAGGATCAGGCCGGCGTGATGGCGCGTCGCGTCGCGCGCCAGCGCATGGTCGTCTGCGCGTCGCCATCCTATCTCGAGATGCACGGGCAGCCACGGCGGGTAGAGGATCTCGGCAGCCACCAGACCATCATCTACCGCCGTTCGAGCCGTGTCGTTCAACCGTGGCTGTTTCCGCGTGATGGCCAGCGTGCGCTGGAGGTCATGCCGGTCAGCCGGCTGCGGCTCGACGACCTCGCTGCGATCGCCGATGCTGCGGCAGCCGGCATGGGGCTCGCCTGGCTGCCACACTGGCTGGTCCGTGAGCGCATTCAGGCCGGCGCACTTGTCGTGCTGTTGCCGGAACAGCCGGGATTTCTTTACGACGCCTATGCGCTCTGGCTGCAGACGCCTCACTTGCCGCTGAAGGTCCGCCTTGCCGTCGACGCGCTGGCAGCGGCACTGCCCAGGCTGATGACGTAAAATGCAGGAGCACGGTGAGCGGCGCGGATTCCTGAATTCGCCCCTCCCGCTTGGGCGACGAATCCGCGTATAGTACCCCATGCCCATTCGCCAGCTTTCCGAAACGTTGATCAACCAGATCGCCGCCGGCGAAGTCATCGAGCGTCCGGCAAGCGTGGTCAAGGAACTGGTCGAGAACGCACTCGATGCCGGCGCTGCGAGAATAGAGATCGTCACCGCCGGCGGTGGGCTGAACCTGATCCGCGTCACCGACGATGGCTCAGGCATCCCGGAAAAGGAACTGCCGCTGGCGATCGCACGCCATTGCACCTCGAAGCTCGCCGATGACATTCACGACATCCACTCGCTCGGCTTTCGCGGCGAAGCGCTGCCGTCGATCGGCTCGGTGGCGCGGCTGTCGATCCGCTCGCGCACCGCCAACGGCGACAGCGCCGCCGAGATCGGCATCGAAGGCGGCCGCGTATCTGCCGTCAAGCCTGCGGCCGCCAATCGCGGCACCACGGTCGAGGTGCGCGACCTGTTTTTCGCCACGCCGGCGCGGCTCAAATTCATGAAGGGCGAGCGCGCCGAAAGCTCGGCGACCAGCGACGTGATCAAGCGTATCGCGATCGCTTTCCCGGCCGTGCGCTTCACGCTGGCCGGCTCCGACCGCTCGACGCTGGAACTGCCGGCGACCGACGACAGCCCGGAAGGCCGGCTGCGCCGCGTCGCGCAGGTGATGGGCGCCGACTTTCCGCCCAACGCGATCGCCATCGACGCCATGCGCGACGGTGTGCATCTTGCCGGCCACGTTTCGATCCCGTCGTTCAGCCGCGCCAACGCGCTGCAGCAATACGCCTATGTCAACGGCCGGCCGGTGCGCGACAAGCTGATTACCGGCGCTATCCGTGGCGCCTTCGCCGACGTGCTGCCGCGCGACCGCCATGCGGTGACGGTGCTGTTCCTGACGCTCGATCCGGCCATCGTCGACGTCAATGTCCACCCGGCCAAGGCCGACGTCCGCTTTCGCGATCCGGGGCTGGTGCGCGGGCTGATCGTCGGCGCCATTCGCGAGGCGCTGGCCAATGCCGGCATCCGTGCCGCCACATCAGGGGCGGCCGGCATGATGGCGGCATTCCGGCCAGGCGCAGCATCCTATGCGCATCCAGGACCGGCCAACGGCCATCGCAGCTACGAAGCGGCCTACCGGGCCTCCGGCTTCGCCGGTTTCGATCCTTCCCGCTCGTCGCAACGGCCGCTGGATGCAGGATTTGCAAATGGCGGCTTCAGCGAAAACGATCAGGCGGCGTTCGCTGCCGGTTCGCTTCACAGCGCCGACGCGCGCGCCGGACAAGACGAAGCGGCGGAGACGCTGCTCGGCATGGCGCTGGGTGCCGCACGCGCGCAGGTGCACGAGAACTACATCGTCGCGCAGACCAGGGATTCGCTCGTTATCGTCGACCAGCATGCGGCGCATGAGCGGCTGGTATACGAGGCACTGAAGAACGCATTGCATTCGCGCGCCGTGCCGTCGCAGATGCTGCTTTTGCCCGAGATCGTCGATCTGCCGGAAGAGGATGCAGAACGGCTCGCGTTGCATTCCGAAACACTGGCCCGCTTCGGCCTCGCCGTCGAGCGCTTCGGCCCGGGTGCGGTCGCGGTGCGCGAGACGCCGTCGATGCTCGGCGAAACCAATGTCCAGCAGCTGATGCGCGACCTTGCCGACGAGATCGCCGACAACGACACCGTCGACACGCTGAAAGAGCGGCTGGACAGGATAGCCGCGACCATGGCCTGCCACGGCTCGGTGCGTTCCGGCCGCCTGCTCAAGCCGGAAGAGATGAACGCACTGCTGCGCCAGATGGAGGCGACGCCCGGGTCCGGCACCTGCAACCACGGCCGCCCGACCTATATCGAGCTCAGGCTCGCCGACATTGAGAGGTTGTTTGGGCGGCGATGAAGGGCTCGCAGGGCGCAGCCCCCACCCGGACCTTTGGTCCGACCTCCCCACAAGGGGGAGGTAGGGAGCCCAGCCGTGGACGCCTCGCAAGGAACTTACCCTCCCCCTTGTGGGCATATGCGCTAAGATAGGAGTTGCAGCGGGGAATCGGTTGTGATTCTACGCTGCGATGACTCACGAATCGCTTGTAGATGACGGCTGGGCCGAGACAATTGAGCTTCTCGGTGGTGAAGAGTTGATCGCGGGGAGTGCTCGCGAGACGAAGGCGTTCCTGCGGCCGCGGGGCGTCAGATCGGCTACTGATCTGTTGCGCCTGACTCTGGCTTACTGCCTTGGCAAGGTGGGCATGCGGGGCGTCGTGGCCTGGGCGGCGGCGAGCGGGATGATCGCCGACATCTCGGACGTGGCGTTGCTCGGCCGGCTGCGCAACGCAGGGCCGTGGCTGCAGCAGTTGATTGGGTATCTTTTGAAGCGCGAGGAGGTAGGCTTGGCCAAGGGCCGGCTGATCCGCATCCTCGATGCGACATCGGTTGCCAAGGCCGGTGTGCATGAGAAGAAGAACAATGGCCTTTGGCGTATGCACTGCGCCTTCGATCTTGAGCGCGAGCAGTTCGATTTCCTCGAGATCACCGACCAGAGCGAGGCCGAGCTGATCGACCGCGTGCCGGTGGTGGCGGACGAGATTCGCATCGGCGACCGCGCCTATCTGCAGGCCGAGCGGATCGCAAAGGTCATGGCGCAAGGCGGCGACGTTGTCGTGCGCGCGGCGTGGAAGAATGTGCGATGGCTCGATGCCAGCGGTAAGCCATTGGATCTCATCGGCCACCTGAAGAGCTGCCGCGAGGAGGTCATCGAAACGCCTGTCTGGCTGGGCCTCAAGAAGAAGGGCGAGCCCCTGAAGATGCGCCTGATCGCCTTGCGCAAATCCGAGGCCGCGACACAAGAAGCGCGGCGCAAAATCAACAAGGAAGCCAAGGCCAAGGGCAAGCAGGTTCAACCGGAGACGCTGATTGCTGCCGGCTTTGTTATCCTTGTGACCTCGCTTGACCAGGAGGAGTTTCCCTCCGGCACAGTTCTCAAGCTCTATCGCATGCGCTGGCGCATCGAGCTCGCCTTCAAGCGTCTGAAGAGCCTGATCGGACTGCGCGCGCCTCAAAGACCCAAGGATCGCAAAGCCTTGGATTCTTGCCCACTTCCTCATCGCGCTTGTGACCGAACCCCTCTCGCAGGAGTTGGGTGTCTCTCCCCCTTGAGCGACGGACGCCCGCTGCTGTGGCGCGCTACCCGCCAGATCGTCGCCTCTCTGATCGCAGCGATCTTTGCTCAACCTCCCTTGGCAACCCTGCGCCAAAATCTCCATGCCTTGCGACATCGATGGCGTGAACCACCACGAAAGCGCAAATTTCAGTCCATGCCGAAGCTATCTTAGCGCATATGCCCTTGTGGGGAGGGTCGCTGCAAAGCAGCGGGGTGGGGGTCCGAAAAGAGCTGCTGTATAGCGGCTCTTTTCGTGTCAACAGACAGCCCCAACCCTCTGATTCACCGCTTCAAATTCACCACGATGACGCCGCCGAGCGCCAGCGCGCCACCGATGATGCCGAGCAGCGTCGGCACCTCGCCCAGCCAGAAGAAGCCGATCAGCGTCGCCATCGGCGAAACCAGGTAAAGGAAATTCGAGGCGCGCGCCGCCGGCAGCCGGGAAAGTGCTGTCGCCCAGGCGGCGTAGGCGATGAGGCTTGGCACGATGCCGAGAAAGACGACGGCGCCGAGACCGGCGGTATCGGCAACTGCCGCCTGCGCCAGGCCGTTCGGCAGGAAGGGCAGCAGACAGAGCGCGCCGAGCAGCATGTTCGAGGCCGAAATGGTCAGTGGATGATGGCGGGCAAACAGCGGCTTTTGCACGATGGTGTTGACCGCCGAGCACAGCGCCGAGCCGAGGACCAGCAGCGCGCCATTGTTGAAATGCAACCCTTGCCCCTCGCCCATGGCGATGATGCCGATGCCGGCGAAGGACAGGAATGTGCCGGCCCAGGCCAGGCCCGAGAAGCGTTCGCCAAGCAGCGCCATCGCCATGATCGCGGTGAAGATCGGGCTGACATTGATGATGAAGCCGGCGGCACCCGCCGAGACGGTCAGCTCGCCGAAATTGAGCATTACCGTGTACAGCGCAACGAAGACGGCGCCGCCGAAGGCAAAGCGCCATAATTCATCGAGCCGGGGCAGCGCCGGCCGCTTGACGGCGAGGAAGATCGCCGCCGGCACCGCCGCGATGGCGAAGCGCAGCGCGCCAAGTTCCAGCGGCCCGAAAGCGACGAGGCCGGCACGGATCGCCGGAAAGGCGGAGGCCCAGCCGACCACTGTCAACGCCACCGCAATGGCCGCCGTGGTGTCGATCCGCTGTGTCGTATTCAACGTGCCGGTACAAGCGTTCATTTCATTATTCCCGCGTTTCATGCTCTCAACATACAAAGCGCCTTTCCCGATCGGTTGACAAACGACCAAATCGAGGGTCAGCTGTGACTATGGATCACAGCTCAGACGCGATGCTGCCGCTCGAAACCCTGCGCGCCTTCGACGCCGCGGCACGGACGGGCAGCTTTTCGGCCGCTGCCGAAAAGCTCAACCTCACCCATGGCGCCGTCAGCCGGCAGATCGCCAAGCTGGAGGACTGGCTCGGGCTGAAAGTGTTCGATCGCGGCGCGCGAGGAGTCTCGCTGACGATCGAAGGCAACCGCCTGCATCTGCGCACCACTGAGGCCTTCGCGCTGATATCGAGCAATTCGGACCGCTGGATCGAGCCGCGCGGCACCGCCGTGGTGCGGCTGACCTCGATTCCCTCGGTCAGCGGGCTGTGGCTGATGCCGCGCATGGCGGCGCTGGAAAACAATCCGTCCAGGCTGCGCATCGTGCTCGACGTCGATATCCGCCAGGCGGACCTTGCCGACGAGGGCATCGATCTGTCGATCCGCTGCGGACGCGGCCGCATCCCCGGCCGCGTCTCGGTGCAGCTGTTCGAGGAACATGTGTTTCCGGTCGCCTCGCCGGACCTCGCCCGCGAGATCGGCCGAGGCGACCCTGCCCGGCTGCTCAAATTCCCGCTGATCAACGATTCCGACGCCTCGGCCTGGCGTGCCTGGTTTGCCGCACAGGACATCGATTACCGCCCGCGTCCGCAGGACCGCCGTTTCGAGGACTACAATCTGGTGCTCGGCGCCGCCGCCCATGGTCTCGGCATCGCGCTGGCGCGGCCGCCGATGACCGAGGATCAACTGAAGTCTGGCCGTATCACCGCGGCCGACGAGCGCGTCGTCCTCAGCCCGATATCCTACTGGCTCGACCGGCCTATCGGGCGCCCGCGCGCCGCCGCAGCCGAGCTTGCCCGGCGCATCGCCGCCCAAGCCGGACTGGCGGCGGAAAAGATCGAGGATTTCATCGCAGCCGAGCAGTAGGATGCGGGGCATCCACTTTGCCGGCCTGCCCGGCTGGTTGCCGTCCGAAACGAAGCCGACTGAAGCCAATCTTGCCTCGCTCGGAGCTTGACCTTGCCGGCATTTTGTGGCGATGACATCGTCATGAACCTTGGCTCCATGTCATGATGAATCGCTTTGAAGGCCCCGGCGGCAAGGAAGCCCGTATCCGCTACCTGGACGGCGACTTCCAGGTGACCAGCCCCGGCGCCTTCGTGCGCTGTGCGGTCACCGGTGAAAGCATCCCGCTCGATGAGCTCAAATACTGGAGCGTCGCCAGGCAGGAGCCCTATGTGAGTGCCGCGGCCTCGCTGCGCCGCGAGATCGAGGCACATCCCGAAATGCGCAGCCGGCGCTAAACCGGTTACGCAGAATGAGACCCGATCTGTAGCGGTCCTTCGCGCCCCCTCCGCCCTGCCGACATCTCCGCAAAGTTCGACCGCCGCGGCGCTCGAAGGTTCTCTGATTCAGCCCTGCAGCTTGCGCTGCCGCCAGGCATCCAGCGTCTCGACGATGATGCGTTCGGGCACGTGGTCGGGATCGAACACGGTGTCGATCTCCAGCACATCGAGCTGTCCGAGGAAATCGGCCGACGCGGCATCGTGGCGCAGCCGGGCGGCGTCCTTGGTGGTGGTGATGAGGCCAAGTCCGGCACCTCGCGCTGTCGTTGCCAGTTCGGCCAGTTCGTCCTTGCCATAGAAATGATGGTCAGGAAACGACCGGGCCAGCGCAACCTCGCCGCCGGCCTGACGGACCGTGTCGAAGAATTTGTCGGGATGGCCGATGCCGGCAAAGGCCAGATATCGTTTGCCGGCCAGCCCCGCCTTGCTGGTTGGCCGCGTATGCGCCTCGAAGATCGGCCGACCGGCGCGCGCCGCCTGGCGAACGACGGCATCGGCAGCAAGGCCCTCGCCCATCTTCAGCAGCGCGCTGGTGAAAACCAGTTGGTCGACGATACCAGCCCTGAGCGGACCGCCGGGAATGACGCGGCCGTTGCCGACGCCGTAGCGTGCGTCGACGACGACCAGCGCATAGTCGATGTGGATGCGCGCGCTCTGGAAACCGTCATCCATGATCAGGAAATCACAGCCATGCTTTTCCAGCAGGATGCGTGCGCCGGCGGCACGGTTCGGCGTCACTGCGACCGGCGCATGCGCAGCCAAAAGCAGCGGCTCATCGCCGACATGCTTGGCGGCGTCATGGTGCGGATCGACGACATGCGGCCGCGCGAAGGAGCCGCCATGGCCGCGCGACAGGAAACCTGGATTGAGCTGCATGCGCCTGGCCCGCCGTGCCAGTGCGATCGCCACCGGCGTCTTGCCGGTGCCGCCGACGGTGAAGTTGCCGACGCAAAGCACCGGCGCCTCGATCTTCTCACGCGCCGCTGAGCGCATGCGGCGGCCGGCAACCAGCGCATAGACAGCCGACAGCGGCGTCAGCGCCAGCGCTCGCCAGTCCGGTTCTTCCCACCAGAAGGGGGGCGCTTCGCTGGCCATCTTAACGGCCGTTGGCGCCCTTGAGGCGCGATTTGACGACCAAAGGCTGAATGTAGGGTTCGAGCGACTTCAAGGTGAGCGCCAGCGCGCCGCGCATCTCTTCGACAGTCGCCGCACCCGCGGCCATCATCTCGTGGCGAGCCACCTCGTTGGTCAAAAGGAAATTGACGGCGCCGGCCAGCATGTCGCGGTCGCGCACCAGCTTGGCGCCGCCGCTGTCGAGCAGGCGCTGATAGGTCTCGCGAAAATTCTGGACATTGCGGCCGGCCAGCACCGCGGTGTCGAGCATGGCCGGCTCCAGCGGGTTCTGGCCACCCTCCGAGGTGAGCGAACGGCCAACGAAGGCGATCTCTGTCAGCCGGAGATAAAGCCCCATCTCGCCCATCGTGTCGCCGAGCAGAATGTCCGTATCGGCGATGATCCGGTCGCCCTTGCTGCGCCGAGCGAGTTTCAGGCCCATGCCGGAAATCTGCGCGGCAAGCGCTTCGGCGCGATCGGGATGGCGCGGCACGACGATGGTCAAAAGACCGTGGTGCCGCTTGTGCAGCATCGCGTGAACCTCGGCGGCGACCGCCTCCTCGCCGTCATGGGTCGAGATCGCCGCCCAGGTCGGACGGGCGCCGATCTGGCGCTTCAGCGTGTACAGCGCCCTTTCATCGGCCGGCGGCGGCGTGGTGTCGACCTTGAGATTGCCGGATACGGTGACCGGCCGGGCGCCGAGCGAGAGGAAGCGCTCGCCGTCGACATCCGACTGGGCGACAACATGGGCGAGATTCTCGAACAGCGCCTCGGCGATGTTGGCGCGCTTCTTCCAGGATTTGTACGAACGGTCCGACAGCCTGCCATTGACCAGCACCTGCGGCACACGCCGTGCGCCGAGCTCGAGGATGGTCATCGGCCAGATCTCCGATTCGGCGATGATCGCCAGATCCGGCCGCCAATGGTCGAGGAAGCGGCTGACCGCCGGCTTGAGGTCGAGCGGCACGTATTGGTGGATGATGCGGTCGCCGAGCCGTTCCTCGGCAACCTGAGCGGAGGTGACGGTCCCCGTCGTCAGCACGATGTTGACACCGTAATCGAGGATGCTCTCGACCAGCGGCACGACGGCGATCGTCTCGCCGACGCTCGCCGCATGGATCCAGATCAGCGGCCCTTCGGGGCGCTCGCGCCCGGCGATGCCATAGCGCTCGCGCCGGCGAATTCGATCCTCCTTGCCTCTGGAGGTGCGCCAGGCGACATAGGGCCCGACCAGGGGATAGGCGGCTGCGCCTGCGAAACGATACGCGGTCAGGAAAGTGCGCGCCCAGCGCTCGCTCATTTTGGCCCATCCACGAGGCGGTAGGCCTCGGCGGTCGCGGCGTTGAGCGCGGCCGTGACCTCCTGGCGTTTGCATTCCATTTCGGCCTCATCCGCATTGGCCGGAACGAACACCGGCGCCCCAAGCACGATCGAGGAGCGGCCGAACGGCAGATTGATCGTGGTCTTGTCCCAGCTGCGCTCCAGCACCTTGCGGCGGCTGGTAGCGATGGCGACGGGCAGTATAGCGCGGCCCGAAAGCCGCGCCAGGAGAACGATGCCAAGCCCAGCGTCGCGCGGCGTGCCATGCGGAATGTCAGCGATCATGGCAACGTTCTTGCCGCTGGCGAGTGACTTTTTCAGGGCAATCAACGCTTTGGCGCCGCCCTTGTCGCGACGCTTCGAGCTTTCGCGTCCGCCCGAGCCGCGCACCGCCTCGATCCCGAATTTCTCGATCACCAGTGCGTTGAGCTCGGCATCGGCGCTGCGCGACACCATGGCGACCACCGGCCGCCCGCCGGGATAGTAGGCCGGTGTCAGAAGATGCTGGCCGTGCCACAGCGCGATGATGATCGGTTCGAACTGCGAGTAGTCGCCGCCCGACATCTGCGCCGATCGTTCGACGACACGGTTGGTCAGGCGGACAAGCCGAACGAACTGCGCAAACAGGCTGGCGATGGCGTTCTTGACGAATCGCGATTGCGCCAGCGGTTCGCGTATCTTGCGCCAGAATGTCTTCGGGGTACCACCGCGACGCCGCCTTGCCGCGGACCTCGTGGCCGGCCCTTTCACGCCTTCATGATCCATCCATGTCAACCCGGCTTGTTTTCGGGGTCGAGCAACCGGTGCAGGTGAACGACGAAATAACGCATGTGGGCATTGTCCACGCTGGCTTGGGCCTTGGCTTTCCACGCCGTCTGCGCAGATTGGTAATCCGGATAGATGCCGACGATGTCGAGCGCGTCGAGATCACGGAATTCTGTCCCGCCAAGCGTCTTCAGTTCGCCGCCGAACACCAGGTGCAAAAGCTGCTTCTTGCCGTCTTCCGCGGTCATGTCGGTCCTTCACATATCGTGAGTTTGTGACAGGTCTAGACCAAAGCCGCCGACTTTGGAACCATTGATGATATGTTCAAACGTCCAGCCCTGCGACGACGGCGGAGAGGACGGCGAGCAGTTCGCCGCTGCCGGCAACCAGCGCGCCGTGGTGGATCACTTCGCCGGCATAGCGCGGTGCGCGGCCCTTCTGGTCGAGCAATGCGCCGCCGGCCTCGCGCAGGATGAGATCCGCCGCGGCGATGTCCCAGTCATGTGCGTTGGGTTTGACGAAGGTCGCGTCGAGCCGGCCATTGGCGATCATTGCCAGCCGGTAGGCGAGCGAGGGAATATAGGGCACGCGGCTCAGCCGGCCCTGCCATTGCGCCGGTATCAGGGCGATCAATGGCTTTGGCCCGCCAATTTCGACCATCGCTGCCGGGCCGCGCACGGCAATGCGATGGCCATTCAGGAACGCCCCCTCACCTGGCAGCGCCCAATAGGTCTCCTCCGTGGCGGGACATTCGAGCACGCCGGCAAGCGTGCGGCCGTCCTCGACCACCGCGACGCTGACGCACCAGGAGCGCAGGCCTTCGAGGAAGCCGCGCGTGCCGTCGATCGGATCGACGACGAAGGTGCGGCGGGCGGCAAGCCTTGCCGGATCGTCGGCCGTCTCCTCCGACAGCCAGCCATAGTCCGGCCGCGCTGCAAGCAAGGTTTGGCGCAGATAGGCGTCGGCGGCGTGATCGGCCTCGCTCACCGGTGAGGTGCCGCCCTTCATCCACACTTGCGGATTGTTGCCGAAATAGCGCATGGCGATGGCGCCCGCCTCGCGGGCAGCGTCGCGCAGCAGCGGCAGATCCTCACGAGCCCCGGCGGCGGAGGCGACCTGGTCAAGCTCCGGCAAGGGTCATGCCTTCGATCAGCAGCGTTGGTGCGGCGGTGCCGAAATTGCGATCGAGATCGCTCGCCGGAACCATGTTGAGGAACATCGTCTTCAGGTTCGAGGCGATGGTCACTTCCGCAACCGGATAGGCGAGCTCGCCATTCTCGATCCAGAAGCCGGAAGCGCCGCGGCTGTACTCGCCAGTCACCATGTCGACGCCCTGGCCGAACACTTCGGTGACGTAAAAGCCTGATTTGAGCGACTTGATGAGGTCCTCGGGCGTCCGCTCGCCCGGCTCGATGGCAAGATTGGTCGATGACGGCGAGACCGAGGAGCCGTTGCGCGAGCCGCGCCCGTTGGTGGTCAGCCCCAATTCCCGCGCGACTGAGGTCGACAGGAACCAGTGGTTCAAAACGCCCTTCTCGACCATAAGCAGCTTTTCACCCTCGATGCCTTCGCCGTCGAACGGACGCGACGCCTGGCCACGGAGCCGGAGCGGCTCGTCGGTGACGGTGATCGCGGCCGCCGCCACCTGCTTGCCCATCATGTCGCGCAGAAAGCTGGTCTTGCGCGCGACGGAGGCGCCATTGATGGCGCCGGCGAGATGGCCGGCAATGCCGCGGGCGACGCGCGGGTCGAACACCACATCGACCGGCCCGGTCGCCGCCTTGCGCGCGCCGATGCGCCGCGCCGCGCGTTCGCCGGCCTTGCGGCCGATGTCCTCGGGCGCGTCGAGATCGGAGAAATGCTGGCGCGAGGAGTATTCATAGTCGCGCTCCATGCCGGTGCCCTCGCCGGCGATGACGCTGGTCGAGCGCGAAAAGCGCGAGGCGACATAGTGGCCGACGAAGCCATGCGAGGTGGCGAGCACCAGCCCGCCAAGCCCGGCGCTGGCGCCGCTGCCGGCCGAATTGGTAACGCCCTTGACGGCAAGGGCCGCCGCTTCCGCGGCCAGCGCCGCTTCCTTCAATTGGTCGGCCGAGACTTCCGTCGGATCGAACAGATCGAGGTCGCGCGGCTTCTTGACCAGCAAGGCCGGATCGGCGAGGCCCTGGTAGGGATCCTCCGGCGAGACTTTCGCCATCGCCACGGCGCGCTCGGCCAGCGCTTTCGGGTCGGAGGCAGCGGTTGCCGAGACGCTCGCCACCCGCTTGCCGACGAAGACGCGCAGCGAGACATCCTCGCTCTCGGACGCCTCGGTGCCCTCGACCTTGCCAAGCCGCACCGACACGCCGGTCGAACGGCCGCGCACCGCAACCGCGTCGGCGGCGTCGGCGCCGGCCCGTTTGGCAGCCTCGACCAGGGCCGCGACCCGGTCGGTCAATTTCGCTGAGTCCAGCGTATCGGTCATGCGCATAGTCCTGTTTTCCGCCTGACATAAGGGGCGGCCGCTCCGCACCATCTATTGTTCTGATGTGGCTTGTGCAATGGCAGAAGTGGCAAGCCGGGCAGATCGGCCAGCAGACACCCGGTTTTGGGCGGCATGATCGAAGCGGGCCTCAAAGGTTGCTTCGCGGCGGTTTCGGACTGGCCGATAGCCCATTGGCGCCGTGCTCCGACCACAAATGGACGCTCGATTGCGGTAACGCCTGTGTTCCTTTCCACGCATGATCAGCACCTGGCCGAAACCGCTAAATTTAGCGATTTCTTGTATGTCCTTGGAACTTTGTAGCTTGCGTTCCATTTTCAACGGCATGCGAGACCCTGTGATCCAAAGCATCAGGACTGCGGTGAACGTGTCGCCGCCGCGGTACTCGCTGGTCCTTCCCATATACAATGAAGAACAGGTGCTGCCGCGACTGATCGAGCGGATCAGTTCGCTGATCGGCCGGCTGGACGGCGAGACTGAGGCGATCTTCGTCGATGACGGAAGCCTCGATGGGAGCGTCGAATACCTTCGCAACGTCGTCGCCGTCGAGCCGCGTTTCCGGCTGATCGAGCTTTCCCGCAATTTCGGCCATCAGGTCGCGATCACGGCCGGCATGGATGCGGCTGCGGGTGATGCCGTCATCGTCATGGATGCCGACCTGCAAGACCCGCCGGAGGTGGTCCTCGATCTGGTGGCGAAGTGGAAGGAAGGCTTCGAGATCGTCTATGCCCGCCGTGTCAAGCGTGAGGGCGAATCCTGGTTCAAGCGCCTGACGGCGAGTCTCTTCTACCGCCTGCTGGAGAAGATGACGTCGGTCGACATCCCCCGCGACGTCGGCGATTTTCGCCTGGTCGGGCGCAAGGCTCTGGAAACCTTCAAGCAAATGCCCGAACACGACCGTTTCGTCAGGGGCATGTTCGCCTGGATGGGATTCAAGCAGACAGCGGTGCCTTTCGAACGCCCGGCGCGGACCCTTGGCCAGACCAAATACCCATTCTGGAAGATGATGCACCTTGCCGTTCACGGCATCGTAAGCTTCTCCGAGAAGCCGCTGCGCATGGCGCTGTGGGGCGGATTGGCGATCTCCGCGCTTGCGGTGTTGTTCGGCATTTACGCCATCTTCGCCTGGATTTTTGAAACCGGCATCATTGCCGGCTGGACATCCACCGTGGTGATCGTGTCGCTGCTTTGCGGCATCAATCTTTTCATGACCGGCGTGGTCGGGCTCTATGTCGGCGGCATCCACGCCGAGGTGAAACGCCGTCCGCTTTACGTGATCGATCGGGTCGCCGGCTTCGACAAGGCGATGCGTGCCGCCAGTGAGAGCCGTCGACCGTTTCGAAAACCCAGGAACGGAGCCTCGGCTGATGGCCGAACTCTTCGACAGCTATAAATCGAACTATGGCGAGGCGGTCGCAGGATCCATCCGGTTTTCCGGACTCGGGCACGACTTTTTTCTGATCGCCAAGGCCGACCTGCTGCGGCGTCTCGTTGTCGAGCGTGGGCTTCGACAAAGCGGGGTGCGGGCGCTGGATATCGGCTGCGGCGTCGGGTCGCTCCACCCTTATCTCGAAGGCGCGTTCGAGAGCCTGGATGGCTGCGACGTCTCGGAAGAATCGATTCTGCGAGCCGGCCAGGACAATCCGTGTGTGACCTACAGGGCCTGCACGACGCCGCGCCTGCCTTATGGCGACGGCGCGTTCGATCTGGCTTTCGCCAGTTGCGTCGTCCATCACGTTCCGCCCGCCTCCTGGCTCGACTTCTTCCAGGAAATGCGGCGCGTCGTGCGGCCGGGCGGCGTCGCCTGCATCATCGAGCACAACCCCTTTAATCCACTGACGCGTCTTGCGGTGTTGCGGTGTCCGTTCGACCAGGAAGCGGTCCTGCTCAACGCCGCCAAAGCAAGGTTGCTTTTTCAGGAGACGGGTTTTCAGGATATCCGATCCGAGCACTTCCTGCTGCTGCCGTCGGCCAGGTCCTTCGCCAGACGACTCGAGCGCCTGCTCGCGCCTCTACCGCTCGGGGCCCAGTATGCGTGTAGCGCGCATGTCTGAGGACCGTTCGACCGCCGGCGCCGGGCTGAAGCTGCTGGCGCGCTTCGGGTTGGTCGGCATCGCCGCGACAATCCTGTATGCTGCCCTGGCTATCGGTTTGGTCGAATCGAAATGGATCGGCTTTTCGCCGGTCCCGGCGTCGCTCGCGGCTTACGCGGCGGCTGCCGTGTTTTCATATTTCGCCCATAAATCGGTAACCTTCATGTCGAATGGATCGCATCGATCGGAAGCTGCGCGTTTTCTCCTGCTGACGGCGACAGGCTTTGCCGTGGCTTACGCGGCGCCGGCGCTTTTGACGGCGAAACTCGGCCTGCCGCCGATCATTGCCATTGTGGTTACATGCCTGCTTGTTCCGGCGGTCAATCTTCTCATGCTCGACCGATGGGTTTTTGCGCAGCGAGGACCCGGCGAGCACAGCGACCGCTCCACCTGATCCATGGCCTTCTGAGTTGGCCTCAGCCGAGGGCCTGGCTGGCCAGGGCAAAGATGCGTGGGTTCGTGGAACCCGGGATATTGCTTGCGCCCCGGAGCATGGCAACCGGCCCGCCCACATGGGCGAGCCCCAGTCCTTCGAGCCAGGGTGAAAGGCCGGCGTCTTCAGGGATGTCGATGCGCACGAAGCAGCCCTGCATTCCCGAGAGGATGAAGGCGATCAGGGCTCTCGCCTGATCGCGATCCTGCGCCACGACCGGTCCGACGACCTCGCCCCTGCCAAATGCCCTCACGGCCGCGAAGGCCGCGATGCCGTCCTCGTTGGTGATGGCCGCAAACCGCCCCTCGCCCGCCAACGCGTTCATGAGCGCGGCGCGATCCGCACCGAAGGTGGCGCGATCGAGCGCGGTGAGTGTCTGAAGGTGCTCGGAACCGATCCACTCCACGGCCGGGGGCGCACTGACCTGCCCGACGATGCCCTGGTGCTGCCGAACATCGTGCGTCGCGACAAAGCCAAGCTTTTCATAAAGAGGCAGTCCGTCGGCCGTGGCGGTAAGGCGGCACTCGCGGTCGCCGGCCTGCTCGAGCGCGGTGGTGGTCAGCCGCCGTCCCAGCCCGCGACCACGCATTGCCTCATCGACGATGATGGTGTTGAGAGTTGCGCAGGTATTTCCGAAAGGGGTCATGAAGGCGGTTCCCACCACCCTGCCGCCTTCCAACGCGACCTGACCTTCGCTCAGGGACCAGATCATGGCCCAGTCTTCCCTCCGGTGCGGCCAGCCGGCCGCTCGCGACAGGGCCGTCGCTTCCCCAAGATGGTGCGCTTCAAAAGGTTCGAATGTGATGGACTGGATGTTCATAAGCACCAGGACTGTTGGAGTGGGAAGACTGACAGAACGATAGAACCGCCTCTTTCGCGCCACTCGCCGAATGCCGGCGATATTCGGTGCAAAAATACCAAAATGCCGCTGCAGTCAGTGCATTCTGCGGCACCGGTCGCCGATACTGCGAGCTATCATTGATCGCCGAGGCCGCCATGTCCCCTTTCATCCACCACATCAGCAGCGATGAAACGCTGCCCAAGTCAGCGGACGTCGTGGTGATCGGCGGCGGGATTGTCGGCGCCAGCGCGGCCTATTCCCTGGCGCGGCGCGGCCTGTCGGTGGCGCTGATCGAAAAGGGCTATGTCGGCTGCGAACAGTCGAGCCGGAACTGGGGCTGGTGCCGCCGGCAGAACCGCGATGCACGTGAATTGCCGCTTGCCAATCTGGCGCTGCGGCTGTGGCAAGAGCTGACCGAAGAGATCGGGCACGACCTTGGCTTTCGCCGTTGCGGGCTCATCTATGCGACGGACGATCCAAAGCAGCTCGCCGAATGGGACAAGTGGCGCGCGGTTGCGCGGCGGTTCGACGTCAAGACGCGGATGCTTACGGCCGAGGAGGCCACTGCCGCCGTTCCCGCGGCTGGCGGCCGCAAATGGCTGGGCGGCGTCCACGCGGCAGACGATGGCAAGGCCGAGCCCTGGCTCGCCGCCCCGCGGATCGCCGAGGGCGCCCGCAAGCGTGGCGCGACCATTCATCAGAACTGCGCGGCACGCGGCCTGGATATCACCAATGGGCAAGTGAGCGGCGTCGTCACCGAGAAAGGCCTGATCCGCACCAGCGCGGTGCTGTGCGCCGCCGGCGTCTGGGCTTCTGCTTTCCTGCGCATGCATGCGGTTTCGCTGCCGCAGGCCAGCGTCCGTCAGACCACCTTGCGGACCGGTCCGGCACCGGATCTTGGCGGGGCAATCTTTACCTCTGACGGTGCCCTGACGCGCCGGATCGACGGCAGCTACACGATAGCCGCCAGCGGCAGGGCGACGCTCGAGATCACGCCGCAGGGGATCCGCTATGCCCGCCCGTTTCTGCCGATGTTCATCAAACGGCTGAAGGCCGTCGAGATCGGCGTAAGTCGCTCGTTCTTCGCAGGCCCGGAAACACTCGGTCGCTGGCATCTCGACAGGCCGACCCCGTTTGAGCGCATCCGCGTCCTCGATCCCGCTCCGGACAAGCGGATGGTGGCAAGCATCATGACGCAGATAAGGGCCCTGTTCCCCGCCGTTGCCGATGCCGGCATCGTGTCTTCCTGGGGCGGGTATATCGACTTCACACCGGACGCCGTACCGGTGATTTCGGCGGTGGACAGCATCGGCGGAGCGTTCGTCGCCGCAGGCTGTTCCGGACACGGCTTCGGCGCCGGCCCTGGCATTGGCCATCTGGCGGCGGATCTGGTCGCCGGTGACGCGGCAAGCGTCGATCCGACGCCATTCCGCGTGTCACGCTTCGCGGACAGATCCAAAATTGAAGTCGGCGCCTTCTGATGCAATTGACCGCTGGCGACAGCAAATGGCGCTGAGCGATCGTTACCTACGGGCTCAGGCGCGATCTGGACCGTTTGATGACCGCTCTCGCCGATGCGGTCGCCGCCGCCGCACCCTCTTCCGGCATCCAATACATACAGGCGCGCTTCAGGCACACAGCTTCACCGCGTCCACGGCGCATGTCCGCCATAGTCCGGCGTGGCAGTTCGTTCCTTTCGGACAGAGGAAGCTGTGGTCAGTTCTCAGCGATGACGAAGATCTTCTTGAGTGGACCCTTCGGGGCGAGCTGATTGACTGTTCCGTGCGCAACGAAGATCGCGTCTCGAGCTTTGTTCCGTCGCCGTCGGTCACTTCGGCCCGGCCTACCAGCGCCATGGCACGCGCGTTCCCGTGCCCCGGCTCCTGGCCTGTCGCCAGAGCATATCCGCGACCGTCAGATCCTGCAGCGCGAGCCCGGTCATATCGAAGACCGTGATGTCGGCGGCATCGCGCGTGAACGGAATTTTTCCGGTCAGAAGATCGCCGATTTCAATTGCCCGGCAGCCGGTGTCCCACTGGCCTTCGCCGATAGCGGCCGATTGCTCGCAGTCGTCGGCAAAGAGCCGTACCCGGCGCAGCAGGCCGTCGGGCAGTTCCCGCTTGCCTTGCGTATCGGCACCCACGGCGTTGATGTGCGTGCCGGGCCGCACCGCTTCTGGCGGAAACAGCGGCCCGCTGCCAGGGGTCGCGGTGATAATGATATCGCTCGAGCCGACAGCTTTGGCGGCTTGGTTCGAATGGGCCGGCGCGAAATCCTCGAATGCCGCCTCGAACGCCGCGTCGGCCCGGCCGTCCGCCGTCAGGTAATGGATGGTGTCCAGACCGGGCATCTCACGCAGTGCCAGGCGCAGCTGGATCCGGCCCTGGGTGCCGGTGCCGAAAATGCAGATCGACCGGCTTTCGGGGCGGGCCAGCTGGGTCAGGCCAATGGCGCCAGCCGCCCCTGTGCGCAAGGTGGTGATGGCGTTCCCGTCGATGATGCACAAGGGACGCCCGGTGTGCGGGTCGAAAAGCACGATGGTCGCCTGATGCGGCTCCTTGCCGAGTTCGCGGTTGGCTGGCCAGAAGCCCGCTGCCTTGAAGCCCAGAAGATCGGCTTTCGGCACGTCGCCCGACTTGATACCGAAAATGCCGCCGGTATGCAGCTTCTCGCGCACAAGCGGAAAGACCCTGCCTTCGCGCGCACTGTGAAGCTCGAAGGACCGCCGCACGGCATCGAGGACGGCATCCGGCTCCAACAGCGGCGCGACCTGATCGCCCGCAAGCAGCACCAGCTGCGACTCGTCTGCGGTGACGGACATGACATCTCCCCGGCTTTCCCTGATTCTAGCCAGCGGTTCTCAGGGGAAGACAGCGGTGTTGGCTAACGAGCGGCATTTCCTACGGTTTGTCGCGCGTCATTCGGGCGAATGTTGCGCCGACTTTCCCATCGAATGCGATCGCCGGTTCGCGCAAACACATATCCTCGCAGACAAGCCAGCCCACCATCGGCCTGCCCACCACCGGCAAGTGTAGAAGGCGACCCGCAATGTCCCTCAATATCCCGACATTCGACGATGTCCTGACCGCCGCGGCGCGCCTCGCCGGATTGGCTCACCGGACGCCGGTGCTGACCTCGCGCACCTTCAACGACCTGACAGGCGCCGAGGTGTTCTTCAAGTGCGAGAACTTCCAGCGTGGCGGCGCGTTCAAGTTCCGCGGCGCCATGAATGCGCTTCTGGCCTTGGATATTTCGGCGCGGGCGCGCGGAGTGGTGGCCTATTCTTCGGACAATCATGCGCAGGCGCTGGCCTATGCGGCCGCGATCAAGGGCGTGAAGGCAGCGATCATCATGCCCAGGGATGCGCCCGAGCTGAAGGTGCGTGCCACCCGCGGCTATGGCGCAGAAGTGATATTCTACGACCGCTACAGCGAGAACCGCGAAGAGATTGGCAGCAGGATCGCCGCCGAGCGAGGAGCCGCCCTCATTCCACCCTATGACCACCCCGATGTGATTGCCGGGCGCAGCAGGATCGCCGCCGAGCGAGGAGCCGCCCTCATTCCACCCTATGACCACCCCGATGTGATTGCCGGGCAAGGCACGGCGACACTTGAACTTATCCAGGAGGCCGGTTCTCTCGATGCCCTTTATGTCTGCCTTGGCGGTGGCGGCCTGCTCGCCGGCGCCGCACTGGCGGCAGCGGAATGCGCGCCCGCCTGCAGGGTCGTCGGGGTTGAACCGGAGGCCGGCAATGATGGTCAGCAATCCCTCGTGCGGGGTGAGGTCGTCACCATCGAAGTGCCGAAGTCCATCGCCGATGGCGCGGTCGTCACCCATCTGGGCGCGCATAATTTTCCTGTCATCCGCGACAAGGTTGCCGCTATCACCACGGTCAGCGACGACGCGCTCATCGAAATGATGCATTTTTTCGCCGAGCGCATGAAAATCGTGGTCGAACCCACCGGTTGCCTTGCAGCGGCGGCGGTTCGCAGTGAATCGCAAAGCCTGCGTGGCCAGCGCATCGGTGTCATCGTCAGCGGCGGCAATGTGGATCTCACGCGCTTCGCCAGCTTGATCATGGCGGCCGCACACAAAACACCTCGAGAGCAGGCCATGGCGCGCCCCGGGCCGGAGACCTTTCGCTAAGACACGCTCGGCACTGCTGGTACGCTGCGACCCCGTGCTGGTCGCCAGCGCACGGCAATGCTCTTCATTGGCTGTAATGCAGCGTTCTGTGAACACGCCTGTTGCGCGCGTTCATGATACGCATGGACTGCAGATTTTGAGCGTGATCTCAAATCGCATCCAGCCGCAACGACACCAGCTTGATGGAGCGCTTGTAGATGTCGCTGGCGGCCGGAGTCGGCGGAATGCCGTCGAGATAGTCGAAGGCGATTTCGAGTGTATCGGCCTTGCCGAGAGCCGCCGGTGGAACGACGAACGAGACCGTTCGTGGTTCTTTGCCAGACAGCGTCTCCGCATGCACCCGAACACCGTTCACCGAGATCACCACCCTTTGCGTGATCTGCGGTGGACGAATGACGGCGGCCATTTGCAGCGTGGCCATCAGGCTGTCGCGGAGCGGCGGTATCTTCACGCGAAGCCGCGAGGTCTCGCCTAGCGAATGGGTGCCGTCGCCTGCCGACCCCGACCAGCCGCAGACCTTCATGCTGGCTGCCCGTTTGGCGCCGTCGCTCCGGAACGACACCGTCTGGCCAAGTGTGTAGCTGCCGGTCGCATCGCGATTGAGGCAGGTCGTCGTCTGATCGATGTAAAAGGCGCGGTAATCGGCGTTGACGTCCGGATTGAGAGCAAGCGCAAGGATGACGATCTCGGACCCGGCCAGAACCGCCGCGAGCGCGTAGCCACCGAGCCAGGCAACGCGCCGATACGGGGCCGGAATGTCAGACCAGGGCAAGATGACCTCCGATCCACGCCACAGTCATCAAATAACAGGCGCCAAGGAGGAGAACCAAAGCCGCGAGCCAAATCAGCTTCGACGCCGACAACAGGATGGCGAGCAACATTGTCAGGGGCGCAAGCCCAATGACATATCTGACCATCGAGGCCAGATTGGTGATCAGCGGCAGGATGATGCAGAGCGCGCAGAACAGTGCCGCGCCATATTGCCTGCGTACCGCCAGGACGGCCGACAGCGCCAGCCCGGTGATCGCGGCGAGCGCGCTCCATTGCGGCGCCGTGGGCAGCCATCCGGTTGTCGGAACAGCTGAGAGCCCGTCCCACAGGAAGACCAGCGGATTACCGGCCACCCGTCCGAACGCGCGCTGGATGTGCAGGAATGCAAAGCCGTCTCCGACGGTGAGGTACAGGAACAGGATGTAAGCGAACAAACCGGCCGGCGAGATGAGGACAGCGACCAGCAGGTCCGGTCGGCCAAGCAGCCAACGCGGGAAAGACAGCGCCGATCCGCCCTGCTCGCGGTGCTCGCTGAACATTTGAATGACGGTTGCAAAGACGACGAAGACTCCGACCAGCCTGGTCGCCGACAGCAGCGCGGATGAAACGCCCGCGGCGAGATAGCTGGAGCGCTTGAGCGCCAGAAAAACGCACGAGGTCAGCAGCACGAAAAGCGGTTCGCTCAGGAAGGTCGTGAAGTGGAACGAGAACGGGCCGCTGAGCAGAAACGCGCAATACAGCACATAGGCCCGCATGTTCTTCTCGAGCAGCGGCCACGCCACCAGACAGGCGGCGTAGCTGCACGCAATCGAGGTGATCGTCGCGATCAGTATCGTAGGGTATGGGAAAACAAACCGGATCGCAGCCACCAGCATCGGATAGAGCGGGAAGAAGCCCCAGCGACCGACATTGCTGTGGTTTGGAATGGGAAAACGCTCATAGCCCTGTTCGCTGATGCCAACGTACCAGGCGCAATCCCACCGGCACAGCGCACGGGCATAAGCCGCAAAACCTGTTTCCTCCGACACCGAAGCAAAAGCCGCATAGCGGATGGCCAGTCCACCGATCACGAACAGCAACGGCACCGCCGCGACGGTCATGCCCATGGCGCGAGCACCAGCGCTCGGACGCGCGACGTCTTCGAGCGCCAACTCTGCCTCCACCCATTCGAGTGGCTAGCGCCACTCTCCCCTCTAAATTAGCGCCGCCGGGGCAAATTCAAGATATCCCTGTCGTCGGCGGCATCATCTTCGTCCACGGATCACGAGTCTCTCAGCCAGACCAGCATCTCGCCTGGTTCGCGGTTGTCCCAGGCAAAATACGGCACGGCGGTGATTTTTGCTTCGTCAACCGCCGGCGGTTCGGTGCGATAGAGGCCGTTGTCCCAGTCTTCAAACGCCTCTTTCCTGGCAACAGCCGAAAGCGTCACGACGCCGCCCAAAAGGTTCGGCTGCTGATGCGCTTCGATCTCGGCTGTCGGCGGCAAGGCGATGCGGTGCAACTGGCCGGCATTGTCGGTCTCCTCGACGCAATAGATCAGCGGGCCGCGGGCAAGCGCGACGCGGCCGATATCCTGCCGCACCTGCGGGTTGGCATAGAGCCGGTCGATGGCCATTTCGAGGTCGAGCTCGACCTGGTCGCCCTTGCGCCATTCGCGCCGGATCGCGGCATAGCCGTCGCTGGTGACCGCCTGCAGATCGACCGCCTCCCCGTTCACCTTGAGCGCCGCCTTGCGGCACCAGGCCGGCAGGCGCAGGTGCAAGGTAAATGTCGTCGGCGCCTCGGGCTCGATCGTGATCGAGACCGCGCCGTCCCATGGATAGTTGCTGGTCTGGCGCAGCTCCATTTGCGTTCCTGCGATATCGAAACGAGCCGTGCTGTTTCCATAGAGATGGACGGCGAAGGCATCGTCGGACAGGCCGTAGAAATAACTGCCGATCGAGGCGACCATGCGGCCGAGATTGGGTGGGCAGCACGGGCAGCGATGCCATTTCCAGCGGTTGTGCTTGCCCCGGCTTTCCAGCGGATTTTCATAGAAGAACAGCGAGCCGTCGAGCGACAGGCCCGAAATCGAGCCGTTGTAGAGAGCCCGCTCCATCATGTCGGCGTAACGCGCATTGGGGCCCATGCCGAGCATGCGGCTCGCCCAGAACACCAGTCCGACCGAAGCGCAGGTCTCGGCATAGGCGGTTTCGTTGGGCAGGTCGTAGTCTGATGTAAAGCCCTCATTGTGCGACGACGGCCCGAGGCCGCCGGTGATGTAGAGGTTCTTGGTGGTGAGGTCGTCCCACAGCCGGTCGAGCGCCGCGCGCAGCGTGTCGTCGCCATATTCGGTGGCGATATCGGCCATCCCGGAATAGAGATACATCGCCCTCACCGCATGGCCGACGACCTTGTCCTGCTCGCGCACCGGCTTGTGCGACTGGCTGTATTCGTAGGTCTTGAAATGATAGGCTTTTGGGTCGGCGCCGCGGGCACGCGCCTCCTCGTCGAAATAATGCGGCTCAAGGCCGCGCTGGTCGATGAAGTATTTTGCCAGGTCCATGTACTTCTGCTCGCCGGTGACCCGCGCGAGCTTGACCAGCGCCAGTTCGATCTCCTCATGGCCGCAATAGCCTTTCCTCTTGCCGGGCTCGGCGCCGAAGGTCTCGGCGATATGGTCGGCATAGCGGCACATGATGTCGAGCAGTTTGCGTTTTCCCGTCGCCTGGAAGTAGGCGACCGCGCCTTCGATCAGATGGCCGGCGCAGTAGAGCTCGTGGCAGTCGCGCAGATTGGTCCAGCGCAGGCCGGGCTGGATGCGCTGGTACCAGCTCGACAGATAACCGTCCGGCTGCTGCAGTCTGCCGTACATGTCGATGACGGCGTCGATCTTCTTCTCCAGCGCGTCGTTGCGGCGGCGGTACAGCGAATAGGCGGCGGTCTCGATTGTCTTGCCCCAGTCAGAGTCCCAGAACATCTGGGTCGTCACCGTCGATCCTGTGAATTCGTTGCCGGCGGTGGCTGCTTCGTCCGGCGAAGGTGAGTGGAACGGAATGACGACGCCCGGCGATGGCCGATCCGGATCGATCTGCTCGAGCATGCGCGCCTCGACGCAGCGGTCATAGAGGATGCCGGCGGTCGTGGTGGCGACGGCATCGGCACGGTCACCCCAGAAGCCGCGCACATCGACCTGCGGCACCGGCAGCGGGCGGAAGGCGCGTTTTGGCCTGCCCGACTTGCCGGTTTGGTCCAGATCGGCAGCCGGCTTGGCGGATTGCGATGCGGTCATCAATTTACTCCGATTCGGTTCGATTGGTCACTTCACGGCCCCTGCCATGAGGCCGCGGATGTAGAAGCGCTGCAGCAGCAGGAACAGCACCAGGCATGGCACCATCATCACGGTGACCCCGGCCTGCACCGCGCCCCAGTCGATGGCGCCGAAGCGGCCCGACTGCAGCGCCGTCATCATGATCGGCAGCGTGAATTTGGACTGGTCGGTCATCAGCACCAGCGCCGCCAGAAACTCGTTCCAGGCGCCGAGGAACGCGAACAGCGCGATGGTGACGATGCCCGGCCAGACCAGCGGCAGCATCACCCGCAGCAGCATGGTGACATTGTTGGCGCCGTCCATGCGCGCCGCCTCCTCGATCTCGCGCGGCACCGCGTCGAAAGCGTTGCGCATCATGAAGATCGAGAACGGCAGCTGCAGCGTGACATAGACGCAGACCAGCCCGGTCAGCGTGTTGTGCAGGCCGATCTTGGTCAGCACCAGGAAGATCGGCGTCAGGATCGACTGGAACGGGATCATGATCGTCGACAGGATGAGGACGAAGAGCAGGTTCTTCAGCGGAAAGCGGAAGCGCGAAAAACCGTAGCCGGCCAGCACGCTGACGATCACCGACAAAACCACGGTCATGACCGAGACATAGATGCTGTTTTGCGCCGGCAGCCAGAGGCCGTCGCCGAAGGTGTTGAGCGTGGCGTAGTTCTCGACCGAAAAACCCGTCGTCGGCCAGGGCGGCAGCGGCGGCTGGCGCGATTCCTGTGCCGGCTTGAAGGCCGAAAGCACGGTCCAGACGATCGGCGCCAGAAACAGCAATGAGGCGATGATGCCCGTCGCGTGCTCGGCGATCTGCATGCCGATGCGGCGTTTGCGGCTTCGTGCCTGCGCCATCAGTCAACGCCCTCCGGTTGGCGCAGCAACCGCAGCTGGATCAGGCTGAGCGCGACCAAGATGACCAGCAGGACCATCGACAGGGCGGCGCCGTAGCCGAGCTTGAACGACACGAACGACTGGTTGAAAATCCAGTAGACGGCGGTCAGCGTCTGGTTGCGCGGTCCGCCGCGCAGGATGATGTAGAACTGGTCGAAGGCGAGCACCGAGCCGGCAACCGACAGGATCAGCGCCAGCGCCAGCGTGCGGCGCATCAGCGGCAGGGTGATGGCGCGAAACCGCGCCAGCGGCCCTGCCCCGTCGATCATCGCCGCCTCCTGCAGATCCGGCGGGATCGATTGCAGGCCGGTCATCAGGATGATCATGGTAAAACCCGCCACCTTCCAGACGACCATGGCGATGATCGACCAGAACGCCGGCTGGAACGTCGCCAGCAGGTTGACCTTCTTCTCGGTCAGGCCGAGCTCGAAGGCGGCCGGGCTGAAAAGGCCGGAATCGACATTGAGCAGCCACGACCACAGCAGGCTGGCCGAGGCGAAGCCGATGACGGCCGGCATGAAGAAAGACGTCCGGTACAAGCCGGTCAGCGGCCGTGGCCTTTCGATGAACAGTGCCAGCGGAAAGGCGACGACGAAGATCGCGATGGTGACGATCACCGTATAGTAGCCGGTGAATTTGAGCGCGTTCCAGAACCTGGTGTCGCGCAGGATCGCCCAGTAATTGTCGAGGCCAATGAACGAGTGCGCGCCCATCAGCGGCCAGTTGTGCAGCGACATCCACGCCGTCATGCCAAGCGGAATGATGAAGAAGACGACGACCAGCGCGACGGCCGGCGCGACATAGAGCAGGCCGACCCACTGCCGGCGGCCGGCGCCGACCAGTTTGCGGCGGGAGGTTGGGGTGGAGATGGCTGCGATGGATGTCATGCCTGCTCTCTCGTTAGCGCTACGTCCCCCTCCCCCTTGAGGGGAGGGTCCGGCCGAAGGTCGGGGGTGGGGTCGCCTGTGCAGCGCGCCGACGCAAAGAGAACGTCGAGCACTGCCGCGACGCCCCCCCCCCGCCCGGCGGGGCCCCCACCCCGCAAAGGGGGGGGTAGCCCGCGCGTTCTGCTGCGGCGCCGCATCGGGGGTCGCCGGGAAGGGTTGCGGCGCATTGGCGATGGCGCCATTGACGTCCTCGCCGAAGAAGACCTCGTTGACCATCTGGTTCCACGGACCGTTGGCGGAGTTGATCAGGTCGTTGAACACCACCGAATAGGGCGTGCGACCCTTGGCCATCGCCTCGGCGGCGATCTTGTAGCGCGGGTCCAGATCTTTCAGCGCCTCGTTGGCGATGTCGCCGCGCACCGGCAGGCTGCCATATTTCGCCAGGATGGTCTGGCCCTCGAGCGAATAGGCGAAATCGAGGAATTCCTTCACCACCGCAACCTTGGTCGTGCCCTTGGTGACGACGAAATTGTCGCCGCCGGCAAAGGACGACCAGCCACCATCCTTGCCCGGCAGGAAGGTGACGCCGTAGTCGATGTCTGGGTATTGCGTGTTCAGCGCGCCGATGGCGAAGGCGCCGGACGGCGAGATGCCGATATTGCCGGCGGCAAACGCCGCAAAGAAGTTGGAGCCGGTATCGGTCTGCGCGCCGGCCGGCACCAGGTCCTTCTTGACCATCGAGCGGTAAAGATCGATGGCGCCGCGCAACTGCGGGCTGTCGAGCGTCGCCTTCGAGCCGTCCTCGGTGAGGATGTCGCCGCCCGACGCCCAGATCAGCGGCGTGAAGGTGAAGATGTTGCAGCCGCCGCAATTGCCGGAGAAATAGAAGCCTTTGATATCGCCGCCGAGCGCGTTGACCTTTTCGGCATAGGCTTCGATCTCGGCCCAGTTGGTCGGGCCCTTTTCAGGGTCGAGGCCGGCCTGCTTGAACAGTTTCTTGTTCCAGATCAGCACCGAGCTATCGGCGGAGAACGGCAGCCCGTAGATGCGGTCCTTGTAGGTGCCGGTTTTGACGTGCGCCGGCGACAGGCTGTTGAAATAGGGCAGCGATTTCGCCCAGTCGGTGATGTCTTCCAGCTGGCCGGCGGCGGCGAAGGACGGCGTGTAGATCAGATCGAGCGACAGCGCATCGGGTGCTGTGCCGCCGGCGGCGGCAGCGCCATATTTCGGGATGATCTCGGCATTGGGGATGATGTCCAGCTTGATCTGGTTCTCATGTCCCTTGTTGAAGGCATCGACGATGCGCGGCATGAAGTTCGAGCCGTCGGCGCGAACCCAGATGTTGGCGGTCTCGGCGGCGGCGGCCGGAAAGCTCAGGATGCTCGCGGCAATAGCGAGCCCGGCAATCATAGTTCTCATGGTTCTCCTCCTGATGGTTCTGCTTAGGCCGCGCTCCCCGCACGGCGTCTTAATCTCAGCCGTCCGGTGGACGGCCGCATGACTGACGCACCACCAGCCGGCACGGCAGTTTTCGGATGCCCGGCTCGGCGGGTTCGCCGCCGACGAGCGAAAGCAAGGTGAGGCCGGCCTCGCGCCCGAGTGCCGCCAGGTTCATGTCGACGGAGGTCAGCGGCGGGCGGGTTGCCTCGGCGACGATCTGCCAGTTGTCGAAACCGATGACGCCGACATCGCCCGGCACGCCAAGCCCGCGCTCGCGCAGCGCGTCGATGACGCCGCGCGCGATCTGGTCGTTGCCGCAAAACACGGCATCGGGCTTTTCGCCCCCGCGCTTCGACAGCTTACCGTCGAAAAGCGTCTTCACCGCCTCGTGACCCCACGCTTCCGACCACGATCCGAGCAATGGTTCCATGACCGGCAAGCCTTTCTCGGTCAGCACGTCACGATAGGCCTGTGCCCGCGCGTGCACCACCGCAAAACTCGCCGGCCCGCTGACATGGGCGATGCGCCGCCGGCCAAGCCGCCAAAAATGCTCGACCGCCAGGCGCGCACCGCCGGCATCATCAGAGACAAAGGCGATGGCACCGGGATCGGGCTGGGTGAAGGCGTAAATCACGGGAACGCCGAGGTTGGACAAGTCGACCGGCAGGTGGCGATCGATGCGCTTGCCGGTTGCGATGATGCCGTCGACACGCTTGTCGAGCATGGCATCGACATGCAGCTGGCCGAGGCGCTGGTCGTCCTCGACATTGCACAAAAACACCGAGACGCCCTTGTCGACCAGCGCATCCGAAATGCCCGACATGACCGGCAGCGAAAACCGGCCATAGGTATCGTTGGTCAACAGGCCGACGGTAAAGGAGCGCCGGCGCAACAGGCTCTGCGCCAGGCTGTTCGGGCGAAAGCCGAGCCGCTGCGCAGTCTCGCGAATGCGCTCGCGCGTCTCGGCCGTCATCCGCCCCTGCCCGTTGAGAGCCTTCGACGCGGTGGCCACGCTGACGCCGGCGGTGGCGGCCACCTCACGGAGGGTGACCGGGTTTTTGGCAGGCGCTGGCGAGGCGTCGGAAACCATGGTGCGCGGCGAGTTCCTTGGTTGGGAAAAGGTTTTCTCTAATCACCCTGCGAGACGCCGACTGGTGAGGTCAGCAGATGCAAGCTGATTTGGGAAAAGGTTTTCTCAGAGGGAGATTAGGGGAAGGTGGTGGGGATGGCAAGAGGGGATGACAAGCAGGCGACGCGGTTGTTCGTCAATGACCGCCTTGCGCCATTTCCAGACATTCCCGATGCTTTTCGGAGCGGACCTTCGCTTTTCGTCCGAAACCGACCCGTTGACGACCTTGGGCGTTGCAGACTTGAACCTCCAAATCGAGGTCGGGAACCTGACCTTCAGCGCAAGAGCATTCGGGAGTGCGCTCGCATGAGGTCATTCACCACATTTGGAGGCGACCCGCAGATGCTTTTTCGTGTTATGATGGGCTTGCAACGCGAGTAATCTCGACCTCGGCAATATGGCAGAGGTCGAAAACTATTGCCTTGGAACAGGAAGCTTTCGCCCCAGCACTTGATCGCCTCCGAAACGCTGGGTGTGCCGCTTTCCCTGACCGACCCGGGGCGAGGAGATTGTCCATGTCCACGAGTAGTGTTGACCGCCCGCTGCAGCCGGGCGACCGGGCACCGAATGTTGTGCTCAATGCGATCTCACGCGAAGGCAAGATCGCGCTCGATGATTTTCGAGGCCGTAGCCCGTTGTTGATCGGGTTGTTCCGAGGCCTGCACTGTCCGTTCTGCCGGCGCCATGTCGCGGCGATGGCGCAACTCAAGCCGGCCCTGCGTGAGAAAGGCGTCGAATGCCTGGCTGTGGTCAATACGCCGGTCGAGCGGGCGCGGCTCTATTTCCGTTATCACCCGGCACCCGGCAGCAGTCGACCTTCGCGATCGTCAGTCAAACTTCTGGGCTCCGCATTAACTGAAGAGTGCCACGATTCCATAACAGCAAGCAGCAATCAGGGCCGTAGAGGGCATCGTGATGACCCAGGCGATCACGATCGAGCCGGCTATGCCCCAGCGGACGGCAGAGATGCGCCGTGCCGCGCCGACGCCGACGATCGCGCCGGTGATGGTGTGCGTGGTGGAGACCGGGATGCCGAGCCAGGTCGCACCGAACAGCGTGATCGCGCCGCCAGTCTCTGCGCAGAAACCCTGCATCGGATTGAGCCGCGTGATCTTCGAGCCCATCGTGTGCACGATGCGCCAGCCGCCAAACAGCGTGCCTAGCGCCAGCATTGCCTGGCAGGTGATCACCACCCAGAAGGGCACGTAGAACTCGCCCCCGAGCATGCCCTGCGAGTAGAGCAGCACCGCGATGATGCCCATCGTTTTCTGCGCATCATTGCCGCCATGGCCGAGCGAATAGAGCGACGCCGACACGAATTGCAGGGTACGGAATGTATTGTCGACCGCGAACGGCGTCTGGCGCACGAAAATCCAGGAGACGGTGAGTATCAGCACCAGAGCCAGCACGAAGCCGGTGAGCGGCGACAGCACGATGGCCGCGACCGTCTTCAGCAGCCCCGACCAGACGATGGCGACGCTTCCCGCCTTGGCGACAGCCCCGCCGACCAGCCCGCCGATCAGCGCATGCGAGCTCGACGAGGGTATGCCGTAGAGCCAGGTGATGATGTTCCAGGCGATTGCGCCGACGAGCGCCGCGAACACGACCTGCGGCGTCACGATGTCGGCGCTGACGATGCCCCTGCCGATGGTCTCGGCGACGTGGAGACCGAAGAACATGAAGGCTATAAAATTGAAGAAGGCAGCCCAGAAGACCGCATATTGCGGGCGCAGCACACGCGTCGAGACGATGGTGGCGATGGAGTTGGCCGCGTCATGCAGGCCGTTCAGGAAGTCGAAAAACAGCGCAACCCCGATCAGGCCGACCAGAAGCGGAAAGGCGAGTGTCGGGTCCATCCGCTCAGACGTTCTCGATCACGATGCCGCTGATCTCGTTGGCGACGTCCTCGAAGCGGTCGACAACCTTTTCCAGCTGCCCATAGAGCTCGCTGCCGACGATCCACGCCATGGCGTCGGTCCTGCCGTGGCGCTGGAACAGTTCCTTAAGGCCTGCGTCGTGTAGCCCGTCGGCGCGCTCCTCGACCTTGGTGATCTCCTCGGCAAGTGCGCCGAGCCGTGTGACATTGGCGCCGACTTTTTCCAGCAGCGGGATCGCCTCGGCGGTCAGATGCGCGGCCTCGACAATGACGGCGCCCATCTCGCGCATACGCGGCTCGAAGCTCGTTTGCTCGAACAGCCTCACCATCTTGACCACCTTGTGCATCATGTCGATGGCGTCATCCATCGACTGGATCAGGTCCTTGATGTCGCCACGGTCAAAAGGGGTGATGAAGCTCTTGCGCACGGCGAGCAGCACCTCGCGGGTGACCACGTCGGCCTGGTCCTCGAGCTCGACGATCTCACGGCAATGGCGCTCGAAGCCCTCACCGCCATCGAGCAGCTTCTGTAGCGCCTCGGCGCCGGCGACCAGGATGCGGGAATGGCGCTCGAAGAGGTCGAAGAACTTGTCCTCGCGGGGCAACAGCGCACGAAACCAATTGAGCATGTTTTATCCTGTAGCGTTTCAGAAGCGAGCCAGTTCAGGTGCTATAGATTCCAGTAGGGCAGCCAACTTAGGTTCATCGACCAGGAGTGCCGCTTGATCCGGCTTAAGCCAGGCCCGTCTTCGATTCTTCTGCTCCTTCCATTCATCCAGCTCCTGCTGCACGTGAAGCGGGTATACTTCAACGGTTACCGGGCCAAACGTGTCCTTCAATCGCTTCCAATAATGGAAGCTGCCAACAGATTGCTCATGCAAAGTGCCCACTACTCGGCTTCCTCACCCGCCTCTTGAGCTGCAGCCTCGGGGTCTGTTCGACCCTTCATCGGCCACCCCTTGGGCAAGATGAAGCGGCCCGTTTGCCGAGACGTTAGCAGCAAGATTTCAGCGTCTCCGTCTGCAGTGCGGCGATAAGGCAATGCGGCAACCTGTGCGATGGGCTTGCCAAGGCGCGCTCGCTTGCCCAGTTTCTTTTTCTTCAAAGGCCCCACCATCCACTTCGCAAGATATTAGCCCGTATTGTCGGTAGCTGGCTAATTTTTTGTGATGGCCCTAGCTGGGTTCTTGGGCGAGTCCGACGTCGGCTTTGCACGTAACTGTCAGTCTTCAATCAAGCCGGGAAGATCTTCGTTGGTGAATGGTGCTGCTTGCCGTGAATGTCAGCTATCAGGCAGCAAACATCCTCATGAAGGGCAGCTCAGGGTCGAAAGCGACAGTTCCAACTCTCCCCTTCGCGAGGCGCACCCCTGCACCGACCACCTTCCCGCTTTAGCTCGTCCATAATGTCAGCCGTTTTGGCCAGCAAGGCATCGATCTTCATGAAATGGAGCAAGCGGTATTTCGACACCGCCGGGCGGATCAAGATGATCGAGCTGACACTGCCTCACCTTGTTGGCAATGATCGACCGCATCATCAGTTGCGCGGCGCCGAACATCGGGTCGACTGAGGTCGGGTGTCCGGCGACGCGCCTCACTGCTTGAAGCAATGGTCGCGGTGCCATTGCAGGAAATGAGCATGCGGGCGTTCAAACTGTCGGCGAGGCGGAAGCGCGCGACGGGCCTTGTTTATGAATGCCTGCACGCTGTCGAGGTCGTTGACCTGTCGCGAGATCAGAATTTCCAAGTCATCGGATAGGCTGATCAATCCGCGATCGAACATCCAGTGTGCTGTACCAGACAGTGCGATCCCATTGTTGTTGACATCCGGGCCTTTCGCTTCGACCGGTCGAATATGGGCGGCGGAAACTTCGGCCCGGCCGCCGCCATTGATCAACTTCAGTCCCGTGATCGCGCACCGCTCATCATAGGCTCGCAAGACGATGCGACGAAAAATGCGATCCCGCACAATTCGCGATCCGATGTAGCTTACGCGATCACGGCTCTGCTCGAATTCGAATGGCGCCTGCTCATCCTGAAAGCCAGCAGATGTACCGGTCTCATCAACGCGCGGTAGCAACAACTCATTCGTCTCCAGGCCCAAATCGATAATGCGGTTGAAGTCGCTTGGACTGATCGGCCGGACGGCCGATTGGGCGCGACCGGAAATCCGCTCTTGGTCGTTGAGCAAGCCTCGTTCAACGAGACCGTCAGTTCCGTTGAACGGGACAGGATTGACGAAATCGAGATAGGTTCCGGGCTCAATCAGAGCGAGATACATATCAGGCGTCACAGGATCGGGAATGACCTGTTGGACTTTGGCTACCGCGTAATAGCCACGGGTATCGGTTACCTTGCTAGGCTCGTAGTAAATGATCCAGTCACCGACGCATGCTTCGACACGACGTAGATACGGGCGAGGAAACTGGTATTGCTCTGCGGGGCGGTCGTTGTAGATCGAATCTGGGCGGTGAATGAAGACCCCGAATCCCATGAGCTTCCTGCAATGCGTTCTTTGGGAATATCTGCCTCAGATGTAACACCAATCCGATCTTGGGAACTTAGTCCAGGTCGGAGAAGCTTTTCCCCATGGTATCGGTCCTTTGGAGGCGAATAGGGAAAGCCCCTAACAAGCGACCGCGCTATTTTCACGGAACGTGTCGCGAAAGGCCTGTGCGGTCCGTCCTCCGACAGAAGGAGAGCGCCATGCGAAAACTCATAGTCACCGAATTCATCAGCGTCGATGGCATCGCCGAGGTCGAGAGGCTGCCTGGCGTGACCTGGAACGATGAAATGCAAAGGTTCAAGGAGGATGAGCTTGCCGACAGCGGCGCCATGCTTTTGGGGCGCACGACCTATGAGATTTTTGCCGGCTCATGGCCCAAGGAAACCGGAGATTTCGCCGACCGGTTCAACGCGCTGCCGAAATACGTCGCGTCGACGAGCTTGAAGGCGCTCGACTGGAAACCGGCCGAGCTGCTGAAGGGCGCATTGCCGCAAGCGGTCAGGCAACTGAAGCAAGGCAGCGGTCGCAACATCTATGTGCATGGCAGCCTCAGCGTCGCGCAGGAATTGCTGCGCCATAACCTGGTCGACCGCGTCAGGTTGCTCAGCTACCCCGGCGCCGTCGGCCAGGGCAAGCCGCTGTTCCCGTCCGGCGAGCAGGTGCCGCTCGAGCTGATCTCGGCCACGCAATTCAGCAACGGCGTGGTGGCGCTCGAGTATGCGGCTGTGGTTGCGAAGTCGTGATGAGCGAGCGCCGATGTCGGCCAATCTCCCCACTCGTGGGGAATTCGTGGGGGAGATGCCCGGCAGGGCAGAGGGGGCGCGAAAGAACGCAAGCATTTGAGTTTTAGCTGCCGTAACGGCGCAGTTGCGATCTAGGTTGGCGGGACAGCGCCCCCCTCTGGCTTGCCGGCCATCTCCCCCACAAGGGGGGAGATCGGCAGCTTCAGCCTCGGCGCCCCTGCCCGCCTGACTCTACCTTCTGCTCAGCCGCAACAAGCATCTCGACAAATCTCGTCACCTTGGGCGGCCGAAGCGCGCGGCGGGGTAGACCGTATAGATATCTCCGGAGGGCAGCCGCCACTCAGGCAGGATCTGGACGAGCCGCCCGGCGGACAGCTCGTCCCTCACCAGGAAATCCGGCAGCACCGACAGGCCGGCGCCGGCGCGGACGGTCGCATCAGGCGCCGCCCATATAGATGTCCATGATCTGTCGGTCGTTGCGGACATCTCCGGGCGTGCCTTCGAAGCGCTTTTCTCCGGCGGCCAGGATATAGAGCCGGTCGGCGATCGGCATGGCCTCGCGAATATTCTGCTCGACCATGAGAATGCCGATGCCACGCGCGGTCAGCACCTTGATGCGCTCCAGCGTCTCGCTCACCATGGCCGGCGAAAGGCCGGCGGACGGTTCGTCGAGCAGAATGAAACGCGGTTCCGACACCAGCGCGCGCGCCAGCGCCAGCATCGCCTGTTCGCCGCCTGAAAGGGCTCCGGCCGTGGTCTTGCGCCGCCGCGCCAGCGATGGATATTGGTCGACCAGAGCCTCGATGCGCCTGTCCACCAGCTTCCGGTCGGCAATGGCGTAGCCGCCCATGCGCAGATTTTCCATCACCGTCAGCCGTGGAAACACGCCGCCGCCCTGCGGCATCAGCACCAGGCCCTGGCGCACGACTTCATGAACCGGCAAATTGCCGATCGTTTCGCCGCCAAGCCCGATTGTGCCGCCCCATACCGGCAGCGCGCCGGCGATCGCTTTCAGCAAGGTCGACTTGCCGCAGCCATTGGGGCCGAAGATGCAGGTGATCTTGCCGGCTTCCGCGACAAGGGAGACGCCATGGACGATCTCCTGCTTGCCGTAGCCCGCAACGACGCTGTCTGCGACCAACGTGCTCATTGCGGACGCCCTAGATAGGTCTGCATGACTTCGGAATTTTGCACGATGTCCTCGAACGCGCCGCTGGTCACCACCCGCCCTGAATCCATGACGATGATGCGGTCGCAGACATTGCGCACCATTTCCATGTCATGCTCGATGACGAAGAAGCTGGTTCCCTGCTCGCGCAGCCTGGCGATCGCTTCCAGGATGATCTTGCGGATGTTGGGGTGGACGCCGGCCGTCACCTCGTCGAGCAGGATGAGGGACGCCTGGCGCATGATCACGCGGCCGAATTCGAGCAGTTTCTGCTGGCCGCCGGACAAGTCGGACGCGCGGTTGTTGGCGACCGGTTCGAGATGCAACAGCGCCAGCGTCTCGTCCGCCCGCTGGTGCGCGCCATGCCAATGACCCTCAGCGGCCGCGGCCAGAAGGTTCCCACTGACTGTCATGTTCTCGAACAACGCCGGGATCTGAAAGGTGCGCGCGAGGCCGAGGCGGGCTATCGTATAGGCCTTTTTGCCACCGATCTCATGGCCGTCGAACAGGATCTGCCCGCGATCGGGCGTCTCCATGCCGGCCACGAGGTTGAACAGGGTCGATTTGCCCGAGCCGTTGGGGCCGATGAGGCCGGCGATCTCGCCGCGTCCGACCTCCAGGTTGACGCCGGTGGCTGCCTGGATGCCGCCGAAATGCTTGTGCACGTCGCGAACGAAGAGGATGGGCTGGTCGCCTGGCGCGGGCGCTTGCGCCGTCATGCTCACGAGCGTCCTCTCTGGCGGGAGCCGAGCAGGCGTCCGAGCACCGTGTCGAGCACGCTGCCTGATTTCCCGCTTCGCCGCGCAATCAGGCCGACGATGCCGTTGGGCAGGAACAGCACCACCAGGATGATGGCGGCGCCGAGAATGGCGATATAGAAGGCGGTATCGCCATAGTACATCCAGATAAGCCGGTTGACGAAGAACAGCGCGACGCCGCCGATGGCCGGCCCCCACAGGCTGCCGAGCCCGCCGAGCAGGACCATGACGACCATCTGGTCGGTGATGTCGCCGCCGAACACGCTCTTTGGATTGATGAAGGTCACCCAGTAGGCGAAAATACTGCCGAACACGGAGGCGACGACGGCGCTGAGCATGAAGGTCTGCAACTTGACCAGCGAGGTGTTGATGCCCATGGCTTCGGCCGCCGGTTCGTGATCCCGTAAGGCCTTGACCTTCAAGCCGAAGCGGGAGCGCTCGAACAGCGACCAAGTGAGGAAATAGGTCAGGACGGCGGCCGCGAACATGGCGAAGTAGAAGAAGCGCTCGTTGAGGAAGGGAGGCAGGCCGATACCGCCGGTTCCGCCGGTGAAATCGACGACGGTGGCGAACTGCATGAGCACTTCGGCGAAGGCCCAGGTGGCGATGGCGAAATAAGCGCCGCGCAGCCGCAATGTCGGCGCGCCGATGACGACCGCAAACAGGGCTGTGACAATCATGCCGATGGGAATGGTGGCGAGGAACGGCACAGCGAAATCCGCGCCCATCAGGATGGCGGTGGCGTAGGCGCCGATGCCGAAGAAGGCCGAATGGCCGAAATTGATGTAGCCGGCATAGCCGCCTAGCATGTTCCAGGAACAGGCGAGCCCCGCCCACATCAGCGCGCCGGTGGCGATGCGCAGCCAGTAATTGTTGACCAGCACCGGCAGCAACGCCAGCACGACGAGGATGACGACGAGGAGAAGCAGGCCGGCCCAACGATTTTTCATGGTCTGGGCCATCTCACAGTCCGCGCCGCAGGATGCCGCGCGGGGAAACCAACAGTACAAGGAAGAGCGTTGCAAAGATCGCGAGATGCGAGTAGCTGGCTCCGCCATAAGTCGCGACAAAGGCTTCGATGACGCCCAGAAGCAGGGCCGCCACAAGCGCGCCGCCCAGCGAGCCCAGCCCTGCCAGCACGGCGACGAAGAAGGCGAACAGCGTATAGCGCAGGCCGATCTCCGGATTGACCGAATAGATGCCTCCCATCAGAACGCCCGACATCGCCGTGATCCCCGCGTAGAGCCCGTAAACATTGGCGCTGAGACGCCGGATGTTGACCCCCATCAAGGCGGCGTTCTGGCGATTTTCGGCCGTCGCCCGGATCGCCAGCCCGTAGCGCGTGCGAAAGAGAAAGAAAAACAGCCCGCCGGCGATGAGTACCGCGAACGCCGCTGCCGCCACCCGGATCAGGGGCACCGTGACCGGGCCGATCATGATGCTGTGACCGCTAAGCGCCGTCGGCACGCTATGCGTATTGAAACCCCAGACGGTCAGCATTCCGCCGCGCAGCAAGGTGAAGATGCCGAAGGTCAGCGCAAGCGCCATCAGTTCGGGTCGCGCCGTGCGGCTGTTTCGAACATTGTAGATCATCGGCCCCATGAGATAGCCGATCGCGCCGAACAGGACGAAGGCCATCGGCATGGCGAGGAACCCGTCTATGCCGAGAAAGGCCGCCATGTAGTAGGCGAAGTAGCCGCCGAGCACGACCCACGCGCCGACCGCAAAGTCGATGACATGGAGCACTCCGAAGGTCAGTTGGAAGGCAATCGAAAACGTGGCGATGACACCGCCTATCAGCAGGCCGTTGAGCAGGGTTTGAAGAAAAAGATCCAATGGCAAACCTGTCCGTCAGTCCAAAAAGTCCGCAACATGCTTTTGGCGCGAGTGTGAATAGACGCCCGCAGTATAAAGCCCAACCTACATCCTGGCCTTTGGAAGAGCCGGCCGTCATCATGCTGCCCGCTGGCGTAGCAGGCGACGGCGAATAGCGACTCCGCCCGGCCTCAAATCGCGATTATTTCCAGGCCGGCAACGGGTAGATGAACTCGGCCGCGGCCGCTTCCTTCGGGCCGACAGCGACGGTCTTTCCATCCTGGATCTGGATCATGACTGGCACCGGCTGGATGTTGTCGTGATAGTGGTCGCCTTCCTTCTCGAACTTGATCGGTCCGTAGAAAGTCGTGATGTCGGTGTCGGCGATGGCGTCCTTGAGGGCGACGCGGTCCTCGGGGGTGAGCGAAGGCTTCTTGCCCAGTCGCTTGGCGGCGTCGGCGAAGACGAGGCCGCTGGCCGAGCAGGCGGCTTCCGTGTAGTCGGGCTCATGGCCGAACTTTGCCTGGGCCCGCGCGACATAGTCCTGTGCGGTGCCGAACAGGTCGTCCTTGTAGGGCACCGTAGGCAGCCATACGGCGACACCTGAGGTGCCGTTCGCATCGGCGCCGAGCGCTTCGGCGAAGGCCGGATTGGTCACGCCGTAATGCATGATCAAGGCCTTCGGCCGATAATTCAGCGATTTCGACGTCTTGATCACATTTATCAGCGGCTCTTCATGCCCGCCCACCGCGACAATGTCAGGGTTGAGGGCGGCGATCTTAGACATTACGGGGGTGAGATCGCCGGAAGCCGGAACGAGCTCGTAGGCGACGACTTCGAGCCCCGCTTCCTTGGCGCCGCGCTGGAAGCCTTCGCCGGTCTCCTTCGAAAAGGGTTCGTTGACGCCGATCACCGCGATCGTCTTCGCCTTCGGGTTTGACAGCGCCGCCAGCACGCCCAGCGACTGGCCGGATGTCGTGTCGACGGAAGGGATGATGCCGAAATTGAATTCGGGCTTGGCCAACCAGACATTGGGTGACTCGGCCGAGCCCGAAATCATCGGCACCTGATATTTCTGGCAGATCGGCTGAACGGCGATTGTCGAGCCACTGGTGTAGGGGCCGAGCAGGAAATCGACCTCGTTCTGCACGATCAGCCGTTCTGCGGCGTCAGCGCCGGTGGCCGGATTGCTCTGGTCGTCGCCATAGAACATCTCGACCATGAAACGCTCGCCGCCGACCTCGACGCCGCCCTTCTCGTTGGCCGCTTCGGCCCAGAGATCGTAACCGTTCTTGGTCAAATTGCCGCCCGAAATATTCTCGCCCGACAGAGACGTGATGACGCCGGCCTTGAAAGTCGCCGCCTGGGCGCGCGCGGTCCGCACGAACGGCATCGAAATCGTGCCGCTGGCAAGCGCCAGGGCGCTGCCGCCGAGAAATGTGCGTCGAGAAAAGCTTACGTCCTTCTTTGGCATGACGGTCCTCCCGCATTCGTTCCTAAAGTTGCAGGATATGTCCGCACACCGCACAAATCTACTGGAAACGCTCGCTGCAGCTCTCTGAAAATCCATACTTGCAGCGCACCACAGCACTTCGTGCTGGTCGTCTATGTGGCGACCCGCGCGACAGAAGCCATGTTCGGTCCTCCCTTTCCAATGCGGCTGAGCTTTTCGCGCGTCCGGTTATGGATTTCCGTGACCTCCGGCGTCAGAGTGATTGCAAATCGGCCATCCGTACAGCGGCCGAATTTCGATCTTGCTCGGTCCCGGCATGGGACTGGGGCGGCGCTTCACCCACGCGACCGCCTCGTCCAGGTCCTTAAATTCCCAGAGCCAGAAGCCGGCGACCAACTCGCGGGTCTCGGCCAACTGCCGTCTCGACCATTTGCGATAGCACCCATGGCATCAAAAGAGGGCCTCCTTCCTTCCGCTAGTCCGCCCCGTCGGTTTTTGCCCGCTCGATAAATTTCCCCGCGACCGCTTTACCGAGCGCGGCGCCGGCCCGGTTGTCCATTTCATAGTGGATGCCTGCCCAGACGCGGGAATCACCCGCCTCTTTGCCAACCGCGCGGATGAACTCCGCATGGCCGGGAAACAGGTACGCTAGGACCTCGCATCGGGCAGTCGAGAGCGTGGAGTGGTTCGACGGATAACTGGGATGAGCTGGCACCGCGAGCAGGGGAGTGATGCTCGCGTCAAGCATGTTGGGCCGCAGATACCAATAGGCGTACTTCCCGTCGTTGCTTGCAATAAAGGCGTCGTAATAGACCGTTGCGAGCATCGCGTAAGCCCGCGCGGCACGCGGCGGGTTCGTATCCGTCTTGTCCTCGAACATCCACTTGCTGGCATAGTCATACCAGTCGGTGAACAGGCCGGATGGGCTTTGCCAGTAGAACGCTTTGTAGCTGTTAGGGAATTTTCGTTCAAACTGTCGGATTGCATCCATCTCGGCCTTTACGGCCGGGGACTGGCAGTCGGGCGGCGCCGGCGGCCTGAATTCATCGGGTGCCGCCAGCACGATCGGCTTCCAGTTTGGCATGGTTACATTGGCGGGTTTGTTCCCGACCCACATGCACGGCCCGGTCGGAACAGTGCCGCTCCACGCTGCATCGGAGCCATCGGCCTTTGCCCGCGCAATCACCTGCTCTGCGACCCTGCGCCCCAACTCCAGGCCGGCGGAGGAATCGCTTGGGAACTGGACACCGGCAAGGACACGCGACTGTGCCGCTTCTTCGGCCATTGCCTTGAACGACGATGTCTCTTCGGGAAAGAAATAAGAAAGAACGGTCGAGGCAGCTCCGGCGGCTGCGGCATGCTCGGATGGATAGGAGGGACTCCGCGGCGGCGGCAGCGCAGTCGCCAGTGTCGCGTCCGCCTCGCTCGGGCGCGGCCGATTGTAGAAGTACTTCGCGTCCCAGGCAGCAATGGTGGCGTCGTACATCGCCATCGTCAAGTAGGAGTAGACGCGGTGCGCATTTGGAATCTGCTGGTTTTCGAGAAGGCGATTGTTGACCAGATCGATCCATCGGTACCCAGGCGAGCCGGCGTCCCAGAAGGTGATTTTGTCGGCGGCAGCCGGATCCTTTTGCGCCAAGAGTTCCCGCATCTGTGCCAATTCGGCTGCTGCGGCGGAGGCGTCAGGCGGCGGCGGGACTCGGAAGTCCTCGCCAGACGTGATTACCCACGTCTTCCACTTTCCAGCCTCTGGTTCTATTAAATCCGATTGGGCGAAAGCGCAGTTCCCTGAAAAAAGGATTACTGCGCAGGCCTTGCCAAAACCGCTAAGCATGCGAGCCTCCCATAGGTTGCCCCCGCCCAAAGGCGGAGGGTTTTCCGTTTTCACGGCTCTTCCTTTATTTTAGCGAAAACTAATTATACCGCGAGGCGCTGCCGGGTAAAAGGATAAAAGTTAGAGAGCACGTCCGAAGTACACTGTCTTCCTGATTTGCACCCACTTCCTATCCTACCGATCACATTGACTGGCACTTTGACCAAGGCGCAAGTCAGCACCGGGATCGTCTTCGCGAAGTCAGCGTTCAAGCTGCAGTAGGGCAAACTGTGATGGGCTGGGAAATTGCGCGGTTGCGCTATGCAATTCGCTGATAGGTTGGCGGGACAGCGCCCCCCTCTGGCCTGCCGGCCATCTCCCCCTCAAGGGGGGAGATCGGAAGCTTCAGCCTCGGCGCTTCAAGCGTTTCGGTCATCAGCGCCTCGCTCCGACCTTACGGCGCCCGCCCCTCCCCGCTTGCCCCCATCTCCTGCTCAGCCGCAACCAGCATCTCGACAAACCTCGTCACCTTGGGCGGCCGAAAACGTGCGGCGGGGTAGACCGTGTAGATGCCTCCGGAGGGCAGCCGCCATTCGGGCAGGACCTGGACGAGCCGCCCCGCGGCCAGTTCATCCCGCACCAAAAAGTCCGGCAGCACCGACAGGCCGGCGCCGGCGCGGACGGCGGCCAGCACTGCCGGCGTCGCGTCGATGGCGATCGTTGCCTGCATGCGCACGGTTTGCTCGGCGTCGCCGCGCGAAAATTGCCAAAGCAGCGGCTCGCGCAGCGCCAGGTTGGCGACGAAGGGCAGCCCGGCTAGGTCTTGCGGTTCGCCGGCCTGGAAGCGCCCGGCGAACCCGGCGCCGCACACCATGAATTGCCTAAATGTGCCGATGCGTCGTGCCTGCAGGCTGGAATCGGCCAGCCAGCCGACGCGGATCGCCACGTCCATTCCACCGGACGCCAGGTCGATAGTGTCGTCGCCCAGCGTCAGCTCCACCCGGCAGGCGGGAAAGCGCGTGCTGAAGGCGGCGACCACCGGCACCACCGCCGAGGTGCCGTAGTCGTTGGGCGCGGCGATGCGCAGCGTACCGGTCGGTTCGGCAGCGGCCTGCGCGAGCTCGTCGAAGGCATCCTCGGCCCGCTGCAGAACTTGCAGGCAGCGGGCATGGAATGTCCGGCCGGCCTCGGTCGGATGGACGCGCCGCGTCGTGCGGATCAACAGCGTCGTTCCGACATCGCGCTCCAGCCGCGCCACCTGCTGGCTGACGACCGCCTTGGTGATGCCCAGCCGCTCGGCGGCCCGCGTGAACGAGCCGGCATCGACGACCGCGGCGAAATAGGCCAGCCGGTTCAGGTTCATGGCAGGGGCGATCCTAATGTCAGGCAATGGCATACATTACGTCTATTTTGTTGGTCTTCAATACGCATTCGGCTTTTGCCATCTTCCGGACATCGAGGCTGCGCCGGGAGATACGCCCGCCTCGCCCGAATTCCGCATCTCCCAGGAGACATCCATGTTCACACGGAGAGCCATCATGAAAACCACCCTCGCCGCCGGCGCCGCCGCCGTCTTCGCTCCCGCCGGGCTTGGCCATGCGGCCGCAGGACTGTCCTGGAAACATTTTCCGGCCGGCGAAAACGGCTTCTTTCGCGCCCCGGTGCTGATCACCGGCGCCTCCGAGGCGCTGCTGATCGACGGCGGTTTCACCTATTCCGACGGCCGCGCCGTGGCCGAGGCGATCAAGGCGACCGGCAAGACACTCACCACCATCTATGTCAGCCAGTCCGACCCGGACTATTATTTCGGCCTCAAGCCGATCAAGCAGGTTTTTTCGCAGGCACGGGTGATCGCCGCTGCCGAGACGGTGGCCGCCATCAATGGCAGCGTCGACAAGAAAATCGCCGTCTGGGGGCCGCAGCTCAAGGAGAATGGCCCACAGGCGCTCGCCGATGTTGCCATCCCCGAAGTCTTCGACGGCAAGACGCTCACCGTCGATGGCGAGACCATCGAGATCGTCGATGCCGAAGGCCTTGCCAACCGGCGCTATCTCTCGGTGCCGTCGCTGAATGCGGTGTTCGGCGGGGTGATGATTTTTTCGGGCGTGCATGTCTGGATCGCCGACGCGCCGACCAGGGAAGAGCGCGCCGCATGGCTCGCCAATCTCGAAAAGATTGTTGCCGCCAAGCCTGAAATCGTCGTGCCCGGCCACATGACGCCGCAGGGCGCCACCGATCTTTCGGGCGTCGAGCACACCAAAACCTATCTCATCGCCTTCGAGGAAGAACTGGCCAAGGCCAAGGACGCGGCCGCGCTCAAGGGCGCCATGGAAGCCCGCTTCCCCGGCCTCGGCATGGGCGTTGCGCTCGACATCGGCTCCAAGGTCGCCACCGGCGAGATGAAGTGGGGCTGAGAGCGCCAAGCTGGAATGAAGCCGCGCTCCAATAGGGGTTCTTGCGAAGTTGGACCCCCACCCTAACCCTCCCCACAAGGAGGAGGAACGCTGCCG
>NZ_JBVVQQ010000029.1:0-75691 GCF_055811135.1 Mesorhizobium sp. WSM4817 | reverse complement strand
TAACGCTGCCGCCGTGCTCGTGACCATCAAGGGCAAGTCGCTTCGCGATGGCCAAAGGCCCACCCTTGACCGTCACTGCGCGCGGCGCCCCCAATTAACCCCGGAGCCAAAGCAGGAACAAATGGGGCGCCACAGCTGAACAAGGAGACGGAACGACTGAAAGATCACCTTGACAAAGATTAGCCCATACAAGCGAGCGAGCGGCGTAGCGGCAGTCATCGATGTTCTTCGGTAGCGTTGGGTTGCTGACACAACCTGATTCGAAGGAACCACCGATGACCAAGCCCCAAACCTTTTCCGACCGGCTCCGTTCCAAAAAAGGGGGCGGCATTGCTGCCGCCCTTTGAGATTGGTGAGAGGCGCAGACCTTAGAAACCCATACCACCCATGCCGCCGCCGCGATGCAGCCCTGAAAGTGTCGAGCGAATCGATGGTGTTCGGAAGCTCGACCCACAGGATGAATCCACCCTGCGAATCGGTAACCTTTGTGCCTTCCGCGACCGCCAGGGCGCTTCGTCGCACCGTAGAGAGCGAGTGTGAGGCGCTGAGCATCTACCAGCGCCCGAGACGTGCCGAGCTCTTGCGTGGAGCCATGCGGGATGTCTCCTGTAGCATTATCTCCCGCAACCAGAGGCTTGCCCGTTCATTGAAATGTATCTCTATCCACAGGGTGGATGCTCTCATTGAAACAAACGATTTTATCAATCGTCCGGAATCTCGCATTGACAGCACCTCACACGCCCTGATCGCCCGCTACCCTTATCGTGTGACGACTGCGAAAAAAAGAGCCCGAAAGGTGAAATTTCCATGAGCTCAGACGTGCGATGGAAGTTGCCCCTGGAAAATGAGTTGCAGTTGGATGCCTACGCCGCAGACCAACCGGAACTCATCAGGTCTCTTTAATCCGATTGCTGTTGGTGAGTGGCACAAGCCTGGTCAGGACGATTTTCGCGACGTGACTGGCAGAGGTATGACGCCGCACCCACGCCAAAAGGCATTGCTATGGAAAGGAACAGAATGGCTGATCAACTCGCAACGGAAATCATTGCCACGATCAAGAACCGCCTCGAATCGGAGAGCGGCCAGGGAAAGAGTGTGTCCATCATCGGCGAAATAACGACTGCCACGGAACTGACCTCGCTCGGAGTCGATTCGCTGGGTCTGGCGGATCTCCTCTGGGATGTGGAGCAGGCCTACGACATCAAGATAGACATGAACGCGGCCGACGCCTGGTCGAATCTCAAGAATGTCGGCGACATGGTGGAAGCCGTCCGCGGTTTGCTCGCGAAGGAGGTCTGATTGGACAGGCGAGTCGTCATTACTGGGATGGGCGGACTTTGCGGCCTAGGCAACAACGCCGCCTCCATCTGGAAAGAGATGCGCGAAGGCCGCTCCGCCATCCGCCCGATGGTCAGTTCCGAGCTTCATGAGATGAAGGGCATTGTCGGTACCGAGATCAAGGAACTGCCCGAGCACGACATCGGCCGCAACCAGCTCGTCTCCATGGACCGCGTCGGCTTGCTCGCTGTGCTTGCAGCGCGCGAAGCCATGCAACACGCTGGACTTTCCTGCGATCAGGGAAATCCGAATCGCTTCGGCGCGACAGTGGGTGTCTGCGGCTGGGGCTGGGGAACGGTTGAAGACACCTACCGCGCCCTCCTTTTGGGCGGCGCGAAGCGTGCTGGCATTTACACTGCACCAAGGGGGTTGCCGAGCGCCGCTGCCAGCCAGGTCAGCATGAGCCTCGGCCTGCGCGGCCCGGTCTTTGCCATCGCCTCCGCATGCGCATCAGCCAACCATGCGATCGCTTCGGCGGCGGATCAGATCAGGCTCGGCCGGGCCGACGTGATGCTTGCCGGGGGCGCCGAAGCGCCGCTCGTATGCCTTCAGATGAAGGCATGGGAAGCAATGCGCGCGCTCGCTCCGGATACTTGCCGGCCCTTCTCCGCCGACAGGAAGGGAGTGGTGATAGGCGAGGGTGCGGGCATGGCCGTGCTGGAAAGCTATGAGCATGCCGCGGCGCGCGGTGCCACAATGCTTGCCGAGATCGCAGGGATCGGCCTTTCCGGCGATGCCTTCCACATCGTCGCGCCGTCTATCGAGGGGCCGGAGGCCGCGATGCGCGCTTGCCTTGCCGACGCCGGGCTGAATGCCGAGGACGTGGACTACCTTAACGCCCATGGCACCGGCACCAAGGCCAACGATCAGACCGAGACGGCGGCAATCAAGCGCGTCTTCGGAGACTATGCCTATTCGATGTCTGTCTCGTCCACCAAGTCCATGCACGCGCATTGCCTCGGCGCAGCGAGCGCACTTGAAATGATCGCCTCCGTGATGGCGATCCAGGAGGGCGTCGTGCCGCCGACCGCCAATTATCGCGAGCCGGACCCCGATTGCGATCTCGACGTCACGCCCAATGGGGCGCGCGAGCGCAAGGTGCGCGTGGCACTGAGCAACGCCTTCGCCATGGGCGGCATGAACGCAGTTCTGGCGTTCAAGCAGGTGTAGAAGCCATTCGAGATGCCTCCAGTAACTCTATCTCTCGTATGGCCGGATCACGATTGTAAAGGACGTCGCCTTGGACCGCCTCGGGGAATGCGCCAAGTGGCAGCGGAAGCTGGACGAGCCGGGGTCCGTTTTTTTCAAAATTCTCAACTGTTGAAGCGACTTGGACGTACCGCTACCCGGAAGGTTTAGCGAGGCCCTTCGAGTTCGGCTCGAGGGCCTGTCCAAAGCTGTACCCGATAATGTCTGGAAGGCGCAGGGCCGCCAGTGACCGCTCCCGTGCGAAGCCGGTCCTTAGAAAGGGAATCGATAAATGTTCGATCTGACCGGCCGCAAGACGCTCGTCACAGGCGCATCGGGAGGCATCGGCGAGGCTATCGCCAGGGTGCTGCATGCGCAGGGCGCTGTCGTCGGCCTGCACGGCACCCGCGTCGAGAAGCTGGAAACGCTGGCGGCCGAGCTCGGCGACCGGGTCAAGCTGTTCCCGGCGAACCTTTCCAATCGCGACGAGGTCAAGGCGCTCGGCCAGAAGGCCGAGGCCGATCTCGAAGGCGTCGACATTCTCGTCAACAATGCCGGCATCACCAAGGACGGGCTGTTCGTGCGCATGGCGGACGCCGACTGGGATTCGGTGCTCGAGGTCAACCTGACCGCCGTGTTCCGGCTGACCCGCGAACTCACCCATCCAATGATGCGGCGCCGGCATGGCCGCATCATCAACATCACCTCTGTGGTTGGCGTCACCGGCAATCCCGGCCAAACCAACTACTGCGCCTCCAAGGCCGGCATGATCGGCTTTTCCAAGTCGCTGGCGCAGGAGATCGCCACGCGCAACATCACCGTCAACTGCGTCGCCCCGGGCTTCATCGAATCGGCGATGACCGACAAGCTCAACGACAAGCAGAAAGAGGCAATCATGGCGGCGATTCCGACACGGCGCATGGGCACCAGCGCCGAAGTCGCCTCCGCCGTCGCCTACCTCGCTTCCAACGAAGCCGCCTATGTCACCGGCCAGACCATTCACGTCAATGGCGGCATGGCGATGATTTAGCGTGAAAAGTTCAGTGCGGCCCGATGACGGCTATCAACAGTGGGGGAAGGTTCGCACCCATAGCAGTCGGTTGGTCTGGCAACTGACGAGCGGGTCGGTCAGGCAACTGGCCGGGTCGAAGCCTCCTGATCAAGGCCGCCGTGGGCGGAGATTTAGATCAAGTTCTTTGAACCGCATGTCTTTTCCTATCCATAGCGTGGATGCATTAATCCAAAGAAACGATTTTGCCAATGCCGCAGAACGTCGCATAGTAAGATTTCAAAGATGTAAGCCATAGCTAGTTATCGAATTTTTGCATTGGTTCAGAGCAGTATTGTTCTGGTGTGCGCCTTCCGGTGTGCTCGGAACACAACGGGGTCGCATGTTCATTGCGGCTAGTTTCTTCGGTGCGCCAGCTACATCGAGCCGGCTCGATTCGACAAGCGTCCCCCTGCTAGGCGCTTCCCCAACAAAATAGCAACAAAGATGAGGTTTTCCATGTGCTCTGACGTGCGGTGGATGTTGTGCTGGGAAAATGAGTTGCAACAGGCCGATCATGTCGAACTCTCCGAGTTTTTCCGAAAGACCTACGGACCGACTGGGGCCTTCAACTCAGAGCCATTCGAAGACGGCCGTAGCTGGGCCGGTGCGAGGCCGGAACTCCGCGCAATCAGCTACGACGCGCACGGCGTAGCGGCTCATATCGGCATACTACGCCGCTTCATCAAGGTTGACGAGGTCGAGCTCCTAGTGGCCGACCTGGGGTTGTACGGGGTGCGTCCGGATCTTGAGGGACAAGGGATCAGTCATTCAATGCGCGTTGTATATCCAGTATTGCAGCAGCTTGGGGTTCCATTCGCTTTCGGCACCGTTCGGCACGCGATGCGGAACCATATGGAAAGGTTCTGCAGAGACGGCCTGGCGGCGATTGTGTCGGGCGTTCGCGTGCGGTCCACTCTCGCAGATGTGTATCTCGACCTGCCGCCCACGCGCGTGGAGGACGTGCTCGTAGTGGTTGTGCCGATTGGACGCTCGATGAGCGAGTGGCCATCCGGCACCCTGATCGTTCGGAACGGTCCGGAGCTATGAACATCTTGAAGTGCCGGGTGATGGCGCCGGCGCCAAGCGCGAGACCGATGTCGAGAATGGGCGCGCTGTGGGTAAGCCAGCCAATCGATATGAGATCCACGCCGGTCGCCGCAGTTGCCGGGGCGCTCGCCCGCGTTACTCGGCCCAAGGTCTCGGTGATCGCGCGGCGCCCGACATAGCCACAGCCTGCGCAAGCTCCTCGACCGACATGTTGTCGAGGAGCACGGCGTCGACGCCCACTGTAAGGGCTATCTCCAGCTGGTCCAGCCTGTCCACCTCTACCTCGATCTTGTATGTGACCTATGACGCTACGCGCCCGCTCGATTGCGGTGGGGATGTCGCGGCAATGGCCGATGTGGTTGTCCTTGATGAGCACCGCGTCGTCGAGCGCGAAGCGGTGATTGGCGCCTGACCGCATATCGCTTCGACAAACGCGGCCGTAGCCTTGCCCGCTTGGCGCGCGTTAAGCGAAAGCTTGGCTTTGCAATCGGCGGCGATAATTGCATCGCTCGTGATATCGCCGGCTCTGCCCAGGTCTTCCAGCAGGTCACGGCGCACGATGGGCTCCATGATGATCTGAGGAAGTGGTGCAAGTGAAGTCATGTCAACGGCTCCGTTCGGATGTCGTCGTCGCGGCCGCGCTCATGGCCGGCTGACGTGGGTCATGCTGCGTGCTGCCGCCGTAAGGTTCCGCTGGGATTAGCTGTGACGCACAACGAGAGGGTTCAGGTCAACGCCCTGGAACCCATGTCACTAGCTATCCATGACGTGGATGCGTTTCATCGAAACAGACGATTTTACCGATGGTACGGCACGTTGCATAGAAAGAATTCAAGGATGTAAGGCTTAGGGAAGTGGTTGATGTTTGCGTTGGCTCCGAAGAGCATTCTCTGGTCTGCGTCGAAGACCCGTCCAGGCGCGCGTCCATCGCGGCCAGGCACTTCCGCGATCGACGCAAGCTACATCGCATTGGCGCAGCAGGACAAGCTTCCCCGAATTGCGCAGGCGCTTGCCTCAAAGACAGCAGCAAAGCTGAGGCTTGTGGTGTTCTGGAAAGAGGCAATTTAGATGCTTGTTGATGGCTCAAGGATGGATCGGTTCGTTGTTTCTCGACGGCGCACGGGTTTCGGTGATTGCCTGTGGTCTCTCGCGTCGGCATGGGACTACGCACATCGGACGGGACGGGCTTTAGCAATAGATTGGCGCGGCTCTTGTTACCTCGACAACCCGTTTGCGAATGCCTTTCCGGCTTTCTTCAAGCCAATTGAAGAGATCGGTGGTGTACGGGTCATTTGCGATGACGAGATCAACCACGTCTCATTCCCCGGTCCCTTCTTCCCGTCGTGGTGGAACAAGCCATCCATCGACTGCGTGTACCGTCCGGATGAACAGATTTTCCAAGAACGTGACGAGCTTAACGATCTTTTCCAGGCCCAAGATGATTGTGAAGCCAACACGGTAGTGTGTGATGCTTGCTTGATGTGGCGCTGCGATGAGCAAGCCGAGCGAACGATATTTCGGAGCATCAGACCGAGGGTCGAAATTGAGGATCGGATTGAAGCGCTCTACCAGGAACATTTTGACGGGCGCAGCATAATTGGAGTCCATGTCCGCCACGGCAACGGCGAAGGTATTATGGATCACGCACCTTACTGGGCTGATCCAAAGGTTGCCTTAGAGCAGGTATGCACTGCAATTCGTATGGCCAAAGCGCAACCGCATCCAAGGCCTGTAAGGGTGTTCTTGTGTACAGACAGCGCCCAGGTTGTTGATCACTTGTCGGGCGTATTTCCCGAACTTTTCACCGTCCCAAAACGCTTCCAAGCGGATCAGGCCGGCCCCTTACACAGTGCAGCACTGGGCACCGACGGGGGTTTTTCCGCTCTCGTTGAGATGTATCTCCTCGGTAGATGCGACACTGTAATTCGCTTTCCTCCGACTAGCGCCTTCACACGCTATGCCCGCCTCTTCGTGCCACGAATTGTCGAATTCGATTTGAATGACCCGCGTCGTTTGATCTTGATTGATAACTCTTTCGAACGTTCCCCGGCTCCATGAAAGGGTTGGCAGCCCGCTCGAACTCTCCCTAGCCTTCGCGCAGAGGCCCCGTTCGCCCTGCCAATGCGCCCCATTTTTCGCCACGCAATCCCGCCGCAGGCGAGTATTTTCTTGGGCGCGTCAAAATCAAAAGGATTCAAGCTTGTCAAAGAGAAAAGTCGCTTTAATCACCGGGGTCACGGGCCAAGACGGTTCTTACCTCGCAGAATTGCTTTTAGAAAAGGGCTATTCTGTGCACGGGATAAAGAGACGATCGTCTCTTTTTAATACGGGCCGTATAGACCATCTCTATCATGACCCTCATGAAACTGGCGTTGATCTTACACTTCACCACGGGGACTTGACAGATTCGTCCAGCCTTACGCGCGTCATTCAACTGGTTCAGCCGGACGAAATTTACAATTTGGCAGCTCAGAGCCACGTTGCAGTCTCCTTTGAAGAACCTGAATACACCGCGAACTCCGATGCCTTGGGTGCGCTGCGTATCCTCGAGGCAATTCGGATCCTGGGGCTCGTCGAGCATACGCGCTACTACCAAGCCTCGACGTCTGAGCTCTACGGGCTGGTGCGGGAAACGCCACAGACCGAGACGACACCGTTCTACCCCCGATCACCCTACGCTGTTGCCAAATTGTATGCTCACTGGATCACCGTAAATTATCGAGAAGCTTACAATTTGTATGCATGTAACGGTATTTTATTTAATCATGAGTCACCCGCGCGCGGTGAAACATTTGTAACGCGCAAAATCACGCGTGCCCTGGCTCGGGTTAAGCTTGGAATGCAGCGGACTCTATTCCTGGGCAACCTTAATGCGCGTCGCGATTGGGGGCACGCTCGAGACTACGTCCAGATGCAGTGGTTGATGCTGCAGCAGGAGCAACCTGAAGACTTTGTTATTGCTAGCGGTGAGCAACATTCGGTGCGCGAATTCGTCACCGTCGCGGCCGCTGAACTCGGCATCGATGTTCGTTGGGTTGGGGAAGGGGTCGACGAAGAGGGGTACGATGCAAAGACGGGAGCTCTGATCGTAAAAGTAGATCCCCGTTATTTTCGTCCTGCAGAAGTCGAGACACTTCTCGGCGATGCCCGCAAGGCCAAAGAAAAACTTGGGTGGGCGCCCAAAATCTCCTTCATCGAATTGGTTAGGGAGATGGTTCGGGAAGATTTGCGCATGGCAGAGCGTGACGCAGTGCTGATGAAGCAGGGTTATTATTCACACAGTCCACGAGAGTTATGCTGATAATGGTGGCGCCATGCTGGCTTGTTGTCAGTGATATTGTGGTCTTCTTAAGGAAAGTCCAGAGCCTTATCAATGGAAAACAAAAAGATGAAGAAAGTCTATGTGGCAGGCCATCGCGGCCTTGTTGGATCCGCCACAATGAGAGCCCTCGAGGCTTTAGGTTCCTATGAGATAATAACACGTACTCACGACCAACTGGATCTATTTGACCGGAGCGAGACGCGCAGGTTCTTCATGTCGCGGCGGCCTGATTACGTCGTAATGTGCGCCGCAAAGGTTGGTGGTATACTGGCGAACGCTAGCTCCCCTGTCGATTTCCTTCATAACAACCTCGCGATTCAAGTCAGTGTTTTTGATGCCGCTCACGCTTCCGGCGTCGAACGGATGATTTTTCTTGGCTCCTCGTGTATCTATCCACGCGACTGTCCGCAGCCGATACGGGAGGAATACCTTCTCACCGGTCCGCTTGAAGCGACTAATCGTCCTTACGCTTTGGCAAAAATCGCAGGTGTCGAATCATGCTGGTCTTTCAACCGGCAGTACAAGGCGCGCTATCTCGCGTTGATGCCGACCAGCTTATATGGTCCCGGCGATAATTATCACCCCGAAAATTGCCACGTTCTGCCCGCCCTGATACGCCGGTTTCATCAAGCTAAAATGAACGGCGATTCCTCGGTGGAGGTCTGGGGATCCGGAAACCCTCGGCGAGAGTTTATGTATTCGTCGGATGTAGGCGATGCCATTGCGTTCCTGCTTGGCCTGCCAGATTCAGATTTTGACGCCTTAACTGCCCCCGACACTGCGCCCCTGATTAATGTTGGCGTTGGCGAGGACGTCACAATTCGCGAGGTGGCGGAACTCGTCAAGGCGGCGGTCTGCTGGAAGGGCGATTTGGTATTCGACACGACGAAGCCAGATGGTACTCCGCGCAAGTTACTGGACGTAACGCGCTTGCGTAACCTTGGCTGGAAAGCCAAAACGTCCCTTGGTGCCGGGTTGCAAGCGACATACGAGGATTTTCTCCGCCTTCATGGGGCTTGACGTGGATGCGCGCATCCTGGTTGGACTGCATGTCCGACCGGGTGCAAGCTGGCTCAGTCAGGCCAAACAGGGACGCATACATGCCCAGAGGGGGCCGCAATATTGGCCTGTGCTAACGTTGCAAACCGGACCTCTCTGCCACCGGCGATGCAGAGGATCACCCAGAAGCTTGGCCAAGCCAATGGGAAGGCCGCACAACGGGGCGCACCTGGAACGGCTGTGCGTGAGCGCCGTCAACTCAAGCCACGAGTTAGAACTGCTCAACCTCACGGGAGCCGCTGCCTACGAACCTGGCCTCGACACGGACGCCAACCAGGCCCGCATCATGCCCCGGGGCAGTCCTTGTCCAAGGCGGTGCAAACGGAAATGGCGGACGTCGACGGTCAACTCGCGCTTATCCGCAGGCGATCGCGTCGCCATCCAAGATCGCGCCTTTTCGGCGCGGTCGGGCAACCTTCCGATCGGATTCAGTCGGCGTTGTTAGCGCCGAACTCACTCGCCTCAACGTCATGGCGCCACAAGCGCGGATTTGCGGCGCCATGGTGCGGGCATTTACAACCCTGCTGCAGCGGGTCTCGTTGATGGCGAAGCGGCTTGCCCTGAACCAGTCGCTCGCGTCTGCAGCTCGCCAAGCTGTCGCGCAGCGCGATCATCCTGATGCTCTGGGATGGCAGTGGCAGGTGACCGCCTATGCGGTGAGCTTGGCTTGGCTCGATTGGCATTATCATATCTTTTACGAAAAATGCTGTTCATTAGTCCGAGTTACTTAAAAGAATGAGTCGGACCTGCGCGGATGGCAGCATGAATCGGGATTTTGATCACTACCAGGAGAAAATATTCCTTTCATATCTACTCGCCGCGCCAACGCAACGGACGCAGAGACGGTCGGCCGTTTCAGTCACGCGCTACTCGATGAACTCACGGGCGGGAAAGCGCCCACGCCCGACGTCGTCAGACAAAGCGCGGAGACGGTGCTTGCCGACGCCGGCGGGGTCGCTGTGATCGCAAGTGCAGATGACGAGCCGGTCGGCATCATGGTGCTGAATGAATGCACGGCGATCTATGCAGGAGGCAGGTTCGGCTACATTTCGGAGCTGTATGTTCGACCCGACATGCGCTCCAAAGGGATTGCCCCTCATCTGCTTGAGGTCGCCTCGCAGGAAAGCCGTGCTCGTGGTTGGAAGCGACTTGAGGTTGGAGCGCCCGGGCAACCAAAATGGAAGCGCACGCTCGATTTCTATCTGCGGAACGGGTTCGAGGAAGTCGGCCCTCGGCTCTGTCGGATAAACTAGATTCAGAGTTTGCTATAGGCTGGCTCAAAGCAACCTGCCGCACAATGTGACGGAACGGAAGCGGAACCATATTAATGCTACAGCCGAATGGTCGATAGTTGGCCATTTTCGCAGGTTAGGGCCGTCGGGGCCTTTTGCATCAGCGTTTTGGCTTTGGACTTCCTCGCGTTCTGCGACGAGGCGGGCATTGTGACGCCTCTGGCGATCGACCTCCGTTTCGGCTTCGAGGATACGCTTCAGCAGAGCGGCGTTCTCGGTGCCCAGGCGCCGCACTTCGATCTGCAGAACCTGGAAGCCATCGCTGCTGGGCGAGCTGCCGGGCCCGCTCGGGTGCGGCCTTGTCCAGACGGCGATCCGGGCATTGGAGCGTTTGATGAACGGCTTCAGGGCGTGCGATAAGGTCGCCTCGGCAATAAGCGTCACCGCGTCCTTCTTCTCGCTCTTCACCAGGAACAGACGGTTGCGGTCCTGCTGGGTGGAACGAGAGACCAGCGGAGCCGTCATTGCAGCAACCGGTCGATCAGATTCGGAGCCGCATGTCGCCGTCGGCGATCGAAGGAGCGCCTTTGCGCGCGTTTCACCTTTGCGCCGGCCCGGGGCTTGGCCCACTCGACGAAGATACGATGCTCATCGAGCGGATGGCGCCAAGGGCGGACGGCCGCCCTTTGATACGGTGATGATGTTGAAGATCATGGTGCTGCAGGCGCTCTACTGTCTCTCGGACGATCAGGCCGAGTGTCAGATCCAGGACCGGCTGTCGCCGGTGGGCATGGCCCGCATATCCATCCCATGGATGCATTATATCCAAACAATCAAGTTTACCCATCCGTCATGATGCTGCATAGCGCCGTACAGGAAAGCCAATGTCCCGTGCTTTCCAGCTCACGTTCACGAGCGTGGACTTTGTAGGAAGACCAAGGCGAAACCGGCGCATCATAAGGGGCAGAGTATCCATGAACGGAATGGCGGCGGGGCAGGCCGGATCTGGGCGTTTTATTGCTTTAGAGGGGTTGAGGGGGCTGGCTGCAGTTGGCGTCCTCTTGTCTCACGCCCTCTTCGCTGTCGAGCCAGGGATATTCAAAACCATGTACCCGTTGGCGCAAGCAGCGTGGCCAGAAATCGGATGGCCTGCTCAGCTTCTAACTCTCCCCCCATTCAGCATGCTTATCAACGGAAGCTTTGCGGTTTGTGTATTCTTCGTTCTAAGCGGCTTCGTCCTTACCAAGTCTTTTGCTGACACTGGAAATGCGTCGGTGCTTGTATCCAGAGCAATCCGACGGATACCCCGCCTCGGCATTCCAATCGCAGCTTCAATCGTTTTTGCCGGTACCATTTTTGCCATGGGGCTGATGAGAAATCTTGAAGTTGCCCCACTCACGGGCTCGGTCTGGCTGACCTGGTATTACCCTAGCTCAATTACGGCCGCGACCATCGCCCAGGAGGCCCTATATGAGTCCTTATTTCTCGGTAAGAACAAACTCAATTCACCACTCTGGACGATGTCCATTGAGCTCGTGGGTTCATACTTAGCCTTCATGTTCGCCTTCGCTGCGAGGTGGTTCACCTTCGCCCTCGTCACAGTTTTTGCCGCGGCTCTCTCTTTTGCGGTCCATATAGCTTACCTGCCCTTCGCCTTGTCGTTCGGGGTCGGCGTCCTCCTGACTCGCGTTTCTCCAGCGAAATGGCCTCACGAAGCTAAGATCGTAATCTTTCTTGCTGCCATCTATCTTGGCGGCTTCTCAAACGCCATCTTGTATGAGCCGATCATCAAACTCTCCCCAATCGACTTTAATCCCCTGAAGGACGCAATGCACTGCGTCGGTGCAGCCTTCCTTGTCGCTAGCGTTCTCGCGCTTCCATCGCTTCAGCGAGCCTTCTCGTCATACTTTTTCCCACTCCTAGGTCGATTGTCGTTCTCGGTCTACCTTCTTCATTTCCCTGTCCTTTGTTCCCTCGGGTGCTTTGTCTATCTCTGGACTATCCAATGGGGGCATGCCATTGCGGCTAGTAGCACTGTCGTCATTGTACTTGTAACCACCATCATTGCTGCGGTGCCGTTTCAGCGCCTTGTAGACGTGAAGTCCATGGAAGTAGCCAAGAGGGTGGACCAATACCTGAGAGGTTTTTGCGTAAGACTGCGGAGGCGTAGACTGGCGCTGCGCTCAACCATTTGAGCGGGACAAACATAGCTAATCATTCTGACCTCAATAAAACGAAAGGTGCCCTGCCTTGGAAGAATTCGTATCACGCATCGCCACCAATGTCGGCGTCGACCCGGCTCTCGCAGACAAGGCCGTTGGCATGATGCTGGGTTTCCTGCAACGCGAGGCAGCCGACGGTCCCGCTGCGCGCATGATCGAGGCCATTCCCGGAGCTTCGGAATTAGTGGCGAAGCATGATGGTGAGGACGCAGAGAGCGGCAGCGTCCTCGCCGGAGGCGGCGTGGTGGGTTTCGGCCAGCAATTGATGAACGAGGGTCTCAGCCTGGGAAATATCGCCGGCCTTGCTAACGAGACGATCGCCTTCGCCAAGGAACATGCCGGCGACGAACTCGTGGACGAGGTCCTCAATTCCGTTCCCGGCCTTCCCCAGTTCGCCTGATCAGCAGCAGCCCGGTGGCATACGATTGTCGTGCGCCCGTCTCGGCCCGCTTGCGCAGCTAGAGCAGACTCGACTTATTCCGGGGTCATAGCCGTCTGCCTCGAAATAGTGCCTGCATTCCTCGGCCGTGAAAGCTGCGAGGCAGTTGGCCACGACCGACGTTCGTCGATGGTTCGGGTTGCAGCCTTTCTCAGGAGAGCCTTGAGCTTCGAGAAAGCCATCTCGATCGGGTTGAAGTCGGGCGAGTATGGCGGCAGGAACAGGAGCCGCGCCAACCTTCTCGATCACCTCGCGCGCGCCGCTGATATTGTGGGCGGGCAGGTTGTCCATGACCACGATGTCGCCGGGGCGAAGCTCGGGTGCGCGGACCTGCTGGGCGTAGGCGAGGAAGGCACAACCATTGATAGGGCCATCGAGCAGCATTGGCGCCGCCATGCCGCCCAGCCGCAGGCCGGCCGTGAAGGTGGTAGTCTTCCAATGGCCGTGAGGAACGGCCGCCCGGCATCGTTCGCCGCGCAGGCTGCGGCCACGCAACCGCGCCATCTTTGTGGATGCTGCGGTCTCATGGACGGAAATCAGCCTCTCGGGGTCGAGATCGAGCTGGCCATCGAACCAGGTTCTGCGGCGGCGCAGGACATTGGGGCGCTGCTGTTCGGCGGCGTGCGCCGTCTTGTTTTGAAACGTGATGCCGCGCCGGTCGAGGTACAGCCGGACCGTGGACGACGCTGCCCGCACGCCACGCTCGGCGGCAAGGCGCTCCCCGATCTCAGCAAGCGTGATGTCCGGCGCGTCCTCGATGAGGCCAAGAATAAAGGCCTCATGCGCATCGAGCTTCGAACGCGACGGCTGGCCCTGCTTGCGCGCTTCCATCTGGCCGGTCTCGCGATAGCGGCGATACCAACTCCCGGCCATCGAAATACCGATCCGGATGCGACGCGTCGCCTCCCGCGTCGAATCCCGACTTCAATGGCCGCAATCACGCGCCCACGAAGGTCCGCCGTTGGGCTCCTCATCATCATCACATCCTCGTAAATCACGGGGACAGTGAATCAGACAGGATCTTCGCGTCATTCCCAAACCGACCCTGTGTTAATCGAAGATGCTCGAGGCATTCTCCGCCGAGTGTTCCGTACGGACCCCTGCCAGACCACCAACCGCCGGGCGCGCGAAGCGAAACCTTGCAGTTCATTCGTCGACCCCAAAATCGACCTCGGGCGTACCGATGTGCATAACTTTAGGCGGCAAAGGCTTGTCCTGAACGCTTTCGATGAAGCCCGCGAGATAAGCAAATATATTGTACTTCTCAAGTACCAACCGCTTCGCCTCTCGTATTGCATCGCGACGTTCCTTCCAGAGGTCCGAGTTGATTATTTCTCGGATCTTTTGAATTACGTTCTTGTCCTCTGGATCAATCAGAACCATTGAATCCGGCGGAAAGAACCTCGTGATTGCCGGGCTGCCGTAATAGATCGGCATTGTTTCAGCAACGAAGCAGTCCATAAGCTTCTCTGTAAAATAGTAATCAGCTCTAGTATTCTCGAAAGCTATACTGTAGCGGTAAGGTGCAAGTGCGTCCCATTTATCTCCAATCAGGTGAAAACCTCGGCCGAACAGGTCGAACTCGATCTCCTCTCTCAGCCGCTCCAAAAACGCCAGCCGATATCGATGTCCTTTAAGCAGGGCGATGTTGCTGGTAATCCATGAGAGCCGACGCGGCTTGTCAACGACTTCGCTGACCAGAAGTTGGTCATATGACTTTCTTACAGACCAAGACCGAGTGATAGGTGGAGACAAGACGAACCGACGCCCTGCATTCTGCTGGGCTACCAACTCTGCGTCAGACGTCAAAACGATGGTATTTTCCCCCTGCCCTAGATGGAGGGCGCGATGAGCTTTCGTCGGCGGTTCGCCGATCGCAAAAATTGTCCTGTTCGGGCTCGCCTCGATATCAACAGGAAGTCCAAAAACAGAAGGAGAGTTAAAGATTATATGCCAATCCGGCGTGAAGGATGTCTTGCGGACAAAAGCGACATCGTTCCAGATTCCACTGCCCTTTGGAGTGAGATGGTGGATGGCGTCATCCAGACCGCCCCAAGAATCGAGGCATGCAGCAACAATGGGCGCCGGACGTTCCGTCAGCAATTTGGCGCTAGACAAAGTAGTTCGACCCCTTCACTTCGGTGGTACCGGCAGTAATTTCTGCACCAGGGCCAGACCTCTCTGCGCCTATTCCCGTCGTGAGATGAAGCTAAAACGATCGGAATCGATGGCTAAACGGGACGCAGGTAAGCCCTTCGATTTCGAAAAATTTGGGAGAACTGCACAAAGGCTTGTAACCCCTCTCCTCCATCTCAATCGGCTTCCATAATCTAGCTCTGACTATTTTTGATGCAGTTTGGGAGTTCTGTCCAGAGTCTTCTGCAAATTTGCGATCACGGTCGCCGGTGTTGGCGGGTCAGGCGCGGCGTCTTCAAGTAACGCATGCGCCCAGCCCGCCCGCCGCCGTCAGGCGGCCTTGGGCTGCTCCAGCTTGCGCAGCATCTCCTTCTTGTCCTCGGCCAGGTGCTCCATGTTGAGATTCGCATGGCCTCCAGCCAGTTTTCGTGTGTTTCGACGGCGAGCGCGCGGACGAGCCGCAGACAGCTCTCAGCGCTGGGAAAGATGCGCACCACATGGATGCGCCGCTTGATCTCCTGATTGAGCCGCTCCAGGATCTTGGTGCTCTTCAGGCGCTTGTGATGCTCGCGTGGCAGCCGGTTGAAGGTGAGCGTCTCCTCGATGTTGTCCTCCACCCACTGGCACAGCTTGCAGCAGCGCGTCTCCCACTTGGCCAGCCATTGGGCGAGGTCGGGCCGCACTTCGGAAAGGTCGCGCCGGTCATACATCCAGCGCAGTACCTGCAGGCAGTCATCATCGATCCATTGGGCCGGCAAGATGTCTCGCGAGCAGATCGAAGCCGGCCGTGCCTATGACCGCCTTCTCAAGCGCGGCGCCCAGCCGAAGGGCTCAAGGCCATCGTCGCATGGTTCAAGCGCCTGTGGATCAAGTTCATCGGTTGATCAGTGTGCGGCCGACGGCATCGCCTTTGCAAGCAAAGATCAGGTTGACGACGCCTTCGGGAAAGCCGGCCGCGCACATTGCGCCTGCAACAAGCGGCGTCTGTGCGGCAGGTTTCAATATCACAGTGCAGCCCGCCGCCAGAGCCGGTGAGATCTTGCGCACCACCATTGAAGCCGGGAAATTCCATGGCGTGATCGTGCCAACAACGCCGATTGGCTGCTTGACCACCAGCATGCCCCGGTCAGTCGAGGGCGGGAAGATCGTCTCGCCATAGATGCGGTTGGCCTCTTCGGCATACCATTGCAGATATGCCGCCGCATGCGAGACTTCCGACTTGGCTTCGGCAAGCGGCTTGCCCATCTCAGCTGTGAGGATGGCAGCGAGGTCGTCGGCGTGGTCGATGATCAATTGATGCCAGCGCCAGAGCGAGTCCCGGCGATCCCGGGCGGTCAACGCCGCCCATCCAGCCTGCGCCGTATAAGCCTTGTCGATCGCCGTGCGCGTCTCAGCGGCCATGTCGGGTAGCTCTGCCAACACTTCGCCGGTGGATGGATTAAAGACCCTCGAACTTTCGCTTACCCAACAACGTGCCAAGCGTCGGCATGCGGTCGACAGCGCCGAACAGGTCGGGGAGTTTCAGATGGCGCATCAGCGGCTGGCACGCAGGCATCCCGGCTTTCTCTTCAAAACGGCGGTTGGCTGCGTCAGGATGTGTAACCGCACTTCGCATAGGACCTCGAGCGACGGGCCCCTGTCGACCTGCCGACCGCGTTATGGAACAGGAACGACCGTTCCTGGAACGAGAATTCCTGTTCAGCGCCTTTCTCGCCCGCACGCCTGGCGGGGGCACCGAGCGTTGAGCCCTGCGATCTAATAACCGCAGCGCAAGGCATGGCATCCACGCATCCGCGGGAAGCGGCAATTTGGCCTAAGCTTTGACGGCGCCCGCGCGCCTGACGACGCGTGCCGGGTGCTCGTGAACCGAGCCCGCTTCTTCTTCGGCAGGCTCAGGCGGTCTCGGCCATCCGGATTCGCCCCCTGGCGCGGGCAGCCTGTCGGCTGCTGACGGTCGCCGGCCAGCCGGCCGGCGTCGATTTTGTGGTGGCCTTCCCCGGAAGCGGGGTGGGCGGCACTCCCTTCTAGGCCAGCCGCGGCATCCCGCAACCCTTCGCTTCGCTTCGGGTCCTCCTCTTCGTTCCGGTCCTTCGGATGCGGTCCGCCTCCGACGGCGGGCCTTTCCGGTCGTTTTCGCCGCCCACCCCGCTTCCGGGGGAGGGCGCAATTGGCGAACGGAGGACCAGACAATGCGTGCAAACAACAAGCGTTCCGGCAGCCGAGAGGCTGGCGCGGGCAAGGGCGGGCGCTCAGGCGCCAGCCTCTATCAGGAGATCACAGACCGTATCGTTGCCGAACTGGAGCGCGGCACCGTGCCATGGGTCAAGCCCTGGGGCAGGGCAAAGGCAGCCCTTGGCCTGCCCAGGAATGCAGCCACCCAGCGGCGCTATTCCGGCATCAATATCCTGATCCTGTGGGGCGCCGTCATCGAGCGCTCACAGCGATAGCCGGCGGCAATGGCGACGCCTTTGCCCTCGCCACCGTCTTCGCCCGTTTGCTCGCACTTTGCGACGACGACGTCTTGTCATGGCCGAGACGCTCGAGGCTGGCAGCGCCGTGGTCGAAGCGGTCGGCAACCAATCTGAGCATCGACTGGGCGCACGGTCGATCAATGGGCCGGGGTCCAGCCGCTGTTCGTCCGCGAATAGGTGCCAAGCCGGGCGGCGGCTCTTTCGAGTGCCGCCGCCCCGCTTGCCTGCCGCTGGAATACTGGCTGATGCGAAAACGAGGCGATGACAGCCCGATCACGCTGACCGGCGAAGCCGGCTTGGCTTCGTCGAAGATCCGTTTGGCTCCATATACACCGTGCCTTCGCGCACGCCACGGCTGATGATGGAAGTCGGCTTCGGCGTGTCGCTGCCCTCGCGCCGGCGCTTCCATGGCGAGCCGGTCATTCGCTGATATCGCAAAAGTCCTGAAACACCCTTCCCGGACCAGACGCGCCTGGTTCCCCTTAGCTGGTGCCATTGCGTCGTCATGGGGTCAGCTGGCACACGACTGGATTGGATCGAGGTCATCTGACGCCGGTCCCGCCTCGACTGACCCAGATCAAGGCCATGTCCTCGTCGGCGTGGTTTGATCGACAGTCCTTCAAGGGAAAACGCATGTGCTGACCGACAGCCTGATCGTCGCTCCCAACGTCTTGACAATCCAGACCATACGGCGGGCAAATGACGATTCACCGGCCAGGAACCGACGTGAGAAACCCGCTTGAGGCGATGCGGCGGGCACTGGATCGCAGCGCAATCGATGCGCGACATGCGGCTCGACTCCAGCAACGTCTCACGAAGATAGCCAACGCGCTGGCGGCACGCTGATGGCCGGCTTTGACGACAGCTTCGACATCATTGTCGTTGGCGCCGGGCCGGTCGGACTTTCCTTCGCCGCATCGCTTGCCCACAGCGAGCTCAAACTGGCGGTTGTCGAAGGGCAGTCCCTGCAAACACTGGCAAGTGCGGCTTTCGACGGTCGCGAGATCGCGCTCACCCACGCCTCGACTGGAATCCTTCGCGAGCTCGGCGCCTGGGATGTTATCCCCGCTTCGGACAAGTCACCGCTTCAAGGCGCACGCGTCCTCAACGGATCGAGTCCTTTTGCGCTGTGTTTCGATTCCCCCGACGGATCCACGGAACCACTGGGCGTTCTGGTTCCGAATTGCCGGATCCGCGATGCCCTTTTCAAGATCATCCGCTTGCAGGGCCATGCCCGGCTGCTGTGCGGCCACTCGGTCGCGCGTGCAACAAACAGCCATCAGGGAGCAGTCGTAACGCTCTCCAATGGCAGGCAGCTGACCGCTCGGCTTCTCGTTGCCGCCGATTCGCGTTTGTCCGCCACCCGCGATCTGCTCGGCATCGGCGCCGATATCAATCGGCTTGGCAGCTCAATGCTGATTTGCCGGGTGTGGCACGAGCGCCCCCACCACCAGATCGCGATCGAATGGTTGGACCACCATCAGACGATAGCGATGTTGCCCCTCGCGCGAGGCATGTCGTCGCTGCTTTTGACTTTGCCCTCAAACGAGGCCGACGGACTGCTTGCCCTCGACGACGAGTTGTTCCTGATGGAGTTGACGAAGCGCTGTCGAGGGCGCCTCGGCAACATGAGCTTGGCAAGCAGCCGCCATATCTATCCGTTGGTCACCACCTGGGCCCACATGTTCCGGGCGCCGAGCGCCGCATTGATAGGCGACGCTGCCATTGGCATGCACCCGGTGACCGCGCATGGCTTCAACATCGGCCTCGGCGGCCAGAGGCAACTCGCCCGTGGTATCCTGGCAGCATGGCGCGACCGTCGCGACATTGCCGATCCCGACATGCTCCACAGATATGAAAGCCGACTGCGCCTGTCGGCGGCGCCGCTCTACCATGCTACGAATATTCTCGTCGGACTCTACTCAAGCGAGCACCCGGCGGCACGGCTTGCAAGACATGTGGGGCTGCGCTTCGGCCAGCATCTTCCCTTTGTCCGTCATGGCATTGCGGCCATGCTGAGGCGGTGAACCGCAGTCATCATAGCATCATCGTCAGCGTGCTGGCGTCGTAACAGGCTGGCGAGTTTGGTTCGATGTGAGAAATTTGTCGGCCGGCGCCACCCAGACGTGGTCCCAGCCACGCCCAATTCCGCCTTCGATGTGTTTACGGCGTGGATGGTTATCATCCAAACAATCAATTTTGCCAATCCTGCGGACCCTATTAGGAGCGTGACCGAAATCAAGTGCCTCGGCCCGCAGGTCTGCCCGGTGCAGGAAGCGGCCCCGCTTCTCAGATTGGTGTGCCCGGGTCCCCGACGCTAGCGACATCTGACGGCATTTGCAGCGCCGGTGATTGCTGCCTTAGCGAGGTGGGAATTTGACCCATAAAATCGATCATGAACTGCTGAATCGAGAAATGGCCGCAGACGATCCATGGCGGCTCGATGGCAACCCGTTCGAGCGGGAGCGCCACACGCAAATTCTCCGGTTGTCACTTGCGCAAGGTCCTGTCGCAAATGGGCTCGAAGTCGGGTGCGCTGCTGGCGCTTTTACGGAACGGCTAGCCCCCATTTGCCAGCGGCTCACTGTGATCGATGTCGTGGAGCCAGCGATTACGCGAGCACGTTTACGCATGAAGGAGCCGCCGCACATCAGGTGGATAATCTCCGATGTTCAACAATTTTCGAGTGATGAGCTGTTCGACCTGATCGTCGTGGCGGAAGTTCTTTACTACGTAGGAGACCTCGTTCAGATCCGCGCAGCAGTCCGCAACCTGGTAGGCCTGCTTGCGCCAGGCGGGCACCTGGTTTTCGGGTCGGCACGTGACGCCAATTGCCAACGCTGGGGGCACGCTGCTGGTGCAGAGACCACTATCGCCATGCTGAACGAATCGTTGACCGAGATCGAGTGCATCGAGTGCCGGGGCGCGTCGATCAATGAAGACTGCCTGCTGGCCCGCTTCCGAAAGCCGATTTCCGCTTTCTGATGAAAATTGTCGAAGTTGATTTGGAGACACTGTGCGCTTCTGTGGTGTCAAGCTGATCCTATATGTGGACGTATAAGAGCGCCCGATTGCGACAAGTTAGCCGGGTCCGGGCGATGGTCACTTCTGCTTAGGTATATCCGGCGTCTTCATGGGGCTCGATGTTCAGGGCCGCGAGCCTCGAGGGGGTTTCGCGGACTTCCACCTCAACGGCCCCCAGACGTCGGCCGAAGCCTTTCCGCTCCACATATCAGGGTCGGAAGCGACGGGGTGACCGTTCCCCCACCTCTGCCATTTTGCGTAAGGCGCATTGCAAGGATGTGCGGTGTAGTATCGCAACCTTGGCAGGGAAATCCGCTGTCGCGTTTCCCGTGCACCCTTCCGGCCTTGCGGTTCTGTCGGCATCGAGCCTCATCACACCATCGAAACGTCCGCCGTTTCATCGCGCTTGGAGGCGGGGCATTCCTGCCCCTCCCAAGACCCCGCCCAGACCAACGTGATTGCCGTTGGATCGCAGCCAAGGCGTATGCCGCCTTGGCCCCGCATCATGATTTCGCACATGAAGACGAACCAAAGGGCCTTCGAGCCCCTTGGAGCCCTGACCAAGCCTGCGCGGATTAGATGCCGCCGGCGTCTTGCCACCGGTACACGCATAAGCGGATCTCTCCCTCCCTCTCATCGAGGTCTGCGCACACCACAAGGCTTTGGCTACTTTTCAAAGATGGGATTCCCGGGGCCTGGCGAACCTGGAAATTGCCAGCCCATATGCGTGACTGTGTTCATGACGGCGCATGTCAGTTCGGTGACATGTTGCTGAACCTGTTTCAGTAGAAGAGCCAATGCTCTCGATGATCGCAACACGGCGCAAAGCCGATAGGCGCTCTGGCGCGAGCGTGCCAAGGCCCGCCAAGCCCCTTTGAAAATACCCAAAAAATCAAGAAACGGCTTTACCCAATAAATGACCGATAAATACCCAGATGGAGCGAAGTCCTTATTTTGCATGGCCCCCTATGCGGGACGGGCTCTATGACTGCCGCCACCGAACCTCAAAGGTGTTTCGGCCCAGGTGGGTGACGATCCCTAGCCGGGAAAGCGGCACTCCTCGTCGGGGGCCGTCGGTCCCGTGTCCCGCCTTCGGCGGCGCTATGCTGACAATCCTACCGGCTGCCCTTTTAACCGATCTCGTCGTTGCAGCCAGTCCCGCGTCCCGGCCCTTCGGCCGGCGCAAGTGCTGACGCTCCTTAGGCTGCCTCTTCTGTGTGCGGCGATCTTTGATCCCTCGCACGGAATGAAAACTTAGGGGCCAGCTCCTTCGCGCATTTCAGGCCTCAGGTGCTCAAGCTGGGTGTTCCAGTCGGCCAAAACCTCAAACAATTCGTTCGAAGTAGCGCCATCCGGGTGCGCCCTCCTTCCCGCTCTCCAGGTGCTTTCACCGACAGTCCGGTTGACAGGCAACACTCGAGAGCGTTGACCAGACGATTCCTGTTGGCGAGTGCGACCATCGCACCATTGGCATGCCGTCTTGCCGCAACTTGTCGAGCCAGAGCTTCGCGGAACCTGTTTGCCGCCGGCGATCCAGAGCTGCGCGATCGTACGTCAACGCTCGCCGCGTTTGCTGACGCCTATCGGGCCCATCCTCCACTTGATCGCTGCTTCGGCACGAGGCGCAGCCACGCCGCTGGCGGCCGCTCTTGAGGCAGGTTGTGTCACCAACAGCTGCCATCGGTGCGTCGCCGCTATCGGGGCCAATCGAGCACGACCAGAAGGTTCAGATCAAGGCCTTTGAAACGCATGGTTTTAGCATCCATAGCGTGGATGCTCTCGATCTAAACAATCAATTTTACCAATCTGGGCGGGTCGTTCATAGACCCCCACATGACATGCACCGCCGCTGCTCTACCGCGTGAGGTGCACAAAAGAACCCAAAAAGAGGAAGTCTTCGCATGCGCAATGACGTGCAGTGGAGGTTGTGCTGGGAAAATGAGTTGCAGCTTTCCGATCACCTCGAACTCTCTGAGTTCTTCCGGAAGACCTATGAGCCGACCGGAGCCTTCAATGGAATGCAATTCGAAGGCGGTCGAAGTTGGGCCGGTGCAAGGCCAGAGGTCCGCGCAATCGGCTATGATGTGCACGGGGTAGCCGCTCACTTGGGCCTGCTGCGCCGATACATCAAAGTTGGCGACGTTGATCTGCTGGTCGCTGAACTCGGTCTATACGGGGTGCGTCCGGATCTTGAGGGGCTGGGAATCGCCCATTCGATTAGCGTCATGTACCCAGTGCTGCAGCAGCTTAGCGTTCCATTCGCTTTCGGCACGGTTCGGCAAGCGCTCCGGAACCATGTTGGGAGGTTCTGCCGCAAAGGCTTGGCGAACATTCTGACGGGCGTTCGCGTGCGTTCAACCCTCCCGGACGTGTACCCCGATCTGCCTTCCACGACGCGAGTCGACGACGACGTACTCCTCATGGTGCTCCCAATTGGACGCTCGATGAGCGAGTGGCCGGCCGGCACTTTGATCGATCGGAACGGTCCAGAGCTATGACCTCGGATTTGTTATCCGCTCGCTTCCTCAAATTCACAGAAAAATCTGAGATCTCATGAACCTCTTTGCCCCAGCCAGTATTGTTGCAGTCTGCTCTTATGCGCTGCTGTCGACCGTCTATAAGACCGCGCAGGTGTTTTATACCCTGCCTACAAGCGTACCGCCGACCTCGGGCGAACCCGCCGGCTGTGAGCCTTGGCCGAGCGTCGATGTCATTATCCCGTGCTACAACGAGGCTCCTCGCACCCTCTCGGACTGCCTGGCTTCCATTGCAAGTCAGGACTACGCCGGAAAACTGCAGGTCTATGTTGTTGATGACGGTTCTGGAAACCACGATGCCCTCGTAGGTATACACGAGGAATACGCGCGCGACCCGAGGTTCAACTTCATTGCGCTCCCAAAGAATGTCGGAAAGCGCAAGGCACAGATTGCGGCGGTTCGCCGCTCGTGCGGAGATTTGGTGCTCAATGTAGATTCGGACACGATACTCGCGCCGGACGTCGTCACGAGGCTTGCGCTAAAGATGCAAGATCAAGCGATTGGCGCCGCCATGGGCCAGTTGGCGGCTAGCAATCGCAGTGAAACTTGGCTGACGCGGTTGATTGACATGGAATACTGGCTCGCCTGCAACGAAGAGCGGGCAGCGCAGGCTCGGTTCGGTGCCGTCATGTGTTGCTGCGGTCCGTGTGCCATGTACCGGCGATCCGCGCTTGTTTCGCTCCTGGATCAATACGAGACGCAGCGCTTTCGAGGGAAGCCGAGCGACTTCGGTGAGGACCGCCACCTTACGATCCTGATGCTGAAAGCAGGCTTTCGAACAGAGTATGTCCCGGAGGCCGTCGCGGCAACAGTCGTTCCCAGCAGCATGGGTCCCTATCTGCGCCAACAGCTTCGCTGGGCCCGGAGCACGTTCCGGGACACGTTGCTGGCGCTCCAACTGCTGCGCGGCCTTAATATTTATCTCACATTGGACGTGATTGGGCAGAATCTTGGCCCATTATTGCTCTCTTTGTCGCTCCTGGCTGGGCTCGCGCAATTCATAACGACAGGTACTGTGCCCTGGACGGCATGCCTGACGATCGCGGTCATGACTATAGTTCGCTGCAGCGTGGCAGCGTTTCGTGCGCGCCAACTTCGATTTCTCGGATTCTCGCTCCACACACTCATCAACATCTTTCTCTTGCTCCCATTGAAAGCATACGCGCTGTGTACATTGAGCAATAGCGATTGGTTGTCGCGAAGCTCGGCCGCCACTGTGACAGACATCGGCGGCGCCCTTCCAAAGCCCGCCTTGGTGGCATCTGACGCAGCTTACAGCGAACAGCAATAGTCACGTGATCGCAGGTGGAAGAGTTTTGAGCCAGGACCAGGAAGATCAAATGTTGAGTCGGAAGTTGGACCCAGAGGATTTGCGGCGGATCGAGACTGGTCCGATCGAACGGGAGTTTCACGGGCAGACAAGCGCGAAAAGCTCCGTGCCTGACTCTCTGTCGACCGTGGCAGTCGATTTTGCCGGCGTAACCAAGTCGTATGGGAACAAGGTCGTTGTCGACGAACTGTCGTTCTCCGTTGCGTCGGGAGAGTGTTTCGGCCTCCTCGGACCAAACGGGGCGGGCAAAAGCACGATTGCGCGTATGCTCCTCGGCATGACATGCCCTGACGCGGGCGCGATCACGGTGCTCGGCGTGCCAGTGCCGGCGCGCGCTCGGCTGGCACGCAGGGGCATTGGCGTGGTCCCGCAATTCGACAATCTTGACCAGGAATTCACCGTACGCGAGAACTTGCTGGTGTTCGGACGCTACTTCGGCATGAGCACACGCGAGAGCGAAGCGGTCATCCCGTCGCTTCTCGAGTTCGCTCGCCTCGAGCGCAAGGCGGATGCGCGCGTCTCGGAACTGTCCGGCGGCATGAAGCGATGCCTGACGATGGCGCGGGCGTTGATCAACGACCCCCAGCTCATTGTGATGGACGAGCCGACCACCGGCCTCGATCCGCACGCGCGCCACCTGATCTGGGAGCGGCTGCGCGCCCTGTTGGCACGCGGCAAGACGATTATCCTGACGACGCATTTCATGGAAGAGGCTGAGCGATTATGCGATCGGCTGTGCGTGCTCGAAAGGGGTCGCAATATCGCCGAAGGCCGCCCGCAGGCGCTGATCGACGAGCATATCGGATGCCAGGTCATGGAGATTTACGGCGGCGATCCGCACGAGTTGCTTTCGCTGGTCAAGCCACATTCCCAGCGCATCGAGGTGAGCGGCGAAACCCTTTATTGCTACGCGCCCGACCCTGAGCAGGTGCGCACGCAACTGCAGGGGCGAGCAGGTCTGCGCCTTCTTTTGCGTCCAGCCAATCTCGAGGATGTTTTCTTGCGGCTGACCGGGCGCGAGATAGAGGAGTGAACGATGATTGAAGATTTTGCGGCGGCGCTGCCGTCCAATGCGTGGAACTGGGTTGCGGTGTGGCGCCGGAACTATCTGGCATGGAAGAAAGTCTCACTCGTGACGATTCTCGGTAACCTTGCCGATCCTATAATCTACCTTTTCGGACTCGGCACCGGCCTAGGCATAATGGTCGGCCGCGTCGACGGTGCGTCATATATCGCCTTTTTGGCGGCCGGCATGGTCGCGGTAAGTGCGATGACCGCCTCTACCCTCGAAACATTGTACGCGGCTTTCGCTCGCATGCACTCTCAGCGCACTTGGGAAGCAATGCTGTACACGCACGTTACCCTCGGCGACATCGTTCTGGGTGAACTGGCGTGGGCAGCCACCAAGGCCTTCTTGGCCGGTACGGCAATCACCATTGTCACCGCAACGTTGGGTTATGCAGCCTGGCCGTCCGTCCTCTATGCGCTGCCAATCATTGCTCTCACTGGGTGCGTGTTTGCGAGCCTTGCGATGGTCGTCACCGCGCTTTCGCCCAGCTACGATTACTTCGTGTTTTACCAGACGCTTGTCCTCACACCTATGCTGTTCCTGTCCGGTGCCGTTTTCCCATTGAATCAGCTGCCTGACGCCTTTCAGAAGATAGCGCGATGCATGCCGCTGTCGCATTCAATCGACCTCATTCGTCCGGTTATGCTTGATCGCCCGATCGTCGGCATCGCCCTGCACATCGGGGTGCTCGGCCTGTACGCGCTGTTGCCATTCTTCCTCTCGATGGCGCTGTTGCGCCGCCGACTGATGCGCTGACGCGAAGAGAAGGAGATAAACGATGCGCTATGGACTTCGTGCTGCCAATAAATACGACATCGCCAACAGAAATCGGCATGCCACGGAGGGTCTTCGGTGGCATCCACTCAATCTATCAACGTTATGGGCCGCCCGGCACCTCGATCACAGGATGTCATGTTGATCCCGGCCGAAGAGAATTTCTTTGAGCCCGATCATGTTTGACTGGCGTTCGTGGCGCGAACGACAACGCGGCCTGTGTTTCTGATCAGACGGCCAATTTAATATTCCTGTACGACAAATGGAGAGCGAGATGCTGTGTCTAGGATTGAACGGCGGATTGGACAAAGTCTATGAAAACAGATTTCAGATTTCAAACACATTCATGCACGATGGCGCTGCGGTGCTCGTCCGGGACGGACAGGTCATTGCGGCGGTAGAAGAGGAGCGCCTCAATCGGATCAAACATTCCAACAAGCTCCCAATTAGTGCGGCTCAATACTGTCTTTCAGCCGCTGGGGTTCAGCTCAGCGAAATCGATCGTGTGGCGTTCTACGCTACCGAAGCCTATAGCAACGCCATGCTCGAAAACATGCTAGCTTCCCAGCCGGACGCCTCCATTCCTTTGGACGCTAAACTGTTGATGCAGAGGCTGTTGGCGCAGGAGTTCGGTACCGAGCTCGACGCTTCGCGTATCTCATTTGTAAGTCATCATCAGGCGCACGCCGTGAGTGCTTTTGCAATGTCGGGCTTCGAGCAAAGTCTGATTTTCGCGATTGATGGCTCTGGTGATTTCCTGTCGGGCCTTGTGGCGGTAGGATCTGGTACTGAAATTACGCAACTTGCGACTTTCCCGGAGAACAATTCTCTCGGGCAATTTTATCTCGAGACGATCCGGTATCTCGGCTACGGCTTGTTCGATGAATACAAGGTAATGGGGCTTGCCCCCTACGGCGATCCCGTTCCCTATCGCGAGCTTTTCGAGAAATTCTATGAACTCTCTGCAAACGGCGAGTATCGCGTCCACCTGGACCGCATCGGTCCGACTTTGCTCCGCAGCATTCAGGTTCGGCAAAAGGGAATGCCATTCACTCAGCAGCATATGGATGTGAGTGCGTCGTTACAGGAAGCGCTCGAACGCATCGTGTTTCACATTCTTCGCCATTATCGTGAGGCCACCGGGATGACGCGGTTGTGCCTGGCCGGCGGAGTTGCGCACAATTGCTCCATGAACGGCAAGCTGCTCTATTCAGGACTTTTCGAAGACATCTTCGTGCAGCCCGCATCGCATGACGCTGGATGCGCATTAGGCGCCGCGCTAATCGTGTCTAATGAGTTGGGCCGCCCAGCGCCGCGTAGGCGATTGCAGGAGGTCTATTGGGGGCCGGAACTCGCGAGCGATCACGCTGTCGAAGAGGAACTAAAGGCATGGGCGGGGCACCTGGAGTTTGAACGCACTGAGGAGGTGGCGGATAGGGCAGCCGAGTGGATGGTCGGTGGCGCCGTGATCGGCTGGGTGCAAGGTCGTTCGGAGTTCGGGCCGCGAGCGCTCGGAAATCGCAGCATTCTTGCCGACCCCAGGCCCGCTTCAAACAAGGACCGGATCAACGCTATGGTCAAGAAGCGGGAAGGATATCGCCCGTTCGCCCCATCAGTTTTGGAGGAGGATGCGCGCGAATTTTTCGACCTCCCGGGCAGTGCGTGCGAATTTCCCTTCATGAATTTCGTAGTTCGTGTGCGCGATTCCAAGCGTGATTTGCTCGGCGCCATCACGCATGTCGACGGTACGGCTCGGCTGCAAACAGTATCGCGCAAGGCCAGTCCGGCCTACTGGGACGTCATCAATGCCTTCAAGCAGCGGACAGGCATCCCAATTCTGCTCAATACGTCCTTTAACAACAATGCCGAGCCGATCGTGGATTCAGTTGCAGACTCGATTGCCACGTTCCTGACGACAGAGCTGGATGGACTTGTGGTCGGGCCGTACCTCGTCAAAAAACGGGCCGCAACGCTGCAGGATTGGACTGCGCTCGCTGTTTCATTGCCGCCCTATGTATCCCTGCATAAAGTCCGCGCATACACGGCGCAGGATCGCCACGAGACCGTCTGCGAAATCCGAACGGATCACCGTGACTGTGCGCGTATTTCACATGACTTGTTCGATCTGCTGACGCGGATCGAAGGCGAAGCCGTGCTCGCGGATCTCCTCGACACAATTACGCTGGATCAGGGCCAGCGCGAGGCTCTCACAGGAGAACTGCGAGGATTATGGGAGCAGCGCCACGTTCGGATGCATCCCTCGCAAGCTGCTCGCGTCCACCAAAACTGATGCCAAAGTCTGGACGACCGATAACAGCTGCCCAAACACCGGTCTGCACCTTCATATGATGGTCTCCAATCCAATTGACCGAGGCAAGGGTCCTGATGATTGCGTCTGCCGCGAGCATGCATGTTCGCTCCAGCTAACGCTTATTGCAGACGCGGATCAGCAATGGATTTGCTTACCGGTGGCTCAAGACAGCACGAGTTCGTCGTTTCTCGACGGCGTACCGGGTCGGTGACCGCCCCTGCGACATCAGCTTGGTGTTGCGCATAGCGGATGGGACGAGCGTTGGTGGATAGGTTGGCGTGGGTTGACCCCGGTGGCGAGCGGGCTGGGCCGCTTGCGGGAAAGGCGGCGGCCCTTCGGCGCGCCAAGCCGGCATGTTCGTCGTTGAGCTGCTTTTGGCAAAATGCGTCGGTGGGGCGACGATCTTGTCTTTATGCGGCTTGATGCTTCGGCCTCCAATCATCCGGCCCTGTTGTTGGCATCCTTGATTTACGGCAATACGACGCCGGTGCAGATTTCGACGACGCCATCTTCAGGAAACCGAGGGTCTGTTGGTCAAGGTCACGCAGGGGTTAGCGTTGGCGATGCCCGACATCTGCTCTCGGGCAATCGCCTGATCGGAATGGGCCGCTAATCCCCCAAAACGGGGCGGCCCGGGTCACTTGTCTGACTATGGCGAACGGCTGCGTGGGAATCCGCGGTGGCGGGATCACCTGCCGAACACGCTGAAGGTAGATTTCCGGTATGGCGTCCTGGCGGCCTCAGATTCCCCAGCCTCGGTTTGGAAGCGCACGATGAACGCGGCGATGGCGCAGCGGCCGGCACGGCTCGCCTATGACGATCCGTGCGGTTCGCGCCCGGCTGCGCCAGGCACTTCAGGGCTATCACTGGCGCGCCCGTACGGTTCGCTTCGAACCCGAGCAGATCGTCATCGTCAATGGTTCGCAGCAGGGGCTCGATCTCTGCGCGCGCCTGCTGCTCGACCCAGGGGACAGCTTCGTCATCGAGGACCCCTGCTACAGGATGGCGCGCCAGGTCTTTGCCGGCACAGGTGCTACGCCCGTTCCCGTCGAGGTTGACGAGGACGGCATGCAGACGGAGCAACTGGCGGGGGTCGCGGCCCGGCTGGCCTATGCGACGCCCTCGCATCAGTTTCCGCTCGGCGGCGTCATGCCGATGGCGCGGCATCAGCTTCTGGAATGGGCGCGGGAGCAGGGCGCCTATGTCATCGAGGACGACTACGACAGCGAATATCGCTACGATATCAGCCCCGTTCCCCCGCTGCACAGCCTCGAGGATCATGGGGCGTCATCTACCTCGGCACCATCTCCAAGACGCTTTCGCCGATGCTGCGCATCGGCTATCTCGTCGTCCCGGCGGAATTGCAGCAGGTTTTCGAAACCGCCAAGCAGTTTGCCGACCAGCATTCTCCGGTGGCGGAGCAGGCGTCATTGGCCTCTCTGTTCGAGAGCGGCGGCTATGAAAGGCATGTGCGCCGCGTGCGCCGCCTTAACGGCGAGCGCCGGGAGGTATTTCCAACCTGAAGCGGATTTTCCGAGATCGGATCGCCGTCCAAGGGGCCGACGCTGGACTGCACGTCGTCATATGGTTCAACGACCTGCCGCGATCGCGTGAAACAGCGTTGGTCGAAGCCGCCCGACATGCCGGTCTGGGGCTGCACCCGATTTCGCCGCTTTATCATCGGCAGCCGGGAGCAGGCGAAGCCGACCGCGCCGGGCTTGTCATGGGCTATTCCGCCTTGAGCATCCGGCAGATCGAAAAAGGCGTCGAGATGCTGCGCGACGTCGTCCTCAACTCTGAGACGTCGACGGTTCCGCACGCGGGGTTAGAACATTCGCGACCGCTCATCGTAAACAGGTCATGGTTGAAAGCAGTTGGGCGACGGCCGCGCTCATGGCCGGCTGAATTAGCTGATCCGGCTTGCCGCCACCGTGCCGTTGCGCTCGGTCAGCAGTGCGTGGAGCCACGAGGAGCTTCACATCAAGGGCCATTGTCTCATCTATCCGCAACATGGATGCTTGTCATCGAAACATTCGATTTTGACTATCGGACAGGACATTGCATAGGAAGAATTCAAGGATGCAGGCTAGGGAGATTGTCGATGTATGCGGTTGGCTCCGAGGAGCATTTTTTGGTGTGTGCATTCTGGTCTGCGCCGAACATTGAGCGAGCCGATCCCCTTTTCGACCAGGTACGTCGGTGATCGCGCAAGCTGCATCGCGTCGGCTCTTTCGCCACAAGCCCCAACTAGCGTAGGTGTCTACCCCAAGGATCAACAAGTCGAGGTTTCCCATGCGCTCCCAAGGACGGTGGAGGTTGTGCCGGGAGAACCAGTTGCAAGTAGCCGATCACATCGGACTCTCCGAGTTCTTCCGAAAACCCTATCGGGGGGACTGACCCTGCAATGAAAAGCTATGCGCTGGTAATTTGAGACGTTCTGCAGAGACGGCCCGGCCACGATGTATCGATGTTCGCGTGCGGTCCCACTCAGAAGTGCTGGATCTCGACATGCCGCCTCGCGTGGAGGACGTGCTCCTCGTGATTATGCCGATTGCGCGGCCGATGAGCGAATGGCCGACCGATGCAACAATTGACCGGAAGGATCCGGAGCTATGAAACATCTTGATGACGGATGGGAGGTGCAGAGTGAATGCGCTGATGGAACCGGCCGTCGGAGCGTTTATCTGACGTTTGACGACGGTCCCGATCCATTCTTCACACCACAGATACTCGATGTGCTGGCGCAAAATCGGGTGCCAGCGACTTTCTTCGTGATTGGTGCCTACGCCGCAGAGCACCCGGACCTCATCCAGCGAATGATCGCAGAAGGGCATGAGGTGGGCAACCACACGATGTCTCATCCGGATCTGTCCAAATGCGGCTTGGGCGACGTCCAACGTGAGGTATTTGAGGCGAACCGTGCCATCATGGTAGCATGCCCCCAGGCCTCGATCCGCTACATTCGCGCGCCATACGGCGCCTGGAGCGAAGAAGTGTTTACTGCGTCAGAGATCGCCGGGCTGGCGGCCCTTCATTGGTCGATAGACCCAAAAGATTGGTCGCGGCCCGGCACCGAAGCGATCGTCGATGCTGTGCTCGCCTCGGTCCGGCCCGGCGCAATCGTGCTCTTGCACGACGGTTGTCCTCCCGACGAGTCGAGACGGAGCACTCAAGCCGGTCTGCGCAACCAGACCGTTATGGCGCTATCCAATCTGATTCCGGCATTAGATGCCTGCGGATATGAAATTCGCCCGCTTCCAGAACATCACTGAAATGCGAGATCCTATGGACCTGCTTTCCCAGCCAGTGCCTTGGGTCTCGCTTATGAAGGCTTACAGGCTTCGCCGACATCGGACGAACTGTAGGCTCCGACCCGTTGACTAAGCGTAGACGTTTGTTGTCACCTGCTACAATGAGACCCGCGCAGCCTCTCGGCATTGCCTGGCGTCGCCGGAACCTCTTCGACGATTCTTTCAATATGGTCTCCGGGATCGCGGGCTGCGTCCACAAGGTTTGGCAAACTAGTCGCCATTGCCGGGATATGCCCGACCCCTCGGCTGCGAAGGACCAGGGGTTCTCCGACTCGCACACCCCGCTGTGGATCTGCTCCTCGATCATCACGATGGTCGGGTGCGATGCCATCTTTCACAAACTGGACCACGTCGATAGCTTCTGACTGGCTGTTTCCTGCAGGCCAGAGTGCCGGTATCTGACTGGTGACGCAAGGAGCTTCGCCATGTACATCCCTCCCGCTTTCCGCGACGACGACAAGGAGTCCCTGCGCGCGACCATCCGCGCGGCGGTGCTGGCGAACTTCGTTACAGTCACGGCGGAAGGGCCGCTCGCAACGCCACTGCCCCTCTTCCTTGACGAGAGCGAGGGCGAGCACGGCGTGATCTACGGGCACCTAGCGAAGGCCAATCCCCAGTGCCATGTTCCGCCGCTGGGCGACGGCTTGGCCATCTTCATGGGGCCGGACGCTTATGTGACGCCGGCATGGTATGCGACCAAGCGGGAAACCGGGAAGGTCGTCCCGACCTGGAATTACATCGCCGTCCACGCCTATGGTCCGGTCGAGTTCTTCGAGCATGCGGGAAGACTGCTGGACGTCGTGAATCGTCTGACCGACCACCACGAGGGCGAGCGCGCCTCGCCTTGGGCGGTGTCGGACGCACCGCCGGATTTTGTACAGGCGCAACTCCGCGGAATCGTCGGCCTGCGCATGCCGATCACGAGGCTGGAGGGCAAGCGCAAACTGAGTCAGAACCGGAACGCGGCCGACCGCGATGGCGTGGCCGCGGGCCTTGCGGCGAGCGAGCGGGCATCTGACCGCGAGCTCGCCGCTCTCATCCCAAAATAATCATGAACTTTGTCGGAATCGACCCATGATGCCAGAACTGGCCCCATTCGCCCTGTACCTCGCCGCGGCCTCCGTGCTCGCCATCACGCCCGGTCCGGGCATCTTCTATGTTGCCGCGCGCACGCTCGCCGGCGGTCGTCCGGAGGGTATCGCTTCCAGCTTCGGCACGGGGTTGGGGGGCATGATCCACGTCCTCGCAGCAAGCCTAGGTGTTTCCGCGATCGTGCTCGAGAGCTCGGAACTGTTCTCCGCATTGAAGCTGTTCGGCGCGGTCTACCTCGTCTGGCTAGGCTTTCGCACCTTTCAAGCCGCGCGCCGAGCGACTGGCGATGATGGCGCCCCGGTGCGTTCAGTCGGACCCCGGCGGGCGTTTCGTGAAGGGGTGCTGGTCGAGGCTCTCAACCCGAAGACGGCAGCCTTTTTTCTAGCCTTCCTTCCGCAGTTCGTGAACCCGAGCGCAGGGCACGTAGCTCTGCAATTCGTGGTGCTTGGCTCCGTGTCGATTGCGCTCAACACGCTCGCCGACATCGTGGTTGCCTTCGTGGCCAGCGGCATTCAAGACGGCGCGACAGCGCGTCCCAGGTTGATCCGCCGCCTGAGGGAGGCGTCGGGCGGCGCGATGATTGCGCTGGGCGTCGGCCTCGCTCTGGCGAAGCACCCTGCTGCCTGAATTTTGCATCCGATCTGATTGGGCATCTCTCCGGGTCGGCGGGTTAGCTTGAAGCAGATGGATGGCTGCGAGCCAGCTTCGGTCATTACACCGATTCAGGCGATGTCTCAGCAGGCGCGGACGTCCGGTCTGCCGCCGCTGAAGCAGGCGTTGGGATTTTTCCATCAATGCCTTGCAGCGCTTCAACGAGTGACTCCCGCCCGCAGGGCCGAGGCGAGCAAGCTCGCCGATTATGCGGCGGCCTGCGGAGCCAAGACGCTCATGCCGGTGCCTGTCAACGACGGCTCGTGGCCTGCCAATGGCGAGCGCCGGGGCGATCTCCGCTTTGCCTTGAAGGCGCTCAAGCCGATCCTCCAGTCGCGCGGCCTGATCGGTCTCATCGAGCCGCTGGGCTTCCAGACCTGCTCGCTTCGATCGAAAAACGAAGCGGCTAAGGCCATTGCCGCCATTGATGGCCAGTCCGTCTTCCGCCTCGTGCACGACACGTTTCATCACACGCTCGCCGGGGAGACGTTCTTCTCCTGCGACCTGACCGGTCTCGTGCACATTTCAAGAGTGAACGATCCGATCCACTGGATCTACCCGGATCGCGTCCTGGTCGGTTCCGACAATGGCAGCCAGATCCGGGCGCTGCTTGATGGCGGTTATGCGGGCCCCTTCTCATTCGCACCGTTTGTCGACGAAAGCCACCCGCTGGACGACCTCGCAGGCGCTCTTTCCGCGACTATCATCTCGTTCGACACGCCTGTTGACACGAGTGCCGGTGTGAGACGCGGTAGTCAATCAGGGCTTGCGACCCTTTTTGGCGTCCCGCGGAGAACTCATTCTCGACGCCTCCTGTAACAATATCTCTCGCATCCAGACGCTTGCCGCATCACTGTTGTGAAGGGCGGGCCATTGGAGGGCCTCGGTAAATGCGGGAAGCGGCAGCGGAAGTTCGATGATCCGCAGCGGGAAGGTTTTCTTGAAATGCTCAACCAGCCGGAAGGGCATGGTCGATATACGAGCTGTGCCTGAGACCATCGGCGGGATCATGCTGAAGGCCTGCACGATAACCTCGACACGTCTCTTCAGGCCATGCTCAAGAAAAAAACGCTCCTCGACGGAGGGCTTCCGCCCGAACTTGGCCGCAACGTGCCTCATCGACATGTATCTCTCGAATGTAAGCTGCTGCGGCAGCTGCTTGTTCGTGGGGCAGCCTACGCACACGAGCGTGTCGTCGAACAGCGCCGCTCTTGGATGCGCGCTCGACATGAACAATTCTGGACAAATCAGAAAATCGACGTCACCGCGCCGGAGAAGCTCATCGGGGTCGTCGTCGAGCGGCAGCAATTCGAAGCTGACGGCGGGAGCTTCGCGTGCAACACGCTCCACGACCTTTTCAAAAAACACGAGTGTGGCGAAATCGGAAAGGGTGATCCTGAAACGGCGATCGGACTGAGCCGGATTAAACGGATCCCAAGAAATAATCGAGCTCTGGATTTTCAAGAGTGCGCCGCGAACAGCGGGGGCGAGTGTTTCCGCACGTGGGGTTAGAACACGTTCGCGGCCGCTCATCGTAAACAGTTCATCGTTGAAATAATCGCGCAGCCGGGCGACGGCCGCGCTCATGGCCGGCTGACTCAGGTTGATGCTGCTTGCCGCCGCCGTGAGGTTGCGCTGGGTCAGCAGTGCGTCGAGCACGACGAGAAGGTTCAGATCAAGGCCTTTGAAGCGCATCGCTTTCACTTATCCATAGCGTGAATGCTCGCGATCTAAACAATCGATTTTACCAAACTTCCAGGGCGCTGCATAGATGACCGGACCTGACATGCACCCGATCACGCCACGGCTTCTGTAGCGTGTGCTGGGAAATGACTTGCAAGTAGCCGATCATGTCGAGCTCTCCGCTTTCTTCCGAAAGGCCTATGGGCCGACAGGGGCTTTCAGGCGGTCGTAGCTGGGCCGGTGCAAGGCCGGAGGTTCGCGCAATCGGCTCTATGTGCACGGCGTAGCGGCTCACTTGGACCTGCTGCGCCGTTCACTACGGTTGGCGAGGTTGATTTCTTGGTAGGCGAACTCGGATTGTACAGGGTGCATCCGGATCTTGAGAGACTCGGAATGAGCCATTCTATCCACGTCATGCGTCCGGTGCAGCAGCAGATTGGCATTCCATTCGCTTTTGGCACGGTTCGGCACGCGCTGCGGAATCATCTTGAGAGGTTCTGCAGAGACGTCCTGGCGACCATAGTGCCGGGCCATCGCGTCGCCACACATGATCGCGACCGCCACTGCGCTCCAGGTTTGCGATCAGGCACTGGGATTTCGTCCGCTCGGTTGCAGCCAGTCGGCCCTCGATACCACGCCGCGATCCGCGTAAAATTCGATCCTTTTCACCGAAACTGGCGTGCTCGCCGTGCCCAGAAACGGCCGGTAGCAACCGCAACAGATGGGCTGGAGTCTGATGCTTGATCAAATAACAGTCGGAGCGAAGGGACGCGGCTCGCGCCCAGCAGAGACAAACGACCGAGACCTAAGCCTTGACTTCGCCAAAGGTATACTAATTACTTTAGTGATAATTGGGCACCTATTACAATATGTAATTTATCGAGGCACTGACGATTTTTGGATGTCTGCGTATTATAAGACGATCTACATGTTTCATATGCCTCTCTTTATGGCGATAAGTGGATATGTTTCTTCTGGGGCAATTTTGCGAAAAACGTTCATTCAAGGGGTCCGTAATCGAGCAGTGCAGTTACTACTGCCAATGATTCTTTGGTGTGCGTTTATTTTCGCAATAAAGTCCGCCATGATTTATCCAACGAAGAGTTTAACTGGTGTATTGCTGGACCTATCGAAGGAGGTCATTGGAACATACTGGTTCATATGGGCGGCGTTTATTTCGTTCGTTCTAGTTAGATTTTTTGCAACTTTCAATCGACTATCGATGTGGATCATAAGCGCATCCGCAATTGGGGTCGCATTGGCGCCGATCACATTGTCAATAACCCCGTCGTTAAGATACACTTACCCATTTTATTGTTTGGGGTTCTTGTTTGCCCAGCCGATCGGATGGCAGAAAAGTATCGTCTGGCGCCACAAATCGCTTTTCTTGGTCTTATTTTCGATAATAGCTTTCTTATGCTTCCTTGGGTGGGGCAAGGAGACTTACGTCTACAACAATCTTGTTTTAGTTTATGATGAACAGTCAGCTAAACAAGTGTTTATGATGTTCGCTGGCTCTGCAGCAGCTTCTGCAGTAGCGATGCAGCTTATGTTCCAGTGCTGGAGAATTGTCCATTCAACTAGAGTAGCTCAGTTTGTCGCGGTGGAGCTTGGTCAGAGCACGCTGCTGCTGTACCTGGTCCAGGGTGCCGTGTTTCGCCTCATGGATTTGATACAGTTTGGAGAACTCTGGAATCTCACGACCAGAATCGCGTTCGCAAGTGTGGTTGGAGTGGCGATTGTCGTCACGGCGATGGCAATTCGCAAGATTGCGCGCGACCTTGGATATGTGTCGCAGATCCTTGTCGGAGCGCCGCCACGCCCAAGTCTGCTCAAATCTCAATCTGCAATAAATTAGCCATCCACAATGGTCGCGATGACAAGCAACCACGTTACGGACAGATGAGGCATGCGTTTCAAAGGCCTTGATCTGAACCTTCTCGTTGTGCTCGACGCACTGCTGACCGAGCGCAACCTCACGGCGGCGGCAAGCAGCATCAACCTAAGTCAGCCGGCCATGAGCGCGGCCGTCGGCCGGCTGCGCGATTATTTCAACGATGAACTGTTTACGATGAGCGGCCGCGAACGTGTTCTAACCTCGCGTGCGGAAACACTCGCCCCCGCTGTTCGCGGCGCACTCTTGCACATACAGTGCTCGATTATTTCTTGGGATCCGTTTAAACCGGCTCAATCCGATCGCCGCTTCCGGATCATGATTTCCGATTTCGCCACACTCGTGTTTTTTGAAAAGGTCGTGGAGCGTGTTGCACGCGAAGCACCCGCCGTCAGCTTCGAATTGCTGCCGCTCGACGACGATCTCGATGAGCTTCTCCGGCGCGGTGACGTCGATTTTCTGATTCTTCCGGAATTGTTCATGTCGAGCGCGCATCCAAGAGCGGCGCTGTTCGACGAGACATTCGTGTGCGTAGGCTGCCCCACGAACAAGCAGCTGCCACAGCAGCTTACATTCGAGAGGTACGTGTCGATGAAGCACATTGCGTTCAGGGTCGGCCGTGCGCAGATGCCATCCATCGAGGAACGGTTTTTGCTTGAACATGGTCTCAAGAGACGTGTCGAGATTATCGTGCAGGCCTTTAGCATGATCCCGCCGATGGTCTCAGGCACAGATCGTATAGCGACCATGCCCTTCCGGCTGGTTCAGCATTTCAAAAAGACTTTTCCTCTGCGGATCGTCGAACTTCCCCTGCCACTACCCACGTTCACTGAGGCCGTCCAATGGCCCACCCTTCACAACAGTGATCCGGCAAGCACCTGGATGCGGCAGATAATGTTGCAGGAGGCATCCCGCATGTGAAGCCGCGGGCGCTCCTGGCGAACGGCACGCAAAAATTGGGTTTGACTCCAATTCGGTGATTTTTGCATGACAGTGTGGTGCTGATTTTCCGACGCTGGTAGCCGGCAACACCAAAAACATGAAGTGGAAGAAGTACTTTTACCGCAGGCTTTGCGAGTCTGAAGGCCTACCCCCTATGCACCGCCCAATTGCCGGGAATTCCATCAAGTCAAAAGCTGCTTCGGCCCGGAGGAATGGAAAGCCGCCTCACACGGATCAAGCACGGGATCGCCCTTGGATTAATAGTCGTACGAGGCGAGCGGTCGACGGCGAGGCGGTCCGCTTCGGTCCGGCACTCTTGGCTTCTCTCGTCGGCACCATCATTCAAAACGCCGCCGCTGGTCGAAATCGACCGGACAACAACGTGCGATCGCGCGGAGACGAGGCTGCAACCGCCAAAAATCGTGAGCAGGATCGCACCGCGCGGCTGATTCGATTGCATCTTTCCCCGTGCTGCACTGGCCTGTGTCAGGCGGTCTAGGGTTCGCGCTTCGGTACGAGCAAGAACACTGTCACGGCAGCGAGGAGCGAGGCAACGGCGCTGTAGGCAAAGGCACTGGCAACGCCGGCATCGTCCACCAGCGTCCGCCGAAAATCGCGCCGGCGGCCATGGCCACTTGGAACGTTGCGGCCATCAGCCCACCGGCGTTTTCGGCCTGCTCGGGAGGGGCGCGCAGCACCATGCATTCTGCAGTCCCACCGGCACCGCGCCGAACGCAAAGCCCCATACGGTACCGCAATCGCCTCGGCCCAGGCCGATGCTCCCGACGTCAGCAGCGTCGGCCATCGCTATGAGCAGGGGCGGCAGGGCCGCGACTGCCTGGAGGCTGTGCTCGGCCAAGAATCCGCCGGCCAAATTGCCGAAGAAGCCGCCGGCGCCAAAGGCGAGCAACACGAGCGAGATCGTCTCGATATTGAGCGCGGGAACATTCTCGAGGAAGGCGCGGATACAGATGAAGCCGGCGAAGTGCCCGGAAGCGACCAGCAGGACGACCAAAATCGCGACTTTGATCATCGGATTCTTGGCCACATCCAGCAGACTGCGGAAGCTGGCCGCTCTATCGGAGGCAGCCTCGGAAAACTCATGAGTTGCACACCAGTGTAACGCGCCGAAGACTACAGCGATCATGAAGGCGCTTCGCCACCCCCCAGACGTCGCCGACATAGGCGCCGATTGAACCGCACAAACGGTAGCGACGGTACGCCGGTGAGGATGATCGACATGGCGCGCCGCAGGAGGTGACCTGGAACGAGCCGCATCGCCAACGCTGCCGACATCGACCAGAAGCCTCCGAGCGCTATTCCGAGCACGACGCGGGCGGTCAGAAGAACCGGCAGCGACCCCGCGACGGCACCAGGACCGTGCGCTGGCAATTGTGCTCTTCGGCATAGGGTTGCTGCAACCGATCTCGCACGTATGGATCCTGCAAGGAGCATGCTCGAGGATGTGGACCTCTACTCCGACTTGCTGACACTGACGGAGGGTGTCGGGGTCAACGTGGTCGGCCACATGCCCGGCGCGATGGCGGAGTGGTTCGGTGCTGAGCAAAGTCGCGGACGGCAAGGCGGACGCTCCCAGGGATTAACGCGGCAGGCAATGCGGGATTCCGTTGGCAGAAGGAGCTCAAACAGCTAATTCGCTCATGCTTGTCGCCACCGTAGCAGACGACTGGCGTGCCGGTCGGCAGGGCCGTGCAGGCCCTGGTGTTCGAACCCTCCATTCACATCGTTAAGCAAAAGCATTCGCGTGCTTGCCAGCTCAACAGCTCAACAGCACAGTCTCGGCGCTTTATCGGCCATGACGATCAGATTCGTTCGTCAGATCAGGGCAGCTTCAAGAGCCGTAACCGCACGCACCCGCAGTGTCCGGCTCCCTCAGCGATGCTGCCGGCCATTGCAGCCCTAGAGCGCGGTAACTCAAGTTCGTTACAGCCCGCCGCTCAGCCCTCGAATTGACTTGCACCTGTCTTGGTCAACAGCAACCCATCGCACCAAACGTGGTCTACGCATCCCCACTCACAAGCGGCAGCCGCATCCGGAAAAAAACCACGTCCATTGAGATTTGCACTCGTGTTGCAGAGCAGCGAAATGCCCGTGAGTTTCTCATATTCTATCAGAAGTTCTGCAATTGGGTGTTCAGAAGTTCTCGAAACTGTCTGAAGGCGCGCAGTCCCGTCGAGATGGACGACCGCCGGGATTTTTTCTTTCCACTCCGAACGGGTTCGGTGTTCGAACAGCATGTAAGGATCCGGCGTGCCGGGGTCAAACATGTCAGGTGCACGATCCTCCAAGCATATTGGCGCTACCGGTCGGAAATGCTCTCGAACTTTGATTTTGTTGAGATGGTCCTTCATTTCCGGCGAAGTTGCGGCCGCCAGGATGCTTCTGGCTCCCAAAGCACGTGGACCAAGCTCTGCGCGACCTGCAAGGAACACCACAGGCTTGTTGTCAGCGAGCACGCCGGCAAGTTCTTTCAGGCTGCAAGCAGCAGATTGCCAACCAGGCGGAACCTTGCCATGGCTCACATTTGGCCCGCTGTAGACTGACCAGTCGAGATGCACGAAACCTTTGTCGGCGGCCAGCGCACAGCAAGCGGCGCCGATCGCCGATCCGCTGTCGTTTGGAAACGGAGGCACCCATACTGCGTCGAACAAACCACTCGCCCGAAGGGCGCTGTTCCATTTGATGTTCAGCCCGCATCCGCCGGCGATGCACAGGTTTCGGGTTTTGGGGACTGAGTACCCACGCAGCGCCCTTGTCATCCCCCGGACGAGAAGACGCTCCATGAAGGCATGGAACGAAGCAAGTATGTCCTCGGGCGTTTCGGGGATTAGCCGCGACGCGCTTGCATCGAAGAAGTCGTGCACAGCCGTGAGTAACGCGTCTTCGCTGTGGCTGTTGTTCCTGTAGCCAAAGGCAAGGTCCGTATCCCAGGCAAAATGGTCCTCGTAAAGCTCCTGAAACACGTTCACGATGTGTTCATGGACCACTCCGAGCGCAATATAGGCCATCAACTTGCCGGGGATACCGAGACTCCAGCCAGTCCGCAGCTCTCGCCTGTAAGGACCGAAATGTTGGCCCGCGGCCGCATAGGCATGGCCTATCATCGGAAACAGGCACCCAACAAATCGGACTCCACTTGGCTCGACGTGGTAAAGCCGCGGAAAGATGCAGCCGTCCCATACCAGACAAAATGCCGGTTCCTCTGCTTTGGCGAATGAGCTGGTGCAGTATGCGGAAGCCACGTGCCCAACAACATGCGGGTAGCTTTCATAAGAACATACCCCATTGTCGAGCATGAGACCGGAACCTTGATAGGCTGTCAGGGGATCTTCGGCGTCCCGCTCCACATATGGCGCGCCGTTGAGAGTGATAGGGGAGCCGTTACTCAGAACCTGGAATTCTGACTGGATTTCACCGTCCCATCCGTCAATAACGAACCGGTCGATATCGCGCGGAGCAAGCCCGTTTTCCGTCAAAACGGCGACGACCGTCTCAAGCCGCTCGATATGTTGGTGTCGTAGGTTATTGTCGAGCTTCTCCATCTCGATGCAAAAGAGTAATCTGCCGTCTTCCACGACAGCAATTCCCCCGTCGTGCGTCAGCTTGATACCGCAAATGCGCATAGCAGATCCTTGTCGAGGTGACCGTAGAGCAACCGCAGAAAACGGCTGGAAAACATAGCCGTGGGTTTTGTCGCGCTATGCAGGATCATGAGGAACCGGTAAATTAGATTGTTTGGATGTGAGGGATCCGCGCGGTGAATGATCAGGTCTGCCGCGTGATCTAGAACAAAATGGCTGACACGCAAAAATCACCAGAATTGCGAGGCAGCGCTGTGCGGCAGTCTAGAAGGCCTGGCCACCGCAAGCGCTGGGCAAGGATGTGCACGGTCACACATCACCCGCGCCACGGGAGGTGCCGCGCTCCCTCGGCACCGAGCGCGCGTGCTGAGCACGAAGGTTATCGCGTTAGAAGAGAGCCTTCCCTGATCAAGCTACTCTTTAGGTCATCGACAAGATTTTCGATGGCGAGGGCAGCGCCCAAAGGGCCTATTCGGCTTTTTGAATCGCGCCGTCATGTTGGAGGAACAACCTCCGACAACCGATGGATCCCGCCTGCAGATCGGCAGCGGAACAGAGCGGCTAAGCGCGTGTGAGGCTAGCGCGGGGTCGGTCAAGGGCATTGTCTCGGCTCACAGATGCAGTGTCGGCTCGGCAAAGAAGACGACCCTGGGCCCTATTGACGGATGATCGCCTTGGGGGGCGGAGAGATGACCGGCTTGCACAGATTTGAGAGGGCGGTCGTTGTTCAGGTTGGCCGCCACAGTTCTGAGCGTATCGTGTTCGATGTCAACCAGGCGGCCGCTATCCTGATCCGTGCCCTTCATCATCGGACCGAGAAACGGAGGGTAGCGATGGACGCTTGTCTGCAGGTATTGCGTGGTGAGGCCCATCCACCAGCTGCTCGAAGGGCTTTTGTGGCAGCCGCGCTTGAAGCAAAGATCCTGCGCAGCGATTGAATGCTGTTAGCGCATCAAGGCTTTGATGCTTCGAGTGGAAGTCGTCTGGCCTGCACACTCGTCCGGAGAAATGTAGGCGTTGGCGGCCCCGGACGCCTACCTCACTCGCCGATAAGACGTTCTGCCAATCGAACACGTTGACGAGGACGTGATTGGCGTCGAGGCCTGTCGATCCATCGGTGATCAGCACGCCGCGCGCATTGTTCCCGATCAGATTATGGAGAACATCTCGGCTAGTCATCGAAAGGGGTCGGTGCGTACATTTTTCCCTCGGCAATATGAAGTCGCGCGGCTTACGATCCGACACCTGATCCTAGACGGTCCAAGACGCCGGCGAGCTGGCCCTTCGCCGCAGCGGAAAGCGGCTTGATTGGCCGTGGGGGCTCGGCGGAACAGATTTCGAGGAGCTCGGCGATTGCGTAGACGACGCGAAGGCTCGAGAACGTCTTGAAAAGCTCCCACACCGGGGCCAGGGTGGCGTCGATCCGGTGTGCTTCTGCGTGGTCGCCGTGCTGAGCGGCTCTGACCATCCTCAGGCAGGGGTCGGGCAAGATGCCACCGAGGACGCTGTACCATGTATCGGCGCCGGCGATCAGGGCCTCGGTGGCGTTCCAGTCGCCGCTGTAGCCGATCGAGAATCCTTTCGGCACAATTTTTTTCTGGTGCGCAAGTTGGCCTTTGATAGCATCGCCCCGGTCGGTTGAGTTTTTAATAGCGAGGATCTCAGGCAGCTGTCCCAGACGCTCGATGAGCGCTGGCGTGAAGCGAAAATGCGTGTTTGCAGGATTGTCGTAGATCACGATCGGCAGGCCGCTTTCGCGCGCCACTGTCGAAAAATGCTCGAAAACTTCGTCGTCAGCAAGCGGGGTGTAGGAAACAGCCGCGAGCAACCCCGCGGCTGCGCCAATGGCCTTCGCATCACTTGCATAGTGTACCGCTTCATCGGTGCGCAAAGCGCCCACGCCAACCACGAGCGGGACTCGTCCACGCGTCTCGTCCAGCGCCTCGCAAATCGCCCGGCGGCGTTCCGCGCGCGACAGATACATGTAGGTGCCGGTGCTACCGAGCAGGCCGATGGAATCCACCTTTGCTGCGCAAAGCCGCGCTATCAGCTTTCGAAGCGCCAGGACATCGACGCCGCCGTCACTGTCGCTTGGCGTTATTGGGAAGGCCGAAAGGCCGCTCAGGAAAGCCATGCTGAAGCTCCCGTTGTTACATTGGGTGAGGCGTTGGGCATCAGACCCCGTCCAGCGCCTGCTCTAGATCCGCGATCAAATCGGCGGCGTCTTCGAGCCCTACCGACAGACGCATGAGGTCGTCGCCGACCCGTCAGGCAAATGCGCGTCCTTGCGGATTGACTTGCGCGAGCGGGTCAGGCTTGCCGGATGATAGATGAGACTGTCAGCGTCGCCGAGGCTGACCGCCCTGATGATCAGCTTGAGCCGGTCCATCATACGGCGCGCGCCCTCGAACCCCGTTTGGAGGCCGAGAGCCAACATGCCCGAGCCTTGCGACATCTGTCTGCGCGCGATCTCATGGTCGGGATGAGAGCCGAGAAATGGATAGCTAACCCAAGCCACAGCCGGGTGCGCCGCGAGCGCCTGAGCGACCGCAAGCCCAGAGGCACTGTGACGCTCCATACGCAACGTGAGTGTCTTCAGCCCGCGCAATATCAGGAACGCCGACATGGGCGAGAGCGCTGCCCCGGTGAGATAGCGCAGGCCAGTTTCGCGCAGCAGGTGCAGTGTTTTCGCATCGCCCAGTATCACACCGCCCAGAGCATCGCCATGGCCATTGATGTACTTGGTCAGCGAATGGATCACGATGTCGGCTCCGAGTTCCAGCGGACGCTGGAGGGCGGGCGAGGCGAAGGTGCTGTCGACGGCGACCTTCACGCCGCGAGAATGGGCGTGTTCGGCAATGGCAGCGATGTCGAGGATACGGCTCAGCGGGTTGATTGGTGTCTCGAAGAACACGAGCCGGGTCCTGTCAGTGATGGCGCCATTGAGATTGCTCGGATTCGACAGGTCGACGGCAACGACCTTGATGCCAAACTGCGGCAGCCCCTGCTCGACCATGGCGAGCGTATTTGAATAGAGTGTCTTGTGGACAATGAGTTCGTCACCTTGCGAAAGCAGCGAAAGGATCAGCGTGCCGAAGGCGGCGATCCCCGAGGCGAGTACCAGCCCAGCTTCGGCTCCTTCGAGATTGGCGAGCCGCTTTTCGAGGATCTCGGTGGTCGGGTTGTATTCGCGTGCGTAGAGCCTTCCGCCAAGCGCTGCGACGGCTTCGTTTGCTGCAACGCTTTCAAATCCATAGGTCGATGTAAGAAACACCGGCGTCTGAACAGAATTGGAAAAGCCGGCCGGATCGTAGCCATGATGGATGGCCCGGGTGGCGAATGCGAGACCGACGTCGTTCCGGGACGGCGTTGATGTTGCCTCGGCTTCAAGCTGATCTTCGGCGCTGGTCATCGGCTTTAACCCTCTTGATTTCGGGGACAATGCCGTCACACTAACTCAGATGGAACGTCCAGTTGGCGATGAAAGAAATGGTCCAGCCTTCTCCTGAAGCGTCGGCAGCTCGCTCGCAAGGTCTCGGCGCGCGCCAGATCTGCGAAGCTCTTCGCGAGCAGATCCTGGGTGGGATCTATGAAACGGGCAGCCAGCTGCCGTCGTCACGCGGCCTCGCAAATGAACTCGGTGTGTCGCGAACCACCGTCACCGTGGCTTATGATCAGCTGGTCGCCGAAGGTTTCATCGAGGTCATTCAAGGCGCAAGACCTCGCGTTGCATCTTCGCTAGTCCGGAGTAAAGAGACCAGCGCGGTGCCGAAACGGACTGGCCCGATCCACCTTTCCTGTTACGGCGAGCGACTGCGCGCCAGTCCGCCACGGCGCGATTACCTCCCCAACCGCCTCAAGGTCGATTTTCGTTATGGCGACCTCGCCCCATCTGATTTCCCGGCGCTGACGTGGAAGCGTGCGATGAACGCGGCGATGTCACAAAGCCCCGGAAGGCTGGCCTATCACGATCCACGCGGCTCGCATCGCTTGCGCCAGGCGCTGCAGGGATATTTGTGGCGTGCCCGAGCGCTTAGCTGCCAGGTCGAGCAGATCCTCGTCGTCAGCGGATCACAGCAGTGCCTCGATATGTGCGCGCGCCTGCTGCTCGATCCTTCTGACAGCTTCGTGATCGAGGATCCCTGCTATAGAATGGCGCGCCAAGTCTTTGCCAGCACAGGAGCCACGCCCGTCGCTGTCGCCGTCGATAGCGAGGGCATGAAGACCGAGTTGCTGCAGGAGATCCCAGCGCGGCTGGCCTATGTCACCCCGTCGCACCAGTTCCCGCTCGGCGCCGTCTTGTCGATTTCGCGGCGGTATCAGCTCCTCGAATGGGCTCGGCGCAATGACGCCTATATTATCGAGGACGATTACGATGGCGAGTACCGGTACGACATTCGACCGGTGCCCCCGCTGCACAAGCTGGAAGACCGCAGTTCCGTAATCTATGTTGGCACGATCTCCAAGACACTGTCGCCGATGCTGCGCATCGGCTACCTGGTGGTTCCGGCCGAGTTGCAAGACGTCTTTGCGATGGCCAAGCAGCTTCTCGACAGGCATTCTCCGGTCGCGGAACAGGAGGCCCTGGCCTCACTCATCGAGAGCGGTGGTTATGAAAGCCATGTCCGCCGCGTCCGCCGTCTTAACGGCGAGCGGCGAGAGGCACTGCTTGCCGTCCTTCGACGCGCGTTCGCAGACAGCATTGCCATCGAGGGGGCCGATGCAGGGCTGCATGTCGTCGTCTGGTTCAAGGATCTTTCTCGGTCGCTGGAGGACGTCCTGGTTGAAGAGGCGCGGCGGGTCGGGGTTGGCATCCATCCGATTTCATTGCTGTACATCCGAGATGAAGGCCGTGCTGACCGGATTGGACTGGTGATGGGCTATTCCGCCCTGACGATTCGGCAGATCGAGAATGGCGTTCGGCTCCTTACTGGCGCTGTCCAACGGGTAAAAAGCTTTGCCAAGGATTCGGCAAGATGCTCAATACCCGCCCTGACAGCGAACGGGCCTGGCTCGTGACCCCGGAGTCACGCCGGCAGTGATCGCAGACCAGCAAGACTTGCCAGGACTGGCTCTGTCGGCCAGTCCGGGTCCGGGCAGTACTCTGACCCTGGGACCTGGGGAAAGGAATTCTTGAGGAGACTCTAAAATCCAGTGGAAGCAGAGGCGCCATCGCGGCCGGCTTAAAGGAGGAAGCGTTGTTGGATTTTCCGCTGATCGACGAAGAAATAGCAGAGATCGCACCTGACTTTCGCGCAATCAGCATTCTTGTTGATGCAGAGGACAGTGCGCGAGGCGTCATGGCTCGGGACGTGTTGGGAGAGGCTTGCGATTTCGCCCGAGCGGGGGGACCCGCCTGGGGAGAAGCGCACTTGGCCAATTGGGCGGAGGCATACGTCCGGTTCGGCGCGAAACCAAACCGGACGCCGTGCTCGGCGCAGGCATTGAAAAAACGGGTGGAGAAGGATGGCCGCATCCCACCAATAAATCCTGTCGTTGACCTCTACAATGCAGTGAGCCTGCGTTTCTCAATACCCATTGGCGGCGAAAATTTCGATGCATATGTCGGCAAACCGCGGCTGACGATTGCCGTAGGAACGGAGTCCTTCCACACTGTTTTGAATGGGGAAGCGGTCGTCGAAAGCGCTTCCAAGGGGGAGGTCATCTGGCGCGACGATCTGGGAGCTACATGTCGCCGCTGGAATTGGCGGCAGAGCACGCGCACCCGGTTGGAGACGGTGGGCGGCCGCATGTGGTTTATTTTGGAAAGCTTGGCAGCGATGCCGGAAGAGGCGCTCGAGCAGGCGGCCAACATGCTCGTGAGCGGTCTGAGAGAGCTGGCACCAGGGTGTAAGGTCTACAAGCAGGAAATCACCACCGCTAAAGCCTCGGTCGCTAGTCTCGACAGGCGGGTCGGTTGAGGAACGTGCCCGCCCCGATGATAATCGGTTCACTCCAAGCAGTCTGCGTTCCTTTGCGAGCTGGGTCTCCTGGGGCTGCGAAGGTCGATAGGAGGTAACCCCTCTGGCCATTTCGTACAGGCCAGCGGAAGGTGCACCGCATTCATAATTCGAATCGACCCAGTGTAGCCACGGTCCAAAGATGCGCACCTCTTCGGGTTGCTGCTTTGATCAATCTCGACGTCAGACGCTCCGGGGCGAGCTTCAGTCCTGGCACTCCGAGCCTTCATACATCTCGTCGCGAAAGCCGGATTAATTCGGATCGAAGCGGTCGCGAGACATCTGCCATGCTTGGGCAGACTCGTGGCTCTCCGCCGAGGGGGGGATGCGGATGACGATTCATTTCCGCCTACCTCATCGACGTGTGTGACGACCACGGCAGTTGTGCCCGATCCGCCGTTGGCCGCGTAACACCTGCCGTGCGGCAGTGCTCGATCGCCGACATGACCTTGAGCTGCCGAGGCTGAGCTGGCCTGCATGCGCGACCTGATAGGCAGGCCGGGCAGCACGGAGCATATCGGCGATCTCGATCGAGTCGCCGCACGCTCACCCGTCGGGCGAGCTCTCCGCCTCCTTGAAAAGGCTAAGTTCTCGAGCTGACTGGCCTGCAGCATATCTGCGGGTCGAGCCCCAGCAGGACCCGGGTAACTCCGACTTCGGCGCCGGCCTCCAGGCTTGGCGAAGCTGTGACGCAGCGTGTGCCGGCCGGGCCCCTTTACGGGGTTGGCGCTTTTGCAGTCTCGGCGACAATCCGATGGATCTGCAACGTCGGGTAATCGCGTGCTGCCCCGGGAACGGCCAGCCACCGCAGCGACGCCCTGCTGCCGCCCGACCTACATGCGTAGCGCAGTCGGCTAAGCCGGCCGGCCGACAGCATGGCATCACGGCACCGGGCGCCGCGCCCCGCTCGATCGGCAGCAGCATGCGCTCTTTGTGACCGTGGGCCATAATGCACTGGCCGCTCCTCCTCCCTTGAACGAGCCGCACGAGATGCGCCATCTCCGGGTAGGTGTCTTCAACAGCACCCCATCAGGGCCGCCAGAAAGGCTGCCGCTGATTCTATCTTTATCGCCGGCAACTCGATCGGTAGCGGTACGCTGGCGACGGCGGAGCCACGGACGGTTGGGCGAAGCCAAGAGATGTCGGGGGCGCAGAAGCCGGAGGGCCTCATTGTTGGACCGCCAAATTGTTAGCCCGATGATCCCCCGCCATGCCACTTCACCAACTGGACGGCTTCAATTGCAACGAACTGGCTGTTTCCAGAGGGCCAGATTGCAAGTATCTGACCTGCAATGCACACAAGGAGTTCCCCCGATGTACACCCCTCCAGCCTTCCGAGATGATGATATCGATTTCCTGCGAGCGAGCGTCCGCGCAGCGCCGCTGGCGAACTTCGTCACTGCCACGGCCCAATGACTTTTCGCCTCGTCACTGCCCCTCTTGCTTGATGAAAGCGAGGGCGAGCACGGCGTGATCTACGGCTAGCTCGCGAAGGCCAATCCGCAGTGCCGTGTTCCGCCGCTGAGCGATGGCTTGGCCACCTTCATGGGGCCGGACGCTTACGTGACCCGGCGTGGTATGCGGCCAAACGGGAAACCAGGAAGGTTGTGCCGACCTGGAAGGGACGCGCTATGATTGCGCTGGGCATCGGCCTCGCTACGAAGAAGCAGCCTGCCACATCAGTTTGGCTCCGGATCGGTTCAGCATCTTTCCGGGTTGGCGCCTACTCTGCGGAAGCAGCTGGATAGCCTCGATCGATCTTCGGTCATTTCGCCTAGCAGATCAATGTTCTCAAGAGGCGCGGTAGTATCCGCTGCGTGAAAGTCGGCTCACAATGAAGCACAATCGTGTGAATAAAGAGCGGGTCAGTTCGATTGATTCGCCTCCCTATGCCGATCATTTCGGCCTCGTAAATCAACAAACGGCAGAAGCCAGTCAGCCGAGAATGGCGGCCGCCTTCATGGAGGAAAGCCTCTCCGTGCGCCAGGCGCCACTTCGGTTTGCACTCGACCACATGGCGACGCCCGGGCTTGACGTCAGGACGTTCTTCGCGCTCGCCCGCGATCTCGGTCTGACCGACGTGCAAATCCGGAATAATCCCTGCAGTAAGGCTGTTGTGCGCGGCAAGCCGCCGGCGGAGGTTCGGTCTGCCGCTGCCGAAGCGGGCGTCACGATCATCTCAGTCAACGCCCTACAGCGGTTCAACGAATGGACTCCCGCCCGCAAGGCCGAGGCCAGCAAGCTCGCCGATTATGCGGCCGCCTGTGGCGCCCAGGCGCTCATGCTAGTGCCGGTGAACGACGGTTCGTGGTCCGCCAATGGCGAGCGCAATGGCAATCTCCGCGTCGCCTTGAAGGCGCTCAAGCCGATACTTCAGTCACGGGGTCTGGTTGGGCTCATCGAACCGCTTGGCTTCCAGACCTCCTCGCTTCGGTCGAAGACCGAAGCGGCTAACGCTATTGCCTGGGTTGATGGCCAGTCCGTCTTCCGGCTTGTGCACGATACATTCCACCACACACTCGCCGGCGAGACGTCCTTCTTCTGCGATCTGACCGGTCTCGTGCACATTTCAGGCATAAACGATCCAACCTTGTGGGTTCACCCGGATCGCCTCCTGGGAGGTTCCGACAATTGCAGCCAGATCCGGGCGCTACTTGATGGCGGCTATACGGGTCCCTTTTCTCTTGAGCTCGTCGAGGAAGTCCACGCATTGAATGACTCTGCAGGCGCATTTGCCGCCAGCATCGATCTCATCCGACACGGGCTACTGGCGCGAGTGCCGGTCTAAGGCGCGTAGACAAATTGAGCGGAGTAGTCATTCGAGATCGCTCCTATGTCCCGCTCATGCAGATGCTTGCCGGATCACCATTGTCAACACTGGCCATTGGACTGCCTTGGGCGGCCGCGGCAGTTCGATGGGCCCGCAAGGCGAAGGTTGGATCTGATGCTGAGGGCGACGGACTATCGGAATTTTCGGACGAAGAGCACCTGATGGCGGACAAAGGGCGAGTGCGCGAAGCCAATCGCAGGTGGTCCTGAGGTGATCTTCTTCTAGGACCGCGGTCGCGCAGCAGCTGCTTCACCTAGGCGGCCTCTCCGGGATTCACCGACGACCCGCTTCATCCGACCAGAAGTGCCGGTGCCAGACCCGCAGTTATGAGCTCTCGGATAGCGCGTCGGACAAGAATTCTGGCGCTCCGATCTGCGATTCAGCGTTATTAAAACCCCAGCTTCCTCTTCAGTTCCGCGTTCTCCTTGCGCAGGCGTTCCGCGAGCAGGCTCTTCAGTCGTTTGTTTTCTTCCTCAAGCGCGACGAGGTCCTTCAGATCGTCACCAACCGATGCGGGCAACGCAGCTTTCTTCCATTGATAGTAGGTCTGTTCCGAAATGCCGGCCTGCTTTACGGCGCTCTTGAGGGTGGCGCCGCCACTGATAGACTTCTGTATCAGGGCGAGCATCTGGGCGCGCTCCTTTTCAGAGTAGATCTTACGTCCGGTCCGCACGGTCGCTGCTGGTGCTTCCTCCGCCTGAGACGCGGCATTGGGCGCTTTCCGAGCAGGCGGCCTAGGCTCAGCCTTCGCTCTCGGCGACCGTTTGGCTTTCTTCTTTTGAGGCCCCTCTACCTTGGCTGCCGGTTGCGTTGCAGTTATTTCTGGTTCTGCGTCCAGGGGATTTGCCATGAGATACTCCGCTCGCGGTTTGTGCAAGTGTTCAGCATCAAGCGCTACAACACTTGAGTCAACAGGGCGACCATTTGGCAACTCCATCTCCTCGAGTTCCCTTGTTGTCTCGGCCATTGCTGCGGTAAGATCGACATCGCTCCAGATCGAACGACTCCGTTTTTGAGAACTGCGCTTCTGTCTGATCTCCACCGTGAATGCTCGGGGCTGCCGCCTCATAGGTCGTTCCTTGTGAACACGAATTATGCAGGAAGTCGCGGCAGACGACGAATGAAGGTCTGGCCGCTTCTTCTGTAGCCGAGCTATATGCATCCGACCGCCCGAGCAAGCCCCGCTGGCGACGCACACCCCGGAACAGACCGGTTCCTATGAGCACCTAAGAGCAAGTATGCAATGCCATCTCGGGACCGAGGAGATGGTGGATTCCTGCAGCATGCAAAAGCTATCTCCCGTGTTTTCGATGGTAGCGCGACGGCTGGCATCCGAACTGAAAGGAGCTGCTTAAGAGCTGCGATCCAGTCTGCGCTGGCAGTGCAAAACCTCCGAAGGCCGGTGCTACCGACGCTAGCCCGCTGATTACCGACATCGGTTGGCGCCGAAGAACGGACAGCTGCGCAGAATTGGCGAGCGGGGAGAGGCGAGGGCACGAGCCGAGTCGAACTCGCATCGAGCGTCGTCCGGCAGCGGCAGAGCATGCTTCGACAAGAACGGAGCCTGACCGAAGCTACTCGTCGCCGCAGTCGTTGCTGGGGCGACCCTTCTTCCACGAGTAACCGCGGCGGCCGCCTGGTCGGAACGTCGTCCCGGTACTGACCGAGTGAATTTTGCGTAGCCACGCAGCGGCGTCGTGCGCAATCGGGAAAGCCAATATAGGCTTGCCCTGGGCAGGACGTTTTCGTGGCCCGCGGAGTGCATAAATTCCCCGAGCCTTTACCGGGCCGCTATACCTCTTGGGAGCGAGTTTGCCACGCTCACGATATGTCCGGAAAAGTTGTTTCCCCTTTCACGCCGAGCTTCAAGCCGCTTCACTTGTGTTCGCCTCTCCTGAAGGCCTGCCAACCCGCTTTTCGCGTTCGATCGATGGCGCGTTCTCAAGGCCGATCATGGCCGTGATGTCGACGGTGAGGTTTGGGAATGCTGAAGGACGCACGCCAGGTTGCCTCTCCGGCAGCCAGGCGATCACGGGGGACTTCGCTGAGCCATCAGCAAGCATTGCTGCAAAACGGCGCCAAAACTGCCCCCGACCGGCCTCGGCGTCGCCCGACCATTAGTGAGCGGTCCGACTCTGGGCAACGCACCGCTCCTGTTCGGAACACCGCATGAAGCGAAAGAGCCATTTGGGTGGGCCCGTTATGCTTCGTCCAGCAAACGATCGGCGGACGCGAGCAGCTTGTGAGGGATGCAGCCGAATGCAGCGCTGCTCCCACAACTGGCGAAGCTCCTTTGTAAGAGCTTCACGCTTAGCTTCATCTAACGTGATTGAATTGAGGAGATCCCCCAGCACGGCTTCGGCCTCGATCTGAATGAGCAGAGCGTACACTTCATTTGAAATGCGCACACTGTCCCGAGTGGAGTGGACTGCGCGGGCATTTTGGAAGGAATGTCGGCCATGGCGATAGATCCCATCATTTCAGATGTTTTCCGGCAGATAGATGTCAAACGGTAGAAATGTCTGCCCCGGCGTCTCCGCGGTGCCGGTCCTGATGGCGCGATCCATCAGCAACATCAGCTCCTGGCAAAGTCGGCGCAGTGGCGTCGCCACCGCCATCGTGATGATGTCGTCCGCGAGGGCCTCCCGCGACTCCGGCGTGATTTCATTCACGATCGCGACGAGATCCTGGCCTTTGCCCTCTTCCCGGAGCGCGGAGATAGCCCCCTCCATGCCACCGCCGGCCATGTAAAAGCCGACGAGCTCAGGTTCCCGCTGCATAAGATCCAGCAGCGCCTCGTAAGTGATCTGTCGCTTCTCAAGATTGACGAGCGTATCCAGCACCTCGAATGCTGGCTCGTTCTCACGGAAATAGGAACGAAACCCGCTTTCCCGCAGCTCATGACCCTGGAAACGGTGGCTGCCGACAAACACGGCCACCTTGCCAGACCGTTTAGCGACCTTGGAGAACATCCAAGCTGCCGTCCGACCGACGCTGCGGTTGTTGAGACCTATGTAGCCCTCGCGCACGCCGGCGGCGAAGTCAGAAAGTAGCGAAAAGACCGGGATGCCTTTCGCCTTGAGCTCCTCGACTGCTGCCGTGATCTTCGGGTGATCTGGCGCCACCATGGCGATCGCGTGGCATCGGCTACCAAGATCCTTAAGCAGTGCCGTCAGGTCCCCAGGCAAATGTGACGGCGCGAATTCGATGAGCGGAATGCCGTGGAAGCAGTGGGCCGAACTGACCGACGCCTCGACCTCGCGCGCGAACTCCTGGTAGAAATGCTGGGCCGGTTTCCTCAAGATGAAGCCCAGCCGGTAGCGAGGCAGGTCCTTTCCCATGCGCTGTTTGATAAGTCCCGCAGCATGATAGCCGATCGCGTGGGCCGCGTGGTGGACGCGACGCGCGGTCTCCTCCCGCACCGGAAGGCGAGCGTTCAGCACCCGATCGACCGTTGCCACGCTCACCCCCGCTTCGCGGGCGAGATCGGCAATTGTAGGGCGCTTTGCCGTCGCTCCGATTTTGATCGGCTGGCGCTCCGTCATCCGGTGCATGCCGGCGACGGATTGGGGCGGCAAAGTGATTTCGGCATCCTCCCCGATCGACGGCCTACACATTGATCAGCGCTCCAGGCGCACCCGGGCGCGTCTCGGTCTGCGGTCCGTTTCCATAGGGCATGCATGTTTCTTGTCCTCACCGCATTTGATGCTTCTGATCTGTGGCCCGCGAAGCGCTGTTTAGACCCGGCGAGCCGATTGTTTGGTGGCTGATGAGCCGGCGACTTGGCTGGTCGCGCTGCAGCAATCTTGCTGGGGCGCGTGGCCGGTTTAATCTCTCGGCAAGCTCCCGTAGAAGGCAGCTTTCATACGCGTTTCGTCCAGTTCGCCTTCCCAGCGGGCGACAACCAGCGAGGCCACCGCATTGCCGATTACGTTCGTCAGCGCTCGGCATTCGGACATGAAGCGGTCCACGCCAAGGATGAGAGCCATCCCAGCAACGGGGACGCTTGGGATTACGGAGAGCGTAGCGGCCAACGTGATAAAGCCGGCCCCTGTTATACCTGCGGCACCTTTCGAGGAAAGCATCGCGACAAGCAATAGGAATATCTGATCGGGAATCGACAAGTGCGTGTTCGTTGCCTGGGCGATGAAGAGGGCGGCGAGCGTCATGTAGATATTGGTGCCGTCCAGATTAAAGGAATATCCAGTCGGGATAACGAGACCCACGACGGAACGCTTCGCGCCGGCGTTCTCCATCTTCGCGATGAGCGAAGGCAGTGCGGCCTCCGAGGAGGACGTTGCCAGGACCAGCAGCAGCTCTTCCTTGATGTAGCGCACGAGAGAAAAGATCGAGAAGCCGTTGTATCGGCAGACCGCGCCTAGAATCCCGAATACGAAGAGGAAGGCGGTGAAATAGAACGTCGCGACCAGCATGGCGAGGTTGGCCACCGAACCGATGCCATATTTGCCAATGGTGAAGGCCATGGCGCCGAAAGCGCCGACGGGCGCGGCCCTCATCAGAATGCCGACCAGCTTGAACACCGGCGCGAGGAGCGCCTGAAGCAGAGAAAGCACAGGCTTGCCCGTGTCGCCGACCATCGCCAGAGCGATGCCGAACAGCACCGAGAAGAACAGGACCTGCAGGATGTCGCCCTCCGCGAAGGCACTAACGATCGTCGAGGGAATGATGTTCATCAGGAAGCCGGTCACCGACTGCTCGTGGGCCTTGGCGGCATAGCCCTTCACGGCCTGGGGATCGAGCGACGCCGGATCGATGTTCAGGCCGGCACCCGGCTGAACGACATTTGCGACAACGAGACCGACAATCAATGCGAGGCTCGAGAAGGTGAGGAAATAGATCATTGCTTTGCCGGCGACCCGGCCGACCTTCTTGAGGTCATTCATACCGGCAATGCCGGTCGTCACGGTTAGGAAGATCACCGGCGCGATAATCATCTTGACGAGCTTGATGAAGGCATCGCCGAGCGGCTTCAGGCTCTCGCCGACGTCCGGGTAGAAATACCCAACTGCGACACCGAGTGCGATGGCGGTAAGCACCTGAATGTAGGGCTGGGCGTAGAAGGCCTTGCGGGGCGCAGGACCCGCGCTTCGGATTGGTGAAACCAACAGCTTTTCTCTCCCTGACCGGGTCGCGGTGGGGGCCTCCTCCCTCCCGCGCTTCTCCCATCGCGGCGCTCCGGTCACGCGCTGCTGGCATGTCGACAGCAAGTGTCGTGCCAAGTGGGGCCCGCGCCGAAATACGCGTATTCCTCCGCTCGGTGAGGCAGCCTCAGTAGGGGTAGGCTGTGCGGGTTTCCGCACTGTTGCCGTCATCTCTGGCGAAATCCCGCACTAACGCCCAGCTTTGCACCCATTGCTTTAGCCTGACAGCCGCCAGTCGGTAACTCTGGGATCCGCTGTGCCCGCTCGCTTCTTTGTCGCAATTGCGACCCGGCCGGGCACGGAAGTGGAGGATTGCCTACACGAGCTGGCTCTTACCGCGCTCCCGCTGCAGCCGTGGCATCCCGACGGGTCGTCGATAAGACCGAATGATTCACCGGACCTGGCGCGCATCGGTGCGACTCAGAAGATGCTTCATAGCGCGAACACTTTGGCCGCTCGACGACACTTCGGGCCGTAGTGTCCGACGAGCCGCCCTAACGCCGACAGCATCCCGGAGGCGTCGACCTCCGTACGCTCACCGCGCCGGGCATCCGTGAACACGCCGGGGTAACTCTGCCGTTCGAGATCGATCTGTCGGCAAATCTCAGTTGATGGAATTCTATCATGTCCTCCTGCTTTCCTTTCAGAAATGCGAGGAAAGCTCGGTTGACTAGCCATCCTCGTTCCCGCTCTGTAGGGCAACGTGTGGTTGCGCTCCGGAAGCCTGAACCGCGCCTCAGTTCAGTAAGGATAGCCAAGCCATGCATCAAGCCTTGCCTCCGGCGTCTTTCGGGCTTGCCCCTCGTCAGAGCCTGACCGACGCCCAAAACCGTGACCCACACTTGATCTTATGCAAGGCAGTATGTCGCGTGCGGAACTCTGGCGTCCTCCCGCCGACACATCACGACTACCCGCATCAACGTCTTAAGCGTTCCGGTAAGCGGCTCTCGCTCGCAAGCAAGTGCGCCAATCATGCTGCGGCTCGCGGTGCGAAGACATTCTTGTTGGTGCCGGCCATCGGTGGCTCGGGCCCTGATGCCATCTGATGATGCGTTTACGCCGGGGGACATCGCAGATCCAGATGGCGCGGCGTTGCTGTCGCGGCCCAAGATCGAGGATGACATGTCAGATCAGGACAATGGTCGCCAATCTGAAGACAGTGCTGAGCAGACTTCGTCAAGCTGCACATCATTGCACGACACCAAAAGGGATGACTCGGAACCCGCCATTCTGCCGTCGCGCGCGAGCGCGCTTGCCGGCATCTACGAAATTTCGAAAGCGCTCGCCGCCCCCTCCGGGCTCGAGGTCAGGCTGGCCAAGGTTGTAGACCTGCTGCGATCGTTTCTGCAGATGAGGCACGGCATCATCTCTCTTTTCGACGGTGATGGCGAACTGGAAATCATCGCAGGCGCCGGCCGGACCGAGAGCTGCAGTGAGCGCTGCCGGACGTACCTGCCACGGAATGCAATCGACCAGGTTTTGGCGACGGACAAGCCCCTGGCCACCGAGAACATTGCGTCTCATCCGGCTTTCACCGCCGCCGACATGGATGTGCTCGGGGCTTCCGACGACATACCAGTGTCCTTCATCGGCGTTCCCATTCGCGTCGATGCAAATGTCGTGGGCGCTCTGACCATCGACCACGTACTGCGCCATGACTCAAGAGTTTGGCTCGATTACAGCCTCTGTCTGCTCCCGCTAATCGCCAACCTGGTAGGGCAGGCAGTGAAGTCGCATCGCTCTTTCGAGGGCGACCGCGAGCAACCGATGGCAAAGCAGGACTCCCTGCCAAAGCAGAAGCGCCTGGCCCCGCAGCGTAACACTCACGTGGAGGGGATGATTGGCGACAGTTTGGCGTTGCGCGGTCTGCTTGAGAAGGTCGCGCTCGTGGCCAAGGCCAAGATTGCGGTTCTGTTGCGAGGCGAATCCGGTACCGGGAAGGAGCTGGTCGCCAAGGCTATCCACGAATTGTCCCCGCGCGCCAAGCGGCCCTTCATCAAGCTCAATTGCGCGGCGCTACCCGAGACCGTGCTGGAATCCGAATTGTTCGGCCATGAGAAGGGTGCATTCACAAGTGCGTTCAACTCGCGCAAGGGGCGCTTTGAGCTCGCCGACAAGGGGACATTGTTCCTAGACGAGATCGGCGAGATTTCGGCCTCGTTCCAGGCAAAGCTCTTGCGCGTGCTGCAGGAGCAGGAGTTTGAGCGCGTCGGGGGCAACCAGACCATTAAAGTCGACGTCCGTATCATTGCCGCCACGAACAAGAACCTGGAAGAGGCAGTTGCCAGAAACGAGTTCCGTGCCGACCTCTACTACCGCATCAGTGTTGTTCCCTTGCTGGTGCCGGCGCTACGCGAAAGGCGCAGCGATATTCCGCTCCTTGCAGCTGAGTTTCTCAAGAATTTCAACGATGAGAATGGCCTTATGTTGACGTTCGATCCGAGCGCAATCGAAGTACTGATAAACTGTGACTTTCCCGGCAACATTCGCGAACTGGAAAACTGCGTACATCGGACAGCGGTTCTGGCAGCGGGGCCATCAATCGGGAAAGACGACTTTGCATGCTGCCAGGGCAAATGCTTCGCCGAGGCGCTGCATAATTGCAGAGTTGGCAAAGTCGCGCTGCAACCTTCGCCGATCGGGCCGCTACCAGTGGTTCGGGCCATACCGCCGGCTGCTGGGGTTAGTTCTGCCGCCGTCCCACCGCCGTCAGCGACCGAAGGGCAGCCGCCGCTGGACCCAGTCGGGGTAGTCCACTCTGCGAGAAAGGCCGATGCCGAACGTGTCATCCAGGCGATGGAGAGATGTGGCTGGGTCCAGGCAAAGGCGGCGCGCCTGCTCGGACTGACGCCGCGCCAGATCGGCTACGTGTTGAGGAAATACGGCATCGAGATCAAGCGTCTTTGAACCGAGTAGCTGGGACAATCAAGCATTCGTGCCTTGGCGCGTTGAGACGAGTGATGCGGGGCTCCTGCAATTCCGATCCGATCGCACAGGCCGCGCTGCCCCCGCGGTCGTTGCCCACCGTGCACCCGGGTCGGACGGCAGCGCTATCGCCGTTGGTCCAGGCCATGTCTTGATCACCAGTTCGTACCGGACGCACTGAGACCGAAACGGAGAAAATTGATGTCTGATGCAAAACTGCAAACTGTGCTTTCTTCCCTTTCGCAAGTAGCGGGACAGTTAGATGTTCTGCTGTCCGACAAACCGGCGCCGGATCCTTGTTGCGTCAAGCTAAACACGAACGAGAACCCGTTTCCGTTGCCGAAACCCATAATGCAAAGTGCGATGGCGGCTCTCGAACGGCAATATCTATATCCAGAAGACGACAACGTCAGCTTGAGGCAAGCAGCGTCGGAAGCCTACGGCGTCTCGAAGGATCAGGTGATCGCCGGAAACGGATCGTCTGAACTGCTCGGGCTTATCTACAGAGCTTTCCTGGTTCCAGGAGACAGAATGGCGATGATGTCGCCGGGGTTTTCGTTCAACCGCAAGCTTGCCCGTTTGCAGGGTGCTCAATTTCTCGAAATCGGATGGTGCGCAGATCATTCCTTGCCCGTCGAAGACTTGCTTTCGGGACCAGCAAAAGATGCCAAGTTCATTCTGCTGGCCAACCCAAACAATCCGACCGGAACGTTTGTTCCTGTGGCCGATGTTGAACGCCTGGTATCACAATCAGACCGTCTGATTGTCTTGGATGAGGCCTATGTCGATTTTGCACCGGACAATGGTCTGCATCTCCTCGATCGCTATCCAAACCTCCTGATCTTGAGAACATTCTCGAAAAGCTATGCCACCGCCGGCATTCGCGTCGGTTTCGGACTTGGCCACCCTGAAGTCATTGGCAGGCTGCGGGATCTCCAGAACGTCTTCAACATGAACGTGATCGGCCAGGCTGTTGGCATCAGTGTGCTTGGGCACCGCGCCGCCTATGCCGAGAACCACAAGCACATCAAGCATGAAAGACAGCGAGTGACAGTGGCACTGTCGAAACTCGGATTTTCCGTCATACCTTCTCACGCAAATTTCCTGCTAGCGCGTGTGCCAGCGGGGCAGGAAGGCTCATGGTGGCAAGCAGCCTTGGAAAGGCAAAAGATACTCGTCGCCTTCTTTGAGGATGCAGGGCTGGAAAATTACATCCGCATTAGCATCGGCACAAAAAATGAGATGGATGAATTTCTTGAGGTCGCCACAGAGATAGCTGCAACGGCGAAGGAAACGATCCCGCCGTCAGCGGCCGCTGCTTCTGCCTTAACCAGTCGATAGTTCCCCGCAATTTCAGCGCACCAATAATTTGGATTTGCTTGCATCATTGCGAGCCACGAACTGTTGCAAAGAGTTGGAGAAAATTCGTGAAGAATGCCTTCCCCCGGGGCCTGACCTTCGGCATATTCGACCATCTGGACGAGGACGGCTGCGAGATTGCCCGGCAATACGCCAATCGCCTGAGTTTGGCAGAGGCGTGCGATCAGCTTGGCTTCTATGCATATCATCTGGCAGAGCACCACTGCACTCCGCACGGGAGGAGCCCATCGCCGAATCTGTTCTTATCCAGCGTCGTCCAGCGCACCCGGCACCTTCGCGTCGGCCCGATGGTAATGCTCCTTGCCCTTTATCATCCGCTGCGTGCGTTCGAGGAGATCTGCATGCTCGACCAATTGAGTGGTGGCAGGGTCGAACTGGGCATAGGGCGCGGCTCTCTCCCAGTCGAACTGGGTTACTTCGGGATTGCTGCGGAGGCGGCGCCGGGTCACTATGCGGAAGCCAGCGAAATCCTTATCAAGGCGATGAAAGGCGACACGCTGTCCTATCGCGGCCGCCATTTTGAGCTGAATGACGTCCCTTTGACGCTGAGATCTCATCAGCGCCCCCATCCACCGACATGGATCGCCACCAATAGACCCGAGTCGGCGAGTTGGGCCGCTGCAAGTGGCGCAAATATCGCGTGCCTGGGACCTGGCTCTTCTGTTCGCAGAATTACTGATGCATTCCGAGCCTGCCGGGAGCGCAGTGCCGACGCGGACGAGCGAGGGCCATTTCTTGGAATGCTCCGCATGGTCGTGATCGCGCGATCGGAAACAGATGCATATGCGCTCGCGGCACCCGCTTACGAACGATGGCTCAAGAGCTTCAGGTTCCTCTACGACCTCAATGCGCTCCAGACGCCCCCGAATCTGCCGCTGAGCTTGGATGCAGCAATCGAAAGCGAATTGTGCGTGGTGGGAACGGCATCTTCCGCGCGACAAGCTCTTCTTGATCAGCTCGAAGAGGCCGGTGCTAATTATCTGCTTTGCCAACTTGCATTTGGGAATCTGTCCTTAGACGCTTCGCTATACACCGCAAGGACGATCCAATCTGAAATCATGGCTCGAGTTACCTGACGTGAAATGCGCGTTCCGCGTTCGAAGTTGAATTTCTCCGGCGCACCATCACCTTCCGGTCCCGCGCATGATGCCGGTATAGTGCTTGGTGTGTGGGTGGAGGGCGTTGTGGAGGCCCTGGATACTTGGAGCGACCGGCCTGCCGGTTAAGAAATCGCCCCGATTTCGTTTCGCAAGAGAGGGCGAACTTGTGCGTATCAGGGCAAAGCCCGGTTTCTGAGGCATAGAGAAGATTGCTATAGCTCATTATTTACGGTATTATGAGTTATAGAGAGGTGCGCTATAACTCATGGTATGGAATTGGGGCATTTTACCTACGATAAGGAAGTATTGGAACCGCTGGAAAGCGAATTCCTGCTGCGATCGGGTGAGTTCCTGGGTGTCTTTCGGCACGTCGGTTCTGACGATCGCGACCAGATACGCATCGATCTTATCAGTGAAGAGGCCTTGAAGACATCCGCGATTGAAGGGGAATACCTCAACCGCGAGAGTCTGCAATCATCCCTGCGCCAGCAACTTGGGCTGGGCAGCGAGAACAGGCGCATTCCGCCTGCCGAGCGCGGCATCGCGGAAATGATGGCCGACGTGTATTTACATTTTGGCCATGCCCTCTCGCATCGCACTCTCTACGCCTGGCACAAGATGGTGATGTCGGGGGAACGGCGTATTGAGACCATTGGCAATTACCGCCAGCATGCCGACGTCATGCAGATCGTTTCCAATCGGCTGGATAAGCCCAAAGTGCATTTCGAGGCACCTCCCTCAGCGCGGGTCAAAGCCGAAATGGATGCTTTCACCGCTTGGTTCAACGATACCGCACCTAAAGGTAAGACGCCGCTCCCGGCGTTGACGCGAGCCGGTATCGCGCACCTTTATTTCGAGAGCATCCACCCATTTGAGGATGGCAACGGCCGCATAGGGCGTGCCCTTTGCGAAAAGGCGCTTGCTCAAAGCCTGGGTGAGCCAAGTCTCATCGCTTTGGCATACACGATCGAACGCCACCGCAAGGCCTATTACGACAACCTGCAGGCCAGCAATAAGAGCAACGCGGTAACACATTGGCTGCTCTACTTTGCCAACACGATCCTTGAGGCGCAGCGTGTAACGCTTGCCCGTGTCGAATTCTCCGTCGCCAAGGCCAAGTTTTACGAACGCTACCGAAACCATCTCAACGAGCGGCAGGAAAAGGTCATCGCCCGAATGTTCCGCGAAGACATCGACGGGTTCAAAGGAGGGCTCAGCGCCGAGAATTATATCGCCATCACTCAAGCATCGCGCGCGACGGCGACAAGAGATCTGCAAGACCTCGTTTCCAAGGGCGCGATGATAAGAACTGGCGAACGGCGACACACACGTTACGCCCTGAACATTCTGGATGACCGCAGGTAAACCGCAGCACAGATTTGTTGCCACCTTACTCGCGCAGCCACACGTGCGAAGTTTTTGAGCAAAAAAGGTCTATGAATTCAGGATCGCGCTGGGCAAAGCCTGGGCACCAAGTCCGACTTAAACGGGTCCGTCTGCATTTCGCTGAGAATTTCAGGGCAACGGTTGCGGTCCCAGCATGTTTTTATCTTCAAGTGTCGGCAATGTTCATGGCATTTCGGGACGAAGCGATACGGCCAACGCATCGGCGGTCCCGCTCCGCCTTTCTCAAAATCACCTTCGATCTGGCCCATCTGGTTTGTTACATGAGCAAAGCAAATCACGTACTTGCGACGCGCCGATGCATAGAAATAGAGGGCGGCTGCTACCAATTGCCGAAGTGCAAGCCGCACTTCAGCTCGGTGGCTTAGCCGTGGTCAAAACCATCACCTCGCCGTGCGGTCGCGCCTCATGACCTGGAGGGTGGCGGAAAGGCCGGCTCACGAATGATTAGATCGTTCGACACCGGGTCCAGTCAGTGCCGGGCGTGTTCGCATTGGCTGTGATCGGCCAGCACCTCAATCACCCTGCATTCGCCGACCTTCCCGTGCCGGCAGCCTTCGACCATGAGTTCAAGTTCGGCCTTCAATGCCGTGAGGCTGCGTATCCGCTGAACGACGTCGGCCAGCCGCGCCTGGGCTATGGTGTCGGCCGTGGCGCAGGGCTGGCTGGGATTATCCTGCAACGTCAGCAGGGTGCGGATGGCTTCGATGCCGAACCCCAACTCGCGTGAATGGCGAATAAACGCCAGCCGGCGCAAATCGCTGGTTTCATAGTGCCGTCGATTTCCCTCGCTGCGGTTCGGCGCGGGCAGCAGACCGATATGCTCATAGTAGCGGATAGTCGGCACTTTCACGCCGCTCTGTCGTGCCGCTTCGCCAATCGGGACACTGCGCATGATTTTTCGCTTGCTCCTCTAGTCGCTAGAGAATGTAGCGTGCCGCTGGAATGGTTCAAGGAGTGAGACGATGGCTGCAACCGCCCCACAAACCCGTTATCGCGTCGAAGGCATGGATTGTGCCGGCTGCGCGACGAAAATCGATGGCGCGGTGCGCCGCATGCATGGCGTCCGGGATGTGAACGTCTCGGTCACTGCCGGCACCATGACCGTCAGGCACACTGCCGAAAGCGACCTCGCCGCGATCGAAAAGAAGGTGAGAGGCCTCGGCTATTCTGTGGCTCAGCTCACGAGCGAAGCCGGACAGAACGCCAAACCGGCCGGGCACGGCACCAAAGGCGGCCATGACCACGCTGGCCACGACCATGCTGGCCGCGACCATGCCGGCACAGCCAAAGATGACCACGACGACGTGGAGGGCTTGCATGGCCACGACCACACGCCGGCCACGGGGCCGTGGTGGAACAGCGCCAAAGGCCGGCTGAGCATCGCCAGCGGCGCCGCATTGGCCGCAGCTTTTGCGATTCACTATGTCTGGCCGGCCACCGGCGTCTGGCTTTTCATTGCCGCCATGCTGATCGGACTGGTGCCGATTGCACGGCGAGCTGTGATGGCCGCGCTCGCCGGCATTCCCTTCACCATCGAAATGCTGATGACCATCGCCGCGATCGGCGCCGTCATCATCGGTGCCGGCGAGGAAGCCGCCACCGTAGTCTTCCTGTTCCTCGTCGGCGAGTTGCTGGAAGGCGTGGCCGCCGGCAAGGCGCGCTCCAGCATCCAGGCGCTAACCACGCTGGTGCCCAAGACCGCATTCCTGGAGGAGAATGGCGCCACGCGCGAAGTTCCGGCCGAAGCCCTTGGGGTTGGCGCCGTCATTCTGGTGCGGCCGGGCGATCGCGTTCCAGCCGACGGCAAGATCATCGAGGGGGAAAGCGCCATCGATGAATCGCCGGTGTCGGGGGAAAGCGTGCCGGTGCGCAAGGGCGTCGACGCGGACGTGTTCGCCGGCACCATCAATGGCGACGGCGTGTTGCGCATCACCGTCACGGCTGCGGCGTCCGACAACACCATCGCCCGCATCGTCAAGCTGGTCGAGGAGGCCCAGGAAAGCAAGGCGCCGACGGAACGCTTCATCGACCGTTTCTCACGCTGGTATACGCCCGCCGTCGTCGCCGTGGGGGCTCTGGTGGCCGTCGTCCCGCCGCTGGCCTTCGGCGGCGACTGGAACGAATGGATCTACAAAGGCCTGGCGCTGCTGCTCATCGGCTGCCCCTGCGCGCTCGTCATATCGGTGCCGGCGGCAATCGCCGCCTCGCTCTCGGCCGGCGCCAGGCGTGGTCTTTTAATGAAAGGCGGCGCGGTGCTGGAAGGCTTGGGCAAGATCACCGCCGTGGCTTTGGACAAGACCGGGACGCTGACTGAAGGCAAGCCCGTGGTGACGGATGTCGTGGCCATCGGGATTAGCGAAAAAGAGGTGCTGTCGCTGGCCGCTGCACTCGAAACCGGATCGAGCCATCCGCTTGCCCTGGCTATCCTGCGAAAGGCCAAGGCCGATCGCGTGCCGGTGCCGCCGGCGGCGGAGGCCAAGGCGCTCGGCGGCAAGGGCGTGGTCGGTCGCATTGGCGGTAAGAACGTCTTCCTGGGCTCGCCGATCGCTGGAGGCGAGAAGGTCGCGCTGCCGGCCGAGCAGGCGGCCTGCATCGCCGAACTCAACGACCAGGGCAAGTCGGTGTCGGTGCTGCTGATCAACGATGTGCTGGCCGGTTTCATCGCCATGCGCGACGAGCCTCGGCCGGACGCGCAGGCCGGCCTGAAGGCGCTGACCGATGTTGGCATCAGGACTGTCATGCTGACTGGCGACAACCAGCGCACGGCGGCAGCAATCGGCAAGCACCTCGATATCGAGGTGCGCTCGGAACTGCTGCCCGAAGACAAGCAGCGCATTGTCGGCGAGTTGAAAGGACAGGGGCTGACGGTCGCTAAGGTCGGCGACGGCATCAACGATGCGCCGGCGCTCGCCGCGGCCGACATCGGCATTGCCATGGGCGGCGGCACCGATGTCGCCCTGGAGACGGCAGATGCGGCGGTGCTGCATGGCCGCGTCGGCGATGTCGCGGCGATGATAAAACTGTCTCAGGCGACCATGGCCAACATCAAGCAGAACATCACCATGGCGTTGGGGCTGAAGGCGGTGTTCCTGGTGACGACCGTAGTCGGCATCACCGGCCTGTGGCCCGCCATTCTCGCCGACACAGGCGCGACGGTGCTGGTGACAGCCAACGCCATGCGGCTGTTGCGCTGGAAAGGTGGGGTGTAGATTGCCGCCTTCCATTTCTTTTGGGACGGCTCGCAGTGAGCCGTGCCGGCGCTTCATGGCCATGCGCGGCTTCCGACCCTCGCGCGAAAGCGCACACGAAAGTTCTGCTTCTCTTCTTTTTTCGTTCGCACGAAGGAGCCGCCGAACCCTCTTTCGGGCGCTCTTCTGTCGCCGATTTTGACCGACTTAATGCGGATGTTCGCCGGGCTATCTTTGAACCTCCTTGTCTGCCGCGGCGTCCAGTTTGCCTGGGGTTCTTGGAAGCTTTTCGAACTTTCTGGGTCGCGCCTCCGCCCGAATTGCGGGCGCTTATGGACAACGTAGGACAGTAGACTCGGTTTTAGGATACTTTGGGAGGCATCGAGTGTGGACGGCAGCTTTGCGCCCATCCCGGTCATTCGCTGGCCCCTGCCGGTCCTCCAGAGCGGACATCGCTGCTCGGCGCGATCCAGGTCGGTTCGTCGCCGACGCTCATCCCGATGCTGCGGCGACCTCGTTGAGCGTCAGTTTGATCAGATAATTGTGTGGCAGAGGAGCGCCGAGCTCGCGGCACAAGCTGCGAAACGAAGATGGAACGTACCGGCGAGACCGTTTGCCGGCGATCGTCCCGCAGGTCGAGGTCGCCTTCGGACACACAACCCTGCCCGTGCCCAGGCCCGTGACTAGCTAGCATCCTGGCCCGTACATTGCAGGCGAAGGGCTTCAGGTCATTCTCGACGGGCGGCAATCCCCTACAGTTCAGCTCCAGGCGTTTATCAGGGGAATACCCGTAGAGTGGAAACGGCAGCGGGAGCTGGTGGGTATTACCGCCTGACGATTCTGTTGCGGGGCCGGTGCTCACAGAAGCCATTCCAGCGACTGGCGAAGCAGTGCGGTTCCGTCCTTGTGGAACCACCTGCCATGGCTGAATATGACGCGCTTTGGCTGAAAGGCCACGAGACGCTGCGCGGCAGCCTTCGCCTCGTCACGTTTTCGTTTGACGATCATGCGCAGGTAAAAGGGAGCTCTCCCTACGGGCGTTGTGACGCCTAAGAAGCGCGCCGCCGGCCTGATCATGAGAGGCAACTTTTCCGGCTCGAGATTCAGAACGAGATCGGTAAGCACCAGGCTCCGGCTGCTCTTGTGGTAGAGCGCGACTTCAGCGAACCCGGATCCTGCAACCAGAACCTGATCGAGATCTTTCGCCCAAACATCTGGCGCCGCTGCTTCCAGATCGTGATCGATCCTTGTGCCTGCCCGGCGGACCTGTGCCCGATAGCGCAAGCCGGGAGTGGCCCACGTCAACGCCCCCGGCACATGGCTCTGCCATTCCTTGATGAAGGTCCAGTGTGCGCTGTTTGGAGCAACCAGGTGCTCGATCGTGCCAATTTGCTCGAGCCGTTTTCTCAGCTCAAAGTCGAACCGTGTCGGCGAGTGCAGAAGGAGGCCGCCATTCCCGAGCTGGATTACTGTCATGCGCACCGGCACTGGAATGCCCACCACTCTCAGGGGTCCGCTGTCCACGATCCAGATCCCAGTCGCGACGGCTTTGGGAACATCAAGAGGCGGGTAGGTCGCATCTTCGGGTTTCATGGCCTGCTCTCCAGTAGCCTGAACCCAGCGCAACAGAGATCGCGGTAATCTGTTCCAGCACAAATTGCTCGGCGGACCTACTTGTCTGGTGGGATTGGAATCTCACTTGATTCTGCGCGCTGTAAGACCGCTTCGCGCCTTAAAGTCGGCCGTAGCGACAGACCACATCACTTCCTGAAAGCCGACATTTCCTACGTCTGTCGGAGTTTTAACGGAGGGCGATAGCACTCCGCAGCCTTTGCGCTTGCTGAGGTTTTCGCTGTCTCCTGGCATGTTCGAGATCGTGTCTCTGGGAGTGGTGTAGCTGACGGCATTGGTGGCCGCGCTCTCCGGCAAGGGCGAGCTTCATCAACGATACCGTGCTTTTAAGTTGTTCAACGCGTCGGGCATGCTCGTCTGCCCCTGACAGCTAGCGCGTAATCGGCCGCGTTCCCGTTGGCTGAGCGTCGCCGCTTGACCAAACCACCGAAAGCGGATTAATGGGACATGATTGGTCGTCCCAAAAATAGCATTGATCATGCGCTGGCCGCCGCGGTAGCGACTGCCAGTCGTGAACGCAGCCTATCGGTCAGAGACATAAGCGCAGCAGCGGGCGTTCCCAAATCAACGCTTCATCGACTTCTATCTGAAGGCACCGTATCGCAGCCATCCCGTGAAGCAGTGGCCCGTTGGCTGAAGACCGTGGACACGTCCCCGTCGGCGATTGTAATGAAAGCTAAAAAGGACCGGGAAATAGAAATTATGGGACAAATATTGCCGATGTCCCAAAAACTTAACGATCTGCTCAAGCAGCTCGATGTATTGATGCGCGAAGCCAAAAAGCAGAAGGGGTAACGCATGACGACTTCTCGACAGGTATTGGGAATGGTTCAGAGCCATATCGCCGGGGATGGCGTTCGTTTTCTGTCGATCGCGGAGCAGATCGCGCTAGAGGCCGAAAAGGCCGGGCGAGGCAAATTCGCAGAGTCCCTGCATAAGTTCGTGACTGCCGCGCGTAGCGAAAAGACCTCGCGCACGATCCAATTGGCGAAGCCCCGGGGCGATCTCGCCGAACTCCTCGATGTCACGTATCCGGACATCCTGCTTCCGGACGTCGTTCTGCGCCGGGATTTGCGTGATGGTATCGACCGCATCGTCGACGAGCACAAGCGACTTGTCGAGCTCGAAGCTTACGGCCTGAAGCCGCGCCGCAAACTGCTTTTTGTCGGCCCGCCCGGCACAGGAAAGTCGATGACCTCTCATGGGATCGCTTCCGAGCTTGGACTTCCCCTCTTCACCGTTCAACTCGATGGCGTCATCACCAAGTTCATGGGTGCCTCCGCGTCCAAGCTGCGATTGATCTTCGAATCCATGACTGGCGTTCGGGGCGTCTACTTCTTCGACGAGATCGATGCGATCGCGGCAAGTCGGGCGCACGAGAACGACATCGGGGAGGCCCGGCGTCTGCTGAATTCGTTCCTGCAACTCGTGGACCGCGACCAGTCGCACAGCATCATCATCGCGGCGACCAACCACAGTTCCCTTCTGGATCGCGCCGTCTTCCGGCGGTTCGACAGCGCTTTTCGATACGAGCTGCCCACGGGTGACGAAGCGCGCCAGGTCATTCGAAACAACATCCTGGCGTTCGATGCGGGTTCGGTCGATTGGGAATCCATCGAGAAACATGCCAGTGCTCTGTCACAGGCAGATCTCGCGGCGGCCGCTGTCGATGCAGCGCGAAAAGCCGTGCTCGAAAATGACGGAAAGCTGACGACCGAAGAATTGTTGTGGGCACTCGAGGGAAGGATGCAAATCCACTCGAACTAAGGATGGTATCTGGTGTATTCTTGAGGCAGGGAATCACTCTAAGATTTGAATAGATGCCGCTTCAGCCTCACCTTCATCTACGAAACCTTACCTTGGACGCTACTCCGTTTCGACCTCATCGCAGCGGACGGACAAAGAAAGATCCGGCGACCATTCCGGATCGGGCAGGCCATGCCCGTGCCCTGAAAGCGAATTTCGCAACGATTGCTGACCGTCTGGCGGAGCATACTCCCGCGCAGGAGGAAGCGGGAATTCCCAAGAACAAGCAGGGGGTGGTAATCACCGCCACGGGCTTCGGAGTCCAGAAGCTCTGGGTCGGCGAAATGAAGGCCTCCAGCCCGGGCGTCAGCCTGCTGTCCGTTACGTCGGCGTACGATGGCGCGCCTGCCTCAGCGAAACTGTTCGTGACCAGGAACAGCCTGGAGACGATCTCGAACCAGATCGACGAGTACTCAGCCTTCGAAACGCGCCATTCGAACTTCAGCTCGAAGAAGAAGCCCACACGCTTTCAGCTGTTCGAAAGCACGTCGGAATTCAAGCCTACTTTGCTGGAAGACGTCTGGACCGGACCTATCGACGACATGCCCAAGAGGAAGTCCGAGTCCGTCGAAACCTGGATCCGTTCCGACAGGGCGACTTACTTTTATCGGGTGGTCGAGCGGCTGGGGATTTCCACCATCGGGAATCCTACAAAGTTCACGGACAGCATTGTCGTTGACATGACTCTGAACACGGTCCAGATGCAGGCACTGCTGGACTCCACGGGAGCTGTCATCGAGTTCCGTCCCTCGTCCCATTTCGTGCACGATTACCGACGCGGGGACGGAGACGCACGCAAGGCGATTTCGAATGCGGTCGCTCAACGGATCGTTCCCGCGCCTGCCGGCGCACCTCGCACCGTGATCCTCGACTCGGGCGTATATGCGGCCAACCCGTTGCTGCGAGCCTCGATATCTCCGGCCAACCTCAAAACCGTGGATGCGGATTGGGGAACGGACGACAAGAGCGGCCACGGCACCGCGATGGCGGGTGTGGCATTGTTCCCGAACCTCGAGGCGGCTGCTACCTCTCGCGCGCCGATCATCCTGACGACCGCGTTGGAGTCCGTCAAGGTTTTCCGACCGTTGTCTTCCACGAACCTGATCGTTCCGCGCGACGCGATCCAGGAGGCAGTCAAACTGGTGGAGCGTGATTCCGGAGTAGAGCGTGTCTTCTCACTATCGGCGACGATTCCTGGCGAGGACGAGAGCGGACGGCAGAGCGCCACTTCGGCTGCCATCGACAAGCTGGCATGGAACGACGGAGTTCGGTCGAGGCTTTTCTGCGTGGCGGCCGGCAATGTTCCCGTGAGCCGGGAGACGCCTTATCAGGTAGCTCATTACGACGGGCGCAACGCGGATTTCCCGGTTCAATCTCCCGGGCAGGCAGTCAATGCGTTGTCGGTAGGCGCGTATACCGATAAGGACATCAGCGTCGGCACGCCAGTTGCGCCGAAGGGCGACCTTTGCCCGGTCTCGCGCACCAGCCAGAAGTGGGACAACAAGTACCGCACCTCCAACAAGCCGGACGTGGTTTTCGAAGGTGGCAACCACATCTTCGATCCTGGCAAGAAGACGTCGCGTGGTTCCGCCGACACACGCGTTTTGACGACGGGTCGGGCAGCCGGGGAGGAGTTGGATCTCACAGGCGAAACCAGTGCAGCGACAGCCGGGGTCGCCGGTCTCGCGACCCGTCTACTTTCCCGATATCCTCAGATGCGCTCGGAAAGCGTCCGAGGCCTGATCGTGAACGGCGCATCCTGGACACCAGCGATGCAACGGCAGGCAGAGGGCGGCTCCGAGGAACGAAAGCGGGTACTCGACACGTTTGGCTGGGGAGTTCCGGACGAGCGGCTCATTCGGGAAAGCGACAGCAACTCGCTTACTCTGGTCATTGAAGACGAGATCACACCGTTCGAAACGCGAGACGGTCGATGCGGCCTCAAGGAAATGAAGTATTTCGACCTTCCGTGGCCAAAACGTGAACTCGAACGGATCGGCAATGCCGAAGTCAGGCTTGCCTGCACCCTATCGTATTTCATCGAACCCGACCCTTTGGCGGACAAACGCGCTAGGAAGGATCGGTACGCGTCGCACAGGTTGCGGTTCCGATTCAACCAGCCCGACGACACTGCCACAACTGCTCAAAGTCGATTGAATCAACTCGTCGAACTGGATGACGACGAAATTGAGGTCCCGAACCTCGATGACGGTCGTTGGTTCATGGATTGGCGCCGCAGCGACATAGGTACCGTTCATAACAACATATGGATGGGGCCTGCGCACGAGCTGGCGGTCCGCGGCGGCGTATGTGTCTATCCAGTCAAAGGCTGGTGGGCTGATCGCAGTTCGCCCGAGTGTCGAGTTTCTACACCGTTCAGCCTAGTCATCTCGCTACGCACGGCGCACGCCGACGTCGACCTTTACACTGAGGCGATGGCCAACGTGCCGGCCCACGCGATCATCGTTTCGACAAACGTATGAGCGCTGCCCAAGTATGGTCTCGACCATGACCGATGCTGCACTCGTATTCGAGGGTCCCGCGCCAGACGGTCCCGGAACTCACGTCCTACTGATCGGCGTCTCCGCTTACGATCATCTGCTGGGAGGCACCGACGAGAAACCGCACCTCGCCAACGACATGGGGCAGCTGGCGTCGCCTGCCAAGTCGGCGCGCGCCCTCGCCGAATGGTTTCTGACGGAGTTCGAGAACGCCGACACTCCCCTTCAAAGCCTCTCGCTTTTGATCTCGGATCCTTCGCCTACGCCGTTCAGCTTTCCCGGGAACCTGAGCGAGCCGAAGGTACCTCCGACCGCGACGATCGGGAGCGTCACCGCTGCGATCGACGGCTGGCTCGGCCGTTCTGCGAAGTCTCCTGACAATATGGTGGTATTCTTCTTCGCAGGGCATGGTGTATCTTCATCGGACCCCCTGCTTTTCCTCCAGGATTTCGGGGCCCGGTTATTCGATAAATACGCGACTTCCGTAAACCTTGAAGACTTCCTCGGTGGAATGCGAACGATGGTCCCCGGAAAGCAGCTGTTCCTTATCGACGCCTGCCGGACAACGGAGAAGACATCCGTCGAACTCGCCGGCGAGCACCGGGGTGTAGGGCTGGTTTCCGCCGTTGACCCCACCGGAACCGGGCGAAAGCTGGCTCTCCAAAGCGTACATCATGCTTCAACCGAATTCGCCCCGGCTTATGGGACGACCGATGGGGTTAGTTTGTTCACCGAAGCGTTGCTTCGCGCCCTTCGTGGCGGAGGTGCGCAACCTCATCTGCAATGGCATGTTGGCACGAGTGGCCTGGAGCAGGCGTTGGGAGCATATGTGTCACGGGCCGCGCAAAAGCACTCCGTGATACAGGTCCCGGAGAGATCGCGTGGCCAGTTCTTCAAGATTTCCAAACCCGCGAAAGTGGACGTACCGCTCCATATCTCTCTCGATCTCGCCGAAGCCTGGGGACACCTGGACAACGTGGAGGCGCGCTGTGCGACGGGCATCTCGGCGAGCTTGACCCACGATCCCGCGAATCCGATCGAGGAATGGTCGTGTGTCGTGCCTCTGCGCGAGCACATGGTCGCAGCCGCCTTCAAGCAGGGTGCTGCCTACAATCACGCAGCTGAAGTGGTGATGGTCGCCCCGCCGGAGACGGTCTACACCCTGACGATACAAGCCGGGGCCGTGCCATGAAGGGCACGTTGAAACTCTACTTCGCCCGTGGTGAAGGCATCCGGGATTTGCCGTCGGGTATCGCTGTCCGGATCGAGAGAACGCTCTCCGAAAGCGATGGCGAAGCGACCGCTTGGTCAGTCCTCGTCCCTACGTCTCCTCACGGCCTCTCCGTTGAAGTCGATGCGGGAACCTACAGGCTACAGGCCTGGCTCCCATCCGGACAAATCCTGCAATACAGCGCAAACGTGGAAGAGGCCTCCGAAACTCCGGTGGAATTGAGGCCGCCAATGTCGCGCGCGACCGCCTACACCCGGTACCGCCTCGGAATGTACAGGGTAGATCTCAGCAAGGAGTACGACCCCTTCGAGTTGCAGCCCGCGTTCACTTCCGGATTCGACGACGAACCGACGGAGACGTTGGATATATGCACAGAAACCCCGTCCTTCGTGTCCTGGACCGACGTACATGACCACATCGTCGAAGTTAACGGAGAAATCGGGCACGGCTTGGACGTGAGTTTCGATGCTGGCACCAATGCCTTGTCCATCAGTGCCGGCGACGGCCATGACTACTTCGGGTCGCAGTTCGAACGTTGGTGGGTTCGTGTGCGTCACGATCGCGGGGAGAGCCTCGGAGTTCTGCCGCTGGCCTGGTTGTCCGGCGCGACCCAATCTCCCGTGGCTTCGGTTGAAGTCAGGTTCGAGCGGGTAAGTAATCATCTCGGCGTCACCGTACGCGACTCCAGACTGGATGCGTTGCTCGAGTATCTCAAAGCGGGCAGGCTTTCGGCCGCAGCGGCATCGGTCGCAATGTTCTCGGATGACAACACGATCGTTCATGCCATCCGGGACAAGCGTTCCAATCCCCTGGCGGCATGCGCGGCCGCCTATGTGAGCCTGGCGACGGCGGACAGGAAGCAGATCGAACGCTGGCGGAACTGGGCGCCCAACTTGATGAATTTCTTTCCGTGGATGCCCGACGGTGCGATCATCCGAGCCTGCACGCTGATGGATGGCCCGGTCTCCAGCGATACGCGGTCCGAAATCCTTCAACTTGCCAAGGAAGCCTTTAACCGCGGGCTGCCGTTCTTCACTGTCGGGTTCAGTCACCTGCGCGACATCTTCACGATCTTCTCGGCTGACGATGCCGAAGCAAAGCAGATGTTGGGCCGCGTCCGCTCGATGAGTTCTCGATGCGAGATCAGCGAGGCCTTCACGACACTTCAGTTCCCACGTCATTGAAAGGGATGTCATGTTCCGCGTCAGGATGCTGCCTGCCGATGACGGCGACTGTCTTCTTCTGGATTACGGGACGGAGGATCGACAGCATCATATCCTGATCGATGGTGGACGTGGGTCCACCTACGCCGCTTCGATCGTCCCGGCGCTGAAGGATATACGCGCGCGCGGTGAACGCATCGATCTCCTCGTCCTCAGTCACCTCGACGCCGACCATATCGAAGGACTACTGCCCCTGATTGAGGATCCTGACCTGCCAGGATCCGTGGCGCAGGTCTGGTTCAACGGTTTCGACCAGCTATCGGATCTGGAGATCTTGGGGCCCAGACAAGGAGACGCCTTCTCGGACGGTCTTCTGAAACGAGCATGGCCCTGGAACGCCGACTTCAATGGCAAGGCGGTGGCAATCCGCGAAGCGAAACTGCCGGTTATTGACGTAGTAGGCGGGATGAAGATAACCCTCCTGACACCGACGATGAAAGCGCTATCCCGGCTACGCTCGGACTGGATCGAGTATCGTCAATCCAAGAGCCTGCCTGTCGATCCCGATCCAGTCCCAGCCGGGCTTGAGATCCTTGGCCCGAAGCTCGCGACCGTCCCTGGAAACGTCGCGGCGCTGGCGGACGCGCCGGATGTGGAGGACAGAACCGTCCCGAACGGATCGAGCATTGCATTCGTCGCCAAATTCGAGGGCCGACGAGTCCTGTTGGCTGCGGATGCCCACCCGTCGGATCTCTTGGAAGGGTTGCGGAAGCTCGACACCGAGGAACTTCACCTGGTGAAGCTCTCGCATCACGGAAGCAAGGCGAACACGACCATCCCGCTGGTAAGGGCCATGGCAGCTAAGCGCATCGCGATTTCGACCAGTGGCGCTCGAAACCGACACCCGAACCCGGAAGCGGTCGCGAGGCTGATCCAATACGGTCCAAAGGAATTGCATTTCTATTTCAACTATCGGACACCATATACCGAGGCCTGGGATTCACAGGCCATGCGCGATGCCTTCGGCCATGAATGCTTCTTCGGCGAAGGAGTCGAGATGAAGATCGACGTATGAGATCAAGAGTCCCCTGACTCTTCAAGTTTTCAAACGCGTGATGTCCAACGAGAGCGATGTCTCAGGCCCCCGTTCCGACCGCACGAACCATCCGTAGACATTCTGCGAAGAATTTTCTGACATTCGGCATCTTAGCCTTCAGATAGTGTGGGCGCCGCGGGCCTTAAGGTGCTGCTGGACGGCCTGGAAGATGACGATGCGGTTGAAGTGCCGTCACTCAATCGCACTTCATTGACGGCTTTATCTCAAGATTGACCTGCAAACGCTGGAACGGCGTCGGCTGCCGAATGGCAGCTACCCGCCCAGTGCTGCCCAACAGCAGACAGTCCGGTCACGGCCTCAACAATGCTCGGAAGATTTCCTTGTGGGCCTATATCGGTCATTGTGGCGGGCGGCTCACGACGAGGGTTAACGCGCCGGCAAGGAGGAGAAGCGCAGATGGCCTCAAATATACGTAAGAAGATTACTGCTCTTAGGCCAGCCACCCCGGTAAGAAATGCGGTCACTATCACCAAGAAGCGTACCGCGATGCGTGTTTCGTTAATTCCCGGACACCCTTTTCGCTAAATCCCGGACAGTGATTTCAGTAATTCGCGGACAGCGTTT